>JAWUYS010000139.1:0-44053 GCA_034110685.1 Neptunomonas sp.
AATATTAACCCGAGCAAACAGGTTACCGATATCTCTGCCAATTTTATAGTTACTCATAATAACTCTCCCTTTCCTTAACCCTTATGTATCGTAAGATAAGCAAAGGGTATAGATGCTGATTGAGCCTTTATCATCACTAGCAACTGCCAGTTGAAAGGTACTCAAACCCATAAAGAGAAAGGCCCGACAACCTCTAGAGTACTCCCATCGTTTCGTTTGTAAAATCACACCGCAGCTCTTCTTCTAGCCCTTATTCACTTTTCAACACTCAATCTGCCTGCAAATGCTGCGCAATAATCGGCCACGCATCAGCACCCAACAACAGAAGCTCGCGACAAGCGTCCTCTGAAAAATCAGCACTCACTGCACTGATAAATGAAGGGCGCTCACACACCTGCTTAACCCATTGATCAACTTTGGAAGAAGCTGCAAAAAACTCTCTCCAACCAAACTGTAAAAGCGTTTGAAAGTATGGAGCCATGGCGCAGTCCGCTAATGAAAACTGATCACCTGCCAACCACTTTTGGCTTTGTAAAGCCTGCTCCATTTTCTTAACTGTGAGCGCATAAGTACGCACCGCATCAAACACATCAGGCGCATTCAAGCCCATCTCCAAAAGCCTTCTTTGTCGCTCCCTGCGTGGTTTTTCTACAATCTGATTAATCAGGTTTTGTTGCTCCTCAGACGTTTTCTCCAATAATGTAGGGCGCATAATCAAGGGCCATTGCAAGGCACCACATGAGGGATGTAGCTTGATATCAATGTGTTTCAGCCACAGTCTCATTTGGGCTATCTGGTGCGGCGCTCCTTGGCGTAATGAGGGGACTGGGTAACGATCTTCTAAATACTCGCAGATGATAGAGGACTCAATCACCGGCTGCCCATCTTCAACCAGTGTAGGCACAACACCTAATGGATTAAGTTTGAGATACCAAGCTTGAAGATTCTCTTTTTGCTGCAAATTAATAAGTTTAGGCTCCCAAGCTAATCCCTTCTCTGCAAGAACAAGACGGACCTTTTGAGCACAAGGTGTGCATTGGATGAGTATATAAAGTAATCATAGTTATCTACCTGTCCTATTCATATTTTTATTAAGTGCTATCAGATTACTCCTGCATAAATACAGCGGAAACCTACTAAACTGCAGACTATTAATGCAAAATTGCAGTATGAATTGGAATGATCTTAAATACTTTCTTGCGCTCTATCGAAGCGAAACGCTAGGCGGAGCCGCCAAAACATTAAAAGTGAATAGCACCACGGTAGCGCGCCGAATTGTGCAACTAGAGCAAGACCTTGGTTGCCGGTTGTTTGACCGGCCCAATGGACAGTACGTTATTACCGCTGACGCAGAAGAGATTCTGCAAACAGCTATGCAGCTTGAGGCACAATTTAGCTTAATAAATCAGCAACTCAATAGCCGAGATAAAAACTTATCTGGCATAGTGCGCATAACATCCGTTAGTACCTTCATCAATGGCTACTTATTAAAAAAGCTGCCTTACTTTCAGCGCCGCTACCCCGATATACAACTAGAGCTGATTGCTGATGCTAGCCAACTCAGCTTAAGCCAGCGCGAAGCGGATCTTGCTATCCGTATGGGACGTCCCGAAACAGGACAACTCATCATTAGTAAGCTCACAGATATTGCCTATGCCGTCTATGGCAATAAAAATACTCAACAGGAAACTACTTGCTGAGTATTTCAATCTCATAACTGGATAAGAACTTTCGCAGCAGATAAAAACGCAGTTTAGTAATGTGACAAAGCCTAATTTCTTAGTTGTTAGTGTTTACTTGTATAGTCACTTTAACAACATGAATTAAGGCTTCGTCATTACTCCAAAACTGCAAGGTAGTAGTGGAGTATTGTCTCCTTTTTCAGAGATTCACAATACTAATTAGCACTGGGGTCTGGTCGTGGAGTTTGATTAGTTGATGGAGGCAATTGCGGTAATCTGAAACTCGGCTGATCCCCTGTTAGGGTTTTCAGAAAAGCAACGACCTGAGCCACTTCTTGCTCCTTAAGCTTTTTACCTAACTGTAGTTCTGCCATTGTTCCCACAGCTTCATCAAGGCTCCAAACAGCACCATCATGAAAGTAGGGATAGGTAAGTTCGACGTTTCGTAGAGTCGGTACTTTGAAATTAAAACGATCTATTTCTTGCCCTGTAACAGCAGACCTTCCCGCCGCCTTATTCGTTGTTTTATAAGGTTTCACCAACCCCATTTTCTGAAAAGAGTTACCTCCCACCGCTACACCATTGTGACATGCGGTACAGCCAATAGACTTGAACAATGTATAGCCTGCTTTGGCTTGATCAGAAATTGCAGATTGATCTCCTTTTAGATACAAATCAAAGGGGGCATTAGGCGTTACGAGGGTTTCTTCAAAGGCCGCAATAGCATCTGTGACACTTTTAATATCAATCGGCTTGTCATTGAACACGTTGTTGAACTCGCGCCGATAACCAGGAATGGTTTCTAACATTTCGACGGCCAATTGATGACTAAAACCCATCTCTATCGGATTTGCGATGGGCCCTCCCGCTTGCTCCTGTAAATCTTTAGCACGGCCATCCCAGAACTGCGCTACATTCAAACTACTATTCAACACTGTCGGGGCATTAATAGGGCCTAATGACCAGTTATGGCCAATCGACGTCGGCATATTATCCGTGCCACCCATACTCAGGTTATGGCATGAGTTACAAGAAATGAACCCGGACTTGGATAATCGTGGGTCAAAATACAACTTTTTTCCTAACTCTACTTTAGCCTGATCGCTAGCCTGATGAGCAACAATAGGCTGAATGGGTTCTGCGGCTTGAACAGATAACGAAGCAATTAAACTAAAAAAAAACAGACTAGATTGCCGTTTCATGATATCAATCTCCTTGAGAGGTCCGCACGATGGGGCTTTATCCTACGCAGCCTGCCAGTTGAGAAGGATAGAGCGCCATCTGTGGGCTCTTTATTAAGCGTGTTTATGTCTAAAGAAAGCTGGAAAATCCAGCACGAACAACATTAGAGCAAACGCTATTTGATAGTCCTGACCTGCATCAACATTCTTAATTAGCTTTAGCTATGCATACGATAGCTATAATCTATGGACTCTATGGTAGAGAGCTGTGATTTTTTTTGGGTCAACACCACAAAACCTAGGCCAAGTGAGTAGAGTTTGCAGTGTTATAACGGGGGGCGCTAACCAGAGGTAATAGCAGCAATAGCTAGGTTTATAATTCAGGCTTGATCTGACTTTTCTCCCAAAAAGGTATTTCTTGCTCCCCACGAGGAGAGAGTGCATAAATACCTTGTGATTCCCTATCAAACCAACCATAAACATTTTTATATAAAATATCTCGCGCTTTAGGTTCCTGAATACGCAGGGAGATTAGCGCAGCTTTTGTTGACCCATGCTCCCTTAAAAACTGAGCAATGAGCAAAGCCTTTTGCCGATAAGCCGTCACGATGCCTTTTCTTCTTTCTACGCCGCCGAGGTTCGGATCACCTACTCGTCTTGAAAACTCACCTAACAAACAGACTTTACGCCGCTCTGACTTGCGGGGTTTGTACTCACCAGGATCCAGAAGCACCTTAACATACCCCTCCTTTACCGGCTCTATCACCATAAGCCCTAGACCAAGCATACGCAGCAACTTAATAATTTTCTTACGCTTTCGCTCCAAGCTACTACAACGATTAGGCACGCCGATATAAACACTCGATGTTAACGAAAGCCGCTCAACGGCTTGGAGAATCACGCTAAGATTAAGCGATAACTTAAGCTCGACAATAACCGGAGGCTCTTCAGCACGCACGGCCAACACATCGCAATCGTGAACCTCCCCCTTCACTTCATAATTCTGAGAGGTTAAAAAATGCTTTAACGGAAGGTAAAGATCCGACTCTTTCATACAATTCCTTATAAATTAACAGCACTATATTCAAGCCATCTCTTTAAGCTAACGCTTAGCCTAAATTAACGAATCAAATAATCCTTTGCTATGATGCGGGTTGATGAAACTCAATCACATTGTCATCTGGGTCCCTTATGAAAATAAACGAGGCTCCCTCTGGGGTGACAATGGGCCCCTCTGTAATCACATAATCTATTGACTCCAAGTACGACTGTGCTGCGCTAAGATCTGTTACCTCCAACGCAATATGCGTAAAGCCGGTATGCTTCTCAGGCACGTCCATCAGAACATTTAGTTTTTTTCCATCAGAGGCATTTAAAATAAAGTTAATATTAACCCCCGAAGGATGCTCCATCACTGCAACAGGCTCTGGCCCTATAGGCCCAACGATAAACTCAAACCCAAGCTTTTCATAAAATCCACGTGCCACTTCCAAGCTTGTTACCCTCAGCCCAACGTGATTAATTCTTGTGATCTCTTTCATCGTAATAACCTCTACATTAATGAAGCGTAACGGCGAATTAAACTACTTTCAGCGCTTATTAGATCGGCTGGTATACCCTATTATTGATGCGTTTCACTTTTTCTATTTTTCAACTGACTGGTAACAGGGTATAGCGTTTGGCCAATAAAAGACTCCGGCAGTTTTTTAGTTGTACCATATTCAGCAGGCCAATGTTTTTTCGGCAAGTGCATCGTATTAAAAAGCCAATCAAAAAGAATAGTATGCGCTGAATAATTGGTATCAATAGCCGGCTTCTCAGAACTATGATGCCAATGATGGAATTGGGGCGTAACAATAACGTACTTCAAATAGCCAAATGGAAGGTTAGTATTGCAGTGAATAAGCACTGCTTGTAATGCTGCAAAGGCTACATAAATATTCAAAGCGGTTTCATCAACACCCAGCAAGTACAGCGGTACCATCACCATGGCTCGTTCTGAAAACACTTGGATAAAATGCCCACGAGAACCTGCCAACCAATCTAAGTTTTCAACTGAATGATGCACGGCATGAATTGGCCACAACCATTTAACCTCGTGATACAAACGGTGCTCCCAATACAGTACAAAATCAGCACTCAACACCACCAGAAAAAACTGAAGTAGTATCGGCATTGACTGTATGCTTTCTTGTAATGAAGCACTTAAGGCCCAATCAAAATGGCTGACATGATAGTTTGCATAAACCAACACCGCCGAAATGGCTAAATGATTAAAGCAAAAATAGAAAAGATCTAAACCCCAGCCGCTGCGCAGAATGACTTGGTTCTTATACTTGGGCCATAGTTTTTCAAGCGCCAGAAATATAATAACAGAGCCTAAAAATGCCAGTATTAGCCAGTCCACACCTAACGATAAGCGCTTAGCTTCTACTGCGCCAACAGGCACAGTGTAACCACCGAGCAAAAATGCACAGCTTGTTAAAGAGATCCCTACAGCCCCCATGAGGCGGTATCTCTTGAGATAGAAAGTGATAAACCCAAACAACAAAGAAAAGTACATTCCATACTTCAGTACATTTTGCAGAACAGCGGCATCATATACATTGCGTAATTCGTTAGTGGTTAAATAAGAAGGAAATAGATAAGCAATAACGGCTAAAAGACTCAACGCCCCAAGAAACACCGAACAGTAGCCGCTGATCTTCCCTTCGCCAAGACGAAACTGCTTATCGGTATCGAGCTCAATTTGACGGTCTCGATAGGTGTAATTTTTATCCATGGTATATCCAGTTTAATCTCTGTTACTTCTAGTTAATCTTAGGAACATAGCGCTGAACATTCAAAGGCAAGCGCCCTAACAACCCTGCTCTAATCGAGTGCCAATATACCGACAGTACTAATAGCGCACTTCCTATAAAGATGCCGGTTAGTGCGAAGCTTAGACCAACGCCCCCAATCTCGTTCAAAATAGCAGTAATTGCGTATATAACATAAGCCAATGACGACACCATAAAGGCACGACGATCCACAATTATGGATAACAGCGTCATGAAGATATAAAGCACTACCACAACCAGCATATTGCTGAGATCTTCATTACCTTCAAATATATCTAACCCAGTAAAAACAGGATGGATAATCAAAGGAGCTGCTAATAAATGCAACCAAAATGCTACGTCAGATTTACGTGTGGTACGCGTAATATCAGAAGAATCCCAATACATAGCAAAACTAAAAATAACGACACCACATAAAAAGAAGGCAAATAGCATATAAGCCTTAGTATCGGGGAATAGACTCAGTACGATAGAAACAATGAGCGTTGTTAATGCTGCCGTAGTCGCAGCAATAGTAATGGGCACACTAAAACGTTTCCAATGTAACCATGCAGCAATAGCAGACACCGTTGAAGCAATAATAAATGCAAGCTCAGCGGGATCATCAAATAAGCTCAGGCAGAAGCTAAAGACGCCACCAACAAATGACAATAACAAAGCGATTGAAGGCAAAGCCATCTTTCTTTTGAGGGTGAAAATTTCAGCTAGCAGCCACGACAACAAAGCAAAAATCAGCCCTCCCAGCCCTTCGCTTACCCCCTCGCCCACCCAGAGCGAAGAAAACAGCAGCAACGAACAAGCAATCACGACAAATATATCGTTAAAGCTACTCACCAAACGGAAATTTTCTTCATCTGCAAAGTGCGTTTTTTTAGCACTTTCTAGCTGCGCCCTAAACTCATCTACCGCATCTGCTGTGAATATGCCCTTTTTAACTGCAAAGTTAAGATCTTCGTTTGTATACATATCTACCCTTAAAAGCTAGCTCTGTAAAAAAGCATCCTAGCAAAACAACGGCCATGAGCAACCTACGATGCAACAATACTTAATCATGATTTTTATAGGTGATTTTTTATAGCGTTTATTTGCTTTTTTTCGGCTGTTGTTAATGCCTTATAGAAACGAGGATAAGACCAACCATACCCCCACCTGAATGATGTAGGGAAGTAAGGGCTTCCTCCAACACGAACGCCCGCTAACATTAAGCTTGCGATTTTCGGCTTTCCTACTTTAGCAACACACTGCCGTAGTTGCTTATCGGCAATAAGCCTTTCCTCGTACGTACCGCCTTGCCAATAAGAATAATCGTGCGCAGTACAGCAAGATAACCATAATTCCTTTTGTTCAAACGTCCCGTCGGGGAAAGCACTACACCCGTCAGAAGTGAAAGGCTTTATATCCTCAGCACTCACAACGACTGAAACAAACATAAAGAAACAGATAATCACTATACGCATTAACTCACCTATCACTGGCAACGGATACTAACCCACGACCTCTACTTTCACTTGACCCCATTGCTTCCAACCCCTTGGCCGTATGACAGAGACCTCTTCATCATACAGAAAGTTATTAACTGAATTTAGCCCTGCTCAGTGGCTGCCCCCATCGTAATGCTATGCGTTAGACCCGGTCGGGTCTAACGCCGATCTAAAGATATGGCCTCAAACAAACGCATGAAGGAAATGCATATAGTACATCTCCCATCGCAGACTCAATGAAACGGCACTGCTGCTGTAAGCCATGAATTCTTAGCATTACTTCTATCATCGTAGCTCAGTTGCTGCTCCATGCTTAAATTTCTATTTGTTAGTGGTTAAGGGTAACTGCCTATCTCATGGCTGGAGACTTATTTGAATTTTTCCATATGAAACTTTCTTAAAATTTTATATTTCATTCTTATAGCCCTTTTAATCTATTTTCGATAAATTGACACGCGACTGAATTAGCAGTTAATCCCTTTTCTTTTCCTAATACATATAAATTGTCAATCTCTACTGAGCTTAAATTGTAGGCAGCTCCAACCAATGTGAGTAACTCTCTACTTTCGGTATTTTCTCGGTAAGTATTTATTTCTTTTATTGCAGGTAAAAAAGCTTCAATATTATATCTGCCATCCCCTTTTGCAATAGCATTAATACACCATAGTTCCGATTGTAAGTTACCACTTCCTTTTCCTAACCCTAAAATAGAAACATCGACATAAGATGCTCCAGATTGCGTCGCACTTAATGTATTAGAAAAGGCTAAAGATAGATTATCATGAGCATGAAAACCCAATTTGACATTTTTTTTATTATCTTCAGAAATGGAATTGTAGATATAAGCTATATCACTGGGATAAAAACTACCAAAGGTATCTGCTATATAAACCACATCAGGGCAAATGGATTTAATGCCTTCAGAAGCAATTCCAATCAATTTTTCTAATGGATATTTCGAAGCACTGGTGATGTTTAATGAAACTTTTAATCCTGCAGACTTTGCTGCTTGAATATTTCTATGCAACTGCTGTTTATCTAACTGCTCAACAAAGCGTAACAGGTAAACACCTGACTCCTTGATTTTTATGTAATCCAGCGTATCAAGTGCAATAGGATGAATCATAAATACAAAATGGGTATCAGGATATTGATCACCTAAATCTCTTGCTAGAGAGAGAGGAAAGTCATCTGTGATTGACAATGGGCTTTTAGTAAACTCCTTCAGTAATTCCCCTATACCACCATGAAAACCAAGTTCAATATAAGGGATCCCTAGCTTTACGATAGAATCAACAATTATTCGAATAGAAGATTCCGTCCATTGGAAATTCACAGAAAAACTACCATCACGTAGCGTCACATCTAATGGTATTACATTATTCATTATTCTAATTCACATTTAATTTAGATTTTGAAAGTTCAGATAAATATTTCCCTAATTTATCTAAACCATCTTTAACAGACTCAAGGTCTGTGGCGTAAGAAATACGAATATAACTATCAATACCAAATGCGACACCCGGTATAACAGCGACTTTATATTCAGTAAGTAACCTCTCACAAAATTCTAAAGAGCCTAATCCAAATGGAGAAATATTGACAAAGATATAAAATGCACCATCGGGTTGAATATAATTTAATTTTAAAATTTGAGAAACATACTCTAAAACATATTGACGACGCTCCATAAAGCTTTTCATCATACTATGAAGATATTCATCAGAGTCCCTAAGTGCAGCAATACCGCCATATTGAGCAAAAGTACAAACACCCGAAGTGATGTGTCCTTGGATGGTGGTCATTTTCCTAACAATACTTACAGGAGCCGCAACATAACCTAACCTCCAGCCTGTCATTGCATAACTTTTACTGAAACCATTGCTCACGGCTGTACGAGATAACATCTCTTGATTAATTCCTGCGATACTATGGTGCTGAATACCATCGTACAAAATTTTCTCATAAATTTCGTCAGAGAGTACAAACAAGTCATTTTTTATAACTACTTCAGCTATTTCCTCTAGCTCCTCTAATCTATAAACACTTCCTGTAGGATTAGAAGGGGAGTTAAAAATAAGTAACTTTGTTTTGCTATTTATATTTTCTTCAAGAATTTCAGCCGTCAACTTAAATGCATTTTTTTCTTTTGTTTCTACAACAACAGGAATACCATCAGCCAGTCTAACTATATCAGGATAGCTAACCCAATAAGGCGCGGGTATAATCACCTCATCTCCAGACTCAATCAGTGAAAAAACCAGATTAAATAGCCCCTGCTTCCCCCCATTACTAACAATTATATTTTCGGCTTGATAATTTAATTTATTCTCTTTGCGTAACTTATTAGCAATTAATTCTCTTAACTCAAGAACACCTGCAGGTGGTGGATACTTTGTTTTTCCTTGTAACAGTGCATCTTGTGCAGCTTTTTTAATATGCATAGGTGTATCAAAGTCAGGTTCACCAGCACTCAAATTTGCAACATCAATCCCTGAACTCTTCATCCTATTTGCTTGATTAAAAATTGTTACAGAAGCGGAAGGCTTCACTCCCATCAATCTTTTAATATTTTTATTAATCATTTATTGCAATTCCGACTCAAATAAATCGATGATATGGTTATCAGGGTCAGAAAGCCTTGCTACACGCCCCCATTGCGATACTCTTGGTCTAGTAATAATATTATTTTTTAATTTTTCATCCTTGAAAATAGCATCTATTGAATCAACCTTAAATCCGAGCCTAGTACTTGAAGTTGAAGTGCTTTCAGCTAACAGCGGATATATCTCAAATACAACACCATTATTTCTATAAGCAAGATGCTCAGGACCTGAACCATGCTTGTGAAAAATAAAATCTAATCCTAATTGCTTATAAAATTCTTTTGCTTGAGTTAAATTTTTTGACTGAATAATAAGAACATTCACATATGGGTTAAGCATATTTCACCATCAAGTATTACTATGAATAAATTAACTAAAGCATGAATCCAACTCCTAAATTCAACACTCCCTGAATAACGTGCACACACTTACTGTCACACGCTAAATAAGGTGAATACGAGTTTTTCGTTAAATAAACGTACCAATACTGCCCGGATACCAGTTACCTATACGTTCTCGTACTTCCACAGCAAGTGCTTGCCGACTGAGAATCGACAAGCACTTACTATTCTTGTTACAAGTGAAGAAAATATCAGTCAGTGACTACATGGTGGTAAATTTATTCATGGCTGACGCGCTAGCCATTTTCACCCACTTAGCTGATCTTCTTAGGACTTCAGTCAAGGTTCAATGCCCGGCCAAGATATATCACGACATCTGAAGAGAAGCTGAATTAAAACGATCGTTTTAAACAGAAGTATTGATTATTTTTCCAGCATATCTAGAGAAGTAATTCATGATGATACTTCTTTGTCTTTGACGAACTGAAAAACATCACTAGAAGCCCCCCTCCAATCGCTTCAACATAAGCATGCATTTATTATCTAAATCGCCGCTCATCAACAGCGAGTACACCTAAGGATGAGCGAGCTTAACCTGTAGACATATATGATATGCGGGCACTTTCAGCCCCTTTGATGGGTTAAACCAGTACGGCTTTTGCTAACAATTCAAAGCTACGCTTTCTTGATTCAAAATCGTGCGTCACCGTGACTAAACCTATTTCATCTGTTTTCCAATATTCTGAGACTTGCTCAAGCTGGTTGGCACACTCTTGTGGCGAGCCAAGCGTTACGGAGTCAATTAGGCTCTGATAATAGCTCTGGTCTGATACGGGCAACTGTTTTAGCTTGTTTATTGCTTCTTCTGGGCTTAACCAAGGGTTACGCACACCGTGGCGAAATGCCATCACTTTCCAGTAAGCTTGTGGTGCAGCAAGGTACAGTGCTTCTTCGCGTGTGGGGGCACATAACGCCGAGATAGTAATCATGGTCTGTGGCGTTCCGTCATGCCCGGATTGCTGATAAGCATTTTTATACTCATCCATGATCGCGATAGTTTGGTCATCTGGGCTGATAAATAAGCCTAGCGACATACTAAAGCCCATCTGCCCCGCAAAGGTGGCACTGCCACCACTTGTCCCTAGCATCCAGAGTTCTGGGCACGGCTCATCACTTGGCATCACTTTTAGATCATTAAAAGCATGATTTTTTGGGAAGTCTCCTCGTAAAAAACTACTCAACAGCTGTGTTTGTTCTGCATAACGCTCGCCGTGTGTTGGCTTATAGGGATACGCTAGTGCTTGGCTTGCGATGCCATCTCCGCCGGGCGCTCGGCCAATGCCTAGATCAATTCGCCCGGGGAAGAGCGTTTCTAGCATTCTAAACTGCTCAGCTACCTTGTAAGGATTATGGTTAGCTAGCATAACGCCCCCGCTGCCCACCCGAATATTTTTGGTGATGCTGGCAATATGGCTGATTAATACTTCAGGGCATGGCCCGGCAAAGCTGTTGCTATTGTGGTGCTCTGCTAGCCAATATCGGTGATAGCCTAATTTGTCGCATGCTTGTGCTAACTGCGCTGATAGATGTGGGGCTAGTTCTGGCCCACCTGTGCCAAGCTGTACGGGTGATTGATCTACAACGGTGAGTTTAAAAGTCATCTATTTATGCCCGATTCTTTGAAAATAATGAGTAAAAGCAATTACTCTAACCTGAGTTCTTCCACATGCTGTTGCAGCTCAGGGAAGAATGCTAAAAATCCGTTCTCTATCTCATTTTGGTGTGCGGTTAACTCTTCGATAGATCCATAAAAAGCATGATCAAAGCGTATTCTGCCTGCAATACGGTCCAGCGCAAAACCAATGCCTTGCAGTGTTTGGTATGAATCAAACCATTGCTGCGATACTACCCGCTGGGTAACACGCTGCATCGGTTCTGGCATAAGCGCCTGCCCCTGCGTGAGCGACTGATAATACACAGCGCTACTATCTGCAAAGCTATTATGACTAAAAGTATGCCAGTGCTTTATAAGGTAGTGATCAAACACCACATCCAACATAATGCCCGCAAAGCGTTTTCGCTCTGTACTCATCAGCCCTTTAAGCTGCTTAACAATGGCATGATTATCGGTATAAAGATCCACAGCACGATGATTTAACAAGCCGTTTTTTACAGGCTCAGATAACTGAGCAACCACTACACCTTTGGCAAAATCCCCTAAGAGATTCCCAACGCGCGACTCTACCGTAGGCTGGGCCAAAAATAGATGTGCTAGGTAGTTCATCGTATTTTCACTGTTTAAAATGTTTCAATTTTTTCATCTACCTCAGAAATCGCCAACTGCTGAAGCACTCTTAAACCCTCTTCCAACGAAACAAGATCTTTTGCAGCACTGATGCAAATCCTTACGGCTTGCGGTGCTGGGTAGTTACCGACAGCAAAGCTTTCTGCAGCAGTAATCAGGACTTTTTTCTCTTCGGCGGCTTTTACAAAGGCACTAGCTCGCCAATGTTCTGGCAGCACTAACCATACAAAAAAACTATCAGCTCTGGCCGAAAAATCTAGCGAACTAAATATATCACTCGCCAATTCAAAACGTACCTGTAACGCTTCGCGCTGCTTAGCTAATAATTGAATAGCCGCGCCTTGCTGAATCCAACGACAGGCTATCTCGACCATTAACGGTGGAGCCATCCAACAACTGGCTCGCAAAGCCGAGGCGGCTCTGTCTCGATAAGCCTGTGGTGATACAAGAAACCCTACCCGTAAGCCACCCGCCAGCCCTTTTGAGCAACTACTTATATAAAAAACACGTTCAGGTGCCATAGATGCCAAAGACTCTGGCCGGTTTTGCACTAACGACGCCGAGACATCATCTTCGATAATCAACAGCTGGCACTCATCGGCCACAGAAATTAGCTGCTGCCTTCGCTGCAACGTCATCTGTACATTGGTCGGGTTATGCTGGGTTGGCGTGCAATAGATCAAACGAGGGTTATATTGGCGGCATAAGTCAGTAATAGAATCTAATAAAATACCCTGCTCATCCATCGGTATTGGAATGACCTTAAGACTGAGCTGCCTCGCAATTGATTTTAACCCAGGATACGCCAGCCCTTCTGCAAGAATCGTATCACCCGGACGGCACGCCGCTATTAGCGCAAGTTGAATCGCATGTTGCCCACCGTTACATAAGGTGATGCTATCAGGGTGTGGTGCAAAGTCCCCATAACTTATCCACTTGGCGATTACCTGGCGGTGGTGCTCAAACCCACCATCTGGGTGATATTCCAGCATATGCGCGAGCGTGTCTGGATCATGCTGCAACTGTCCGAGTGTGTCTGCCAGCAATTCCTGCTGGCCTAACCTTACCGGCAAGCTCACCGTCAGATCGATGAAGCCCTCACGTGGATCAGGGATCAAAAATTCATCCCGTACTTTGGCACCTTTCTCATTTACATAGGTTCCACTGCCGACACGAGCCGACACTAAGCCACGCCGTTCTGCCTCAGCATAGCCGCGCGTTACTGTGCCTAATGTCACACCCAGCGCATCTGCTAGCTGACGTTGTGGCGGCAATTTTTGCTGCGCGATCAGCTCACCATCATCAATGCCTGAAGCAATTGCTGTTGCCAAGGCTTTATAACGCGGCCCTGCATATTCAGTTAAATCTGGAATCCAAATTGTCATGGTAACAATAAACCAATTGACTCAAAAATTATGAAATATATGATGTAAAAACAACACAAAAGGAACGATTTACAACAACCAACAATAATTGTACCCATACAATTTAATATTTCAAGGATTTCTCATGACTACAGCACTGTTCAATCTCGATAGCTACCAAACTCAAGCAAGCGCTGTCGTCACTGCGGTCACAGAGAATCATCTTGAGCTTGATCAAACACTTTTTTACCCACAAGGCGGTGGCCAACCCGGCGACCAAGGCTGGATAACAACCCCATCCGCTAAGTTAGAGGTAGTTGATACGATTAAAGGCGATGCACCTAACCGTATTTTACACTGCATTGATGGAGATACTCAGCAGCTTTGTGTGGGCGATAATGTACAAATAGAGATCAATTGGCCCCGCCGTTATCAGTTAATGCGTATGCACTCATGCCTACACTTACTTTGCTCTCTTATTCCTATGGGTGTCACTGGGGGCTCTATCGGGATAGAAAAAAGCCGTCTTGATTTTGACTTGGGCGAAGCCAAGCTTGATAAAGAACTACTTACCCAACAACTAAATGCACTTATCCAATCAAACGCAGCCGTCACCACCATGGCGATAAGCGATGCAGAGCTTAAACAACAGCCTGAGTTAGTTCGCACATTGTCAGTGCAACCGCCTGCTGGAACAGGCTCTGTACGTATGGTGAAGATTGATGGCGTAGACCTTCAGCCTTGTGGCGGTACTCATGTCGCAAATCTCAAAGAGATAGGCACAGCCAAGATCAGCAAGATCGAAAACAAAGGCAAACGCAACCGGCGTATACATCTGTTATTGGAACCACAGTCATGATCATTGAATTATTATTAGCCAACATACTTTCATTAATAACCTTTGCTTTTACGACCTCTGTCACACCGGGCCCCAATAACTTGATGCTGACAGCCTCCGGGGCAAACTTCGGTTTTAAGCGGACTATTCCACATATGCTGGGGATTGGCAGTGGCTTGTTTTTTCTTAATATGTCGGTAGCCCTAGGGTTTGGTGTTATTTTTGCTAAATATCCTGATTTACACAGTTGGTTGCGCTGGGTCGGCGCTTGCTACCTGTTTTATCTGGCATGGAAAATAGGCTCGGCTAACGGGCCAGGGAAAAGTAGCTCATCTAGCAATGTTCCTTTTAGCTTTGTACAGGCCTCAGCTTTTCAGTTTGTAAACCCTAAAGCGTGGATCATGTCTATTAGTGCCATGACTACATTTACACTGCCTGGCGATGCGTATCTTCAATCGGCTTTTTATGTTGCTCTCATCTTTGGCATTGTGAACCTGCCCACCATTAGTCTCTGGGCTAGCTTTGGCATGGCAATTGGGCGCTACCTGTCTACGGCTGTAGCTTATCGACGATTTAACATCTCGATGGGCGTTCTCACAGCTAGCTCTGTTGTTTTACTGTTTATCTAAGCATTTTTATACGCGGCTTTTATAAGCTTCTTATGTAAACTCTTTATGTAAGAAAGTTATTATATAAGCCGCTACATTTTCATCTCTTAAAATACCCTTCTTTAAAGGGCAATATCAGCAGTACCCAGATAATAAGTGCGTTATAATCTCATACATAATTCATCGGGCCTGTATTCTCATGCAGGCTTACTTGAGAGCCTGTAATGCACGACCTTCAAGCGACCAGTATTAAATACCAAAGCAACACCCTCTATGTGCTTGATCAGCATCAGCTCCCCCATGTTGAGAAATGGCTGCCTTGCGAGTCCGTAGATGCAATGGTCGCTATGATTCAAAAATTACAGATTCGTGGAGCGCCGCTTATCGGTATTGGTGCAAGCTTACTACTGGGGCATTTAGCAGCCAATGGAACGCCCACCACTACGCTGCAAACCTCAGCAGAAGTATTGCGCGCAGCGCGCCCTACTGCCGTTAACTTGATGAACAATATGGACAGCATGTTAGCGGTTTTGCAAACATCAGGGCCTGACGCATTACCAACAGAGGCTGAGCGGTTATTTCATGAAGATGTCGCTTTGTGTAACAGCATAGCGGCTCTGGGTGCAGAGCTCATTCCTGCCAATGCCAACATTTTAACCCACTGCAACACAGGAAGTTTAGCAACCGCTGGCGTAGGCACTGCCATTGGCGTGATCAATGCAGCACACCAGCAGGGAAAAAATATCCATGTGTATGTGGATGAAACCCGCCCACTATTACAAGGTGGCCGCCTAACGGCGTGGGAAATGAAACAGCTCGGCATAGCCCATACATTGATCTGCGATAATATGGCAGCACTACTGATGCGCGATAAGAAGGTAGACTGTATTTTAGTGGGAGCAGACAGAATCGCAGTGAATGGCGATTTTGCGAATAAAGTTGGCACCTACTCGTTAGCAGTAAATGCGTATCACCATAATGTGCCCTTTTATGTGGTTGCACCTAACACTACAGTAGATGTTGAGTGCATAAATGGTGAGCAGATCCCTATTGAAGAACGCGCAGCAGCAGAAGTACGCGGTGTCAGTGGTAGTTTTGGTGATGTTTGCTGGAGCCCAAATCAAACGCCCGTTTACAATCCAGCGTTTGATGTCACACCGGCAGCCCTTATTACTGGCTGGATTCTAGATAAAGGTGTGTTTAATCAAGAGCAGATTAAGAAAGGCGTGTTAAAAACGCTTTAATTGTTGCCTGCATCTTTAAACATTTGAGTTAAACTCATATCATGCATGGCTTTTTCAACAAGCAGAACGAGAGTAATCAGTTTGGCAGTCACAGATTTTATTCCCGGCCAGCGCTGGATCAGTAATACCGAAGCAGAACTTGGCCTAGGTATGGTTACATCTAACGCAGATCGCCGCGTCACCATTGTTTACCCCGCTGCTGAAGACGAGCGCACATACGCTACCGATAATGCCCCCGTTAGCCGGGTAGAGTACCCTGTAGGCGACACTGTGAGTAACAGTGCAGGCATACAGATCGAAATTACCGAGCGCATTGAGAAAAACGGCTGCTTTATCTATATCGGTAACGATGCTGAAGGTGATGAGCATATCGTGCCGGAAATTGATCTGGACAGCCACGTACAGTTTAATCGTCCTCAAGATCGCCTTTTTGCCGGTCAGGTAGACAAGCTAAGCCGTTATAAGCTGCGCTTAAACACTCTCGAACATCAACACGCGCAACAAAAATCAGAAACTTATGGTTTATCTGGCGGACGTGTTCAGCTATTGCCACATCAGTTTTATATTGCTCACGAAGTAGCTAATCGCTACGCCCCGCGTGTTTTGCTTGCCGATGAAGTAGGCTTGGGTAAAACCATTGAAGCCGGTTTAATTTTACATCAGCAGCTTATCAGTGGCCGTGCTAAGCGCGTATTAATTACCGTGCCTGACAGCCTTGTCTATCAGTGGCTGATCGAGATGATGCGTCGTTTCAATCTCCACTTCAGTATTATGGATGATCTGCGCTGTACTGCACTGGAGATGTCTGGATCAGAAAACCCATTCGACTCTGCTCAGTTAATTTTATGTGGCCAGTCATTTATCAACAACAACGCCACCCGCGTTGAGCAAATTCTCGCTTGCGAGTGGGACATGTTGATTGTTGATGAAGCACACCATTTGGTATGGAGCGAGGACGCACCTAGCCCGCTATACACCACTATCGAAATGCTGGCGAATGTTATCCCTAGCTTGTTACTGCTAACGGCTACACCAGAACAACTCGGTTTAGAAAGCCACTTTGCACGCCTACGTTTGCTTGATCCTGACCGTTACAGCTCTTTGGAGCAGTTCCGCGAAGAGCAAGTTCATTACACCGAAGTCAACGCACTGGTACAAAAGCTACTTGCCGAAAACGGTATTGCACAGCTAAGCTCAGATGCGCAGATCCAAGCGGAATTAAATAGCTTTTTGGGTGAAGAAACAGCCGCTAAACTCATTGCTGATGTTCAAGAAGAAAACGCTGAAGAAGCCATTCAACAGTGTATTAACCATCTATTGGATCGTCATGGTACAGGGCGCGTATTGTTCCGTAACACGCGTGATGCCGTACATGGTTTCCCACAAAGAATTTTGATTCCTCATCCACTGCCGATGCCCGATGAATTGTCATCAGACATGGTCGATTTCTCTTTGGATGAGATTCTTAAGCCTGAATCTGCACTAGGCGATGACTGGCTCGAATTTGATCCTCGTGTTGAATGGTTAGATGGCTGGCTTAAAGCCCACCGTCACGAAAAAACACTACTAATTTGCGCGAGTGCCGAAACAGCACAGGCACTAGAAGAACACATTCGCTTGCGTAAAGGTGTTCGCTCCGCCATGTTCCACGAGAAGATGACACTCATCAACCGTGACCGTGCTGCAGCTTATTTTGCCGACACCGAAGAATACGCACAGGTATTGATCTGTTCTGAGATTGGTAGTGAAGGCCGTAACTTTCAGTTTGCACAACATCTGATTATGTTTGATCTGCCACTCAACCCTGATTTGCTAGAGCAGCGTATTGGCCGTTTAGACCGTATTGGCCAGAAAAACGATGTGCAGATTCATATCCCTTATTACGAAGACAGCGCACAGGCTATTTTGCTACGCTGGTTTGACGAAGGCATAAATGCTTTCCGCCATACCTGCCCTGCCGGCCAAGCACTGTTTACACAGTTTGAAGACACCTTAGTAGGCCTGTTACTTGATGGCGCTGACGAAGAGACTTTTGAAACGCTTATTGCTGAATCACAGCAAGCATCGCAGAAGATTCTTCTTGAAATGCAACAAGGCCGTGACCGCTTGTTGGAAATGAGCTCATGTCGTCCTGAGCAAGCAGCTCAGCTCATTGAATCCGTTGAAGATACCGAAAACCGCCACCAGCTAGTCGAGTATATGGAGCAAGTCTTTGATCAGTTTGGTGTCGACCAGCAAACTAATGGTCTGCACTCGGTGATCCTGCAACCTACCGACCAGATGATCTACCACCGTGTGCCAGGGCTGCCTGATGAAGGATGTACTGCAACCTTCTCTCGTGAAGAAGCATTGAGTCGCGAAGATATGCAGTTCCTCAACTGGGAACACCCTATGGTGACCGGTGCGATGGAAATGATTACTGGCAGCGAGTTTGGTAATACAGCCATCTGTACGGTCAAACTTCCGCCACTGGCTCCTGGCACACTATTGGTTGAAGCCGTGTTTGTTCTTTATTGTGCTGCACCTCGCCACCTCAACTTGCAGCGCTACCAGCCGCAAGCGACTGTTCGTGTCGTGCTAGATAACAACGGCAATAACCTTAGCGCTATCATTACACCTAATCACTTAAATAAATTAGGTGAGCGCGTTAAACGCCACGCAGCCCAAAACCTGATTCGTCACGGTCGAGAGCAGATCAGTGGCGTATTGAGTAAAGCTGAAAACGTAGCCCAAGCACAGCAGGAAAAACTGATAGAAAGCGCCGTCAGCAAAGCGACAACAATCCTCAATGAAGAAGTTGAACGATTGGAAGCGTTAAGCAAGGTAAATCCTTCTATCCGAGCTGAAGAGATCACACAATTACGTGCTGATCGTGCCAGTATCCTTGAGTTACTGAGTGCTGCTAAGTTGAAAATGGATGCAGTACGTGTGGCTGTCGTCAGCGACTAGTCACCTCAATATCTGCATCAACAAAAAACCGCTAGGAGAGCACAATGAGTCTAAAGGACTGGGGTCTTGCATTACTCGTTGTGTTGGCCTGGGGGGTTAACTTTGTTGTTATCAAGTGGGGGCTGGATGAACTCCCTCCCCTGCTGTTAGGCGCTTTACGATTTATGCTGGTTGCCTTTCCCGCCATCCTCTTTATTAAAGCGCCAAAACTACCGCTTAAATGGCTACTTGCTTACGGTGTCACCATCAGCTTTGGGCAGTTTGCACTACTCTTTAGCGCTATGCACTTGGGCATGCCAGCAGGCTTAGCCTCACTGGTACTTCAAGCACAAATGCTATTCACCATGATATTCGCCTTTATGTTTTTAGGTGAACGCTGGAAACTACCCCAAGTACTCTCTCTGGTTATTGCAGCCGCCGGTTTAATCTTACTGGCAACCCAGACACCTGCCAGCCAGATGACCTTTATCGGCTTCGCTTTAACGATTGCAGCAGCTGCCAGCTGGGGCATGGGGAACATTATTAATCGTAAGATCGGTCAATTGGGTAATGTTAACTTGATGGGCTTAGTGGTGTGGAGTGCGTTAATTCCGCCAATTCCTTTTCTACTACTCTCTTACAGCTTTGAAGGGTCTGACTTAATACTCTCAAGCCTAGAGAACATCGGTTTTAAATCTATCGCCAGTGTCTTTTATTTGGCAGCTGTCGCCACCATTTTTGGCTACAGTAGCTGGGCACATCTGCTGAAACATTACCCTGCATCACAGGTTGCTCCACTGACACTACTGGTACCTGTCATTGGTCTTGTGACTGCTTGGATCGTGCTAGATGAAACGCTGAGTATTATTCAGGCATTTGGTATTGCTCTCATTATGGGCGGCTTACTAGTCAATGTTTTTGGGCATAAACTTTTATCCAAAAAAATAAGCCGAGCAATATAGCTCGGCTTATTTAATAGCAGTTTATCAATCGGGCTTATTTTAATAGCCGCTTATCAACCGGCTACTCTTTCAACTTAACCACCAGCTGATTGTCGTCTATTCTGACAAAAGCCACACCAGCAGCAAAACTCTTCCAGAAACCCTCTTCACCACCATATTGCTCAACCAGATCAATATTTTTCAAACTCCCCATCCACGCATTGGGTAAAGGTACACCCCACAAACTAACCCCACGCAACTTGACGCTCGGGCGGTTATTATTAAATGCGATTTCAACACCGGCATTGATTCTGACGGTCTCACCTCCCAGTATTGGAAAGTCCGGATCCACAGGAATAAGTAACTTAGCACTGGCTAAATTATCTGAAAGATCGATAGCAAAGCGGCTGGCTAAATCAGGATTTTTAGCAATTAAACTATTCAGTTCTTTCTCTGAAAACTTAACTTCACGACTCGCGTCTGCCTCAGAATACGCTTCAGGCTGAAGCGGCTTATTAGGGTCTGATACAGCCGACCCATCTTCTACCTGAATACCAAAGAAGCTTAGTTTTTTATCAAGCTGCTTTTGCTCACCCGAAGAGAGGCTCACTGGGCTAAATGAAGAGGGAAAATAAACCCACTTAACAAAGAGCCCGCCCAGAATAATCGCCAAAAACACAGCCAAAAAGACTGTTAAAAAAAGCGGAAATCTACGTTTCGGTGCTGCAGTAGGTTGGATATCACTTTCCATAAGTACGCCTGTATTTTTCATTGCTACAATCAAAATACAATAAAGCGCCCACAGTGAACACAGCCTGTATCAATTTTTACTGGCGAGCTTACTTAACACCAAGCGTCCATTGTTCGACCCACTCTGTTTCTTCTGCTTCAAGATAAGCCTGCTCAAGCAGCTCTTGCGCCCATGGCTCTTTTTTAGCCAAGTGATTCAGAATAACAATTGCCGAAACCTTAGCTGCAGTTACTTCACTCCACATTGTTGCTCCTAAGCAACGCCAATGATTAGGGTCTATATGCTTAGGTCGTTCTACCTGCTCTTTACAGGTTTCACACACCATTAAACAATGCTCGTATGAAGGATCATTTGCGACAGGCGGCACTTCAAAAATACTCAGCGATTCTCCACTAGCATCACACAGCTCGCAATGTGCTCCACAACGACGCACCAAATCTTTACCAAACATAGTTAAGTTATGGTGGCGTTCCTGATGTTTATCACGTCCTTTTGACATGGTATTGGTTACTCATCAAATAGCGGGAAACGCGAGGCGATATCATCACCAGTAAAATCTGCGACCCAGCCATCGGGGTTATTAAAAAAACGAATCGCGGTAAAATGCGGCTCTGGCCCCATATCAAACCAGTGTTTAGTTTGATGCGGCACCGATAATAAATCATCTTTACAGCAATGAATCATATAGACTTTATTTTCTACATGAAGATAAAACATACCTTCACCAGCAACAAAAAATCGTACTTCATCTTCTGAGTGAATATGCTCATTCAAAAACTTCTTACGAAATTCATCTTTTTGCGGATTATCCGGCGTGATTGCTGCTATATCGACAGTTTTATAGCCTTCTTCTTTGACCAGCTCTGCGATTTCCTGATCATAAGCCTGCAGAATTTCTTCATGAGACATTTCAGGTGTAATCGGGCAATTAGTCATCCAACGTTCAAAACGAATACCAACAGCAGCCATCGTACTTTTAATAATATCGCCATCATCACTGTGCAGTATTGGCTGGCGGGTATCATTATCTTGATATACGGTTATTGCACTCATTACTTACTCCTAGCCTACAGCTGTCTACACTAAATTGAACACTTCACACTACAAAACCACCTTAGTTTAGAGCGCCTCTTTAAGGCCTTCTTTTAAGTTGCATGTAGTGTAATTGACTCAAATGTACTCACTACATTATGTGCAGCACTTTTTGGCAGCTCTTCACGCGCTAACAAGCAGGTTTTCATGCCCGCAGATTGTGCCGCATCCAGCTCTTCAACGATATCCGACAAAAAGAGGATATTCTCTGGTAGCTGTTGTAACGCGGTAGCTATTGAAACATATGCTGCCTTCTCTCTTTTATGGCCGCTGGTTGTATCAAAGTAATGGCTAAAAAGAGAGGTGAGATCACCAAAATCACTATAACCAAACAATAACTGCTGGGCTTTCACCGACCCCGACGAAAAAACGCTTAATTCAATACCTTGCTCGTGCCACTGTTTTAAATAATCATACGCATCTTGGTACAGGTGCCCGGTAAAATCGCCGCCTTTATAGCCTTCAACCCAAATCAAACCTTGCAGCGCTTTTAAAGCAGTGACCTTTTTATCCTGATCAATCCAATTAATAAACGCTTGAATCAATGTTGCTTGATCTGCATCAGGAGCATCTAATGTTAGCCTAGCTTCTGCCATAATGCTCTGTACTGCAGGCTCATTCCAATGGCCTTTTACAAAATCGGGCAAAGCCTGTCGTGCGTAGGGAAAAAGCACGTTATGTACAAACCGGATATCCGTAGTGGTTCCTTCTATATCTGTCAAAATTACTTTAATGGTCATGTTATTTCTCTATTTCTGGCGTCTTAAAGTACAAATGGCACTCACATTGCTAAATTAAATACGCTATTTTTTTAGCAGCATCATGTCGCGTTCACAGGCAAACAGAAACTCTAATCCTTCAAGGTGCCTTCTAGCCTCAACCATGTCTTTGCCCCATGCATAAAGCCCATGCCCTCTTACCAAGAAGCCCCACTGTAATGGAGACTCTGCCCAGCTACTTTTCAGCTGCTGCGCAAGCGCCTGCATATCCTGAGTATTATCAAAAATATGGATAGAGACAGTGGCATCATGTGTGTGATTTCCCGATAAGGACTTCTGCATCTCATAACCCTTTAAAGCCAAGGTATTTGATACTTCTAAACGAGACAACACAGTAGAAGCTACCGAGTGTGTATGTAGCACCGCGCCGATATTAGCATCCAACGCATAAAGTGCCGTATGCAACAGCGTTTCAGCTGACGGCTTTAATGCAGAGTTAATCGCCTGCCCATGCAAATCGACCTGCAGCAGGTCGTAGGGCGTGAGCTCGCCTTTGTGACGCCCTGATGCTGTCACCCACGCCGATGCAGCATCAATGCGGGCCGAAAAGTTGCCACCCGTTGCTGGGCACCAACCTTGAGCATCAATCCAGCGCCCCGCTTCAACAATAGAGTGTGTCAGTACATCAGACATCAGTAGTAGCCATTTATAATTCTATAAAAAGCGTTAGTTTACGAGAAGATACTGAATTATCGAAGGAAAAACGAAGGATATTTTTCAAGAGCAGACATAGAAAAGGGGCGGTCGGTCAGACAGCCCCTCAGAACCGAAATGATTTCGGTTATAAAAGCCCGAAGGCAAAACAATACGCATGAAACTTCTTATATAGACGCTTATCAAATAATGACGTTTCTTAATCAAAGGTTTTACTTAATAAAGTAAATGAACGACTCAAGTGAAGCGACTATTTAAGCGAAACAGTGTTTTCTCCTCTTCAGCGTTTACGATCAACTAAATCCAGTATATCTAAATTTTCGCAAAGTCATAGATCTGATTTTTCCAGTAATACGCCATAATCCGTGAATGAATTTCATCTTGAAAAACCGCCCTCATGGCACCCTTTTTGCCCCACTTCACTCGTATAATGATGATGAAAAAAAACGAGCTAAATAAGAAGTATTCATAAGTAATGCGAATCATTTGGAGAGTCTATTGACCATATCCAAAGAAAGTATTGGCGACCACAACCGATGCTATAGGCAGTATAAAAATTATTTTGTAAAACGGTAATTAATACAAACTGTGCAATTACAGTATTAGAAACCCCAAAAACAATATTTACTCGCTCTCTGGCAGTGCTTCAAACTCTTTTCTTTTATCCTCAAACCACGCCGTCATTGCGTCTGGTGTTTGCATTAACTGCATCATCTCATCCATCGCCTTAAGATGAGCGGCATCTTTTTTCTGGAACATTTCTGTTCCGTGCTGCTTACTCAGCTCTGCAATTTCTTCAAATGAATTAGCATGAAACTCCTCATCACAAGCGCCACCTAACTGCTTACAGTTCATAGTTTTCATAACTATCTCCTTGCTATTTTGATGCTAATACAGATAACACTTCACAACACTGCCAGCAAGAAAATGATCATATACAGCTTTTTGAAAGAGCAATCACTTGTCACTATGCCCACTCACCTCATACCAAAGCTGGCTCAGCTGCCGGTTAATCTGTAACGCGAGATGGATTGCGCACTCAAATGTTTCTGAATCGACATCCCTAAAAGCAGGTAGTGTAGCGATAGCTAGATGCGGTATTGAGAACTCTGCTACCAGCGCTGCGGCATCCAGCCAAGGACTCCCCAACCCGGCATACTCCCAATCGATAATTACCAACTGCTCTGCATTACTCAGCAGGTTTCCCTTATGCAGGTCATGGTGCACAAGGCATAATTCAACATCGGCGGTTGTGTTTAGCTCTTGCATTAGCGTACTTACAGAATTCAGCAACAGCTTTGCTTGTAAGGAATTATCTAGATCATCAATTTTTTGCTGATATGCATCCCATAATGCCTGGTAATCATATGCCGGTATGCTTGTTATCTGCTGCCAATCAGACACACAAGCTAATATCTGAGCGTGCAGATCAGCTATGGGAGCATCATCTAATGTCGTGTAGCGCTTCATCAACAGCCACCCCAGCTGATTCTTATCGGGTAGCTGCTGTTGAAAAACCGCAGGTGCCCATGCTTTAGTGCCGATAAGATTCAGTACTTTTTCTTCTCGCTGTCGGCAAACACCCAATACCTGTTTTTCAGTATCAAGACGTAATACAACGGCTTGATCTTGATAATTGCCAGTATAAAGCCGGTTGGTTGTACCCGCATGCAACAAAGGCTGCCATTGCACATCTACAGACAATTGAATGTTTATATTTTCAAGCAGCTGGCTCTGTTTCAAAAGTCACCTTGGTCATTAGCGAGAGGTTATAGATATGCTATATTAGCGCCTGTTATCGGGGCGTTGGCCTAACAGCCTGACTGAGAGTGTACCCGTCGAACCTGATCCAGTTAATACTGGCGTAGGGAATAAAGGAAAAAATGAAAAAACTATTCTCATTACTCGCTGCCTGCGGGCTGGCAACATCAGCACATGCTGCAGACCTCACCGTGTACACCTATGACTCTTTTGTTTCTGAGTGGGGGCCTGGGCCTCAACTGGAAGCGGCATTTGAAGAGTCTTGCCAGTGTGATCTAGCATTTATTGCAGTCGATGATGGCGTTAGTATTTTAAACCGCCTGCGAATCGAGAAAGATAAAACCAAGGCAGATGTTTTACTTGGTTTAGATGATTCACTCACAGAAGTCACTCGCCGTGAATCTCTTGTACAGCCACATGGCATAGCACTTAATGGATTAAAAGCCGAACTACAATGGCAGGATCAAGACTTTGTCCCCTACGATTATGGCTTTTTCTCTTTCGTTTATAATACAAATAAAGTGAAGCAGCCGGTTACTTCATTAAAAGCATTAATAAATTCAAACGCATCTGTTATTTATCAAGATCCGCGTACCAGTACTCCAGGGCAAGGATTAATGCTTTGGGTAAAAGCAGTTTATGGTGATGACTCTGCCAATGCTTGGAAACAACTCGCGTCACATACGGTGACTGTCACCAAGGGTTGGTGGGAAGCCTACAGCATGTTTCTTGAAGGTGATGCCGACTATGTTCTGAGTTACAACACCTCTCCCGCCTACCATGTCGTTACTGAAGAAAAAACGCAGTACAAGGCCGCCGCTTTTTCTGAAGGTCATGTTGCGCAAATAGAAGTGGCCGCTATCTCAAAGTATGCAAAAAACCCTGAGCTCGCCAAGCAATTCCTTAATTTTCTAATTTCACCTCAAGCGCAATCTATTATTCCAACGGCTAACTGGATGCTTCCGGTTGTCGATAATATTGAATTGCCCGAGGTTTTTGATGAGCTGATTCAACCAAAACGTATCGGATTTACGCCCAAGCAGATAGCTACACAGCGCAAATCTTGGATTCGTGAATGGCGCTCTACTGCTAACTGATGCGTTTATATTGGTTGGCTTATGCGGCTATTTTCGCACTTACTATTCTGTCTTTTTATGGACTGATCAATTTTGGTGACGAAGGGCTTGATACCTCCCTTCTGCAGGATAGTTATTTTTATGCGATCCTCGGCTTTACATTAAAGCAGGCGCTACTTAGCGCTTTATTCTCTGTGGGCATAGCTATACCGATTGCACGCGCTTTGTATTTTTTGCCAGCACTACGTTTTAAGAAACTGTTCCTAACGTTTTGTTTACTCTGTTTCGTCACTCCCACGCTAATTGTTATTACCGGCCTAGTTGCGCTTCTAGGTCGCTCAGGACTGCTTACACCGCCACTAAACGCCGCATTAAGTAGCTTTACCGAGAGTACCTGGAACCTGTACGGATTATCGGGCATTTTAATTGCTCATATTTTTATGAACATGCCACTTGCCGTTAGAATTATCTATCTACAACTGCAAACAATTCCCGATAACAGCTGGAAACTTGCCAGCCAACTAAAACTAAGCAAAGGCGAGTGTTTTCGTATTGTTGAATGGCCGGTACTAAAAAGCAGCAGTGTTTTATTACTCTGCTTTATATTTGTACTTTGCTTTAACAGTTTTGCTGTTGTTCTCGCATTGGGTGGTGGCCCTCAATCGACAACCTTGGAAGTTGCTATTTATCAGGCGCTTAAATACGACTTTAATATCCCTGAAGCACTTACATTAGCGTGGACACAACTAATAGTAGCCGGAGGGCTTTATTGGCTCATTACTCGAGCCGGTGGTGTCTCCTGGCAAAGTATAGAATCCAGCCAATACAACTGGCGCCCCAACCAGAGCTCTAGTGCACGCTTTTGGTTCACATCACTTTATGGCTTTGCATGGTTAGTCCTGCTTTTACCTTACCTGTCGTTGCTACCCGGTTTATTCGACAGCGATCTATCCAGCAAAGACCTTAAAGCCATCGGTCGCTCAGCACTTATCAGTATTGGCTTAGCCGCTATTGCGGCATGTTTAGCGATGACACTGGCTTTTGCCCTACTTCGCCCTGTACGACAAGCCGCGTTAAAAGCTCAAAGCAAACGCGTTTGGCTATATGAAAGCTTAGCAACACACGCCTTAGTTGCTCCCGCCATGGTGCTTTCGGTAGGCTTATTTGTTTATCTACTACCGCGTATTGACCTGGACCGCTGGGGCATTATCTTTGTAGTGCTGTTAAACACTGCTCTGGTTATTCCTTTTGCCGTTCAAAAACTTAAACCTCGATTACTGCAGTTTGATCAACAATATGATCGCTTAGCACGCTCACTCAAGCTAACACAGCAGGTACGCTGGAAAATTGAGTGGCCATTTATAAAAGAGATCTATCTAGCAACGATGGGTTTAGTCCTTGTTCTAGCGATGGGCGATGTCGCTATTTTTTCTATTTTTGGCAGCACCGATTGGACCACTCTACCCTGGCTAATTTACGGTTATGCAAGCAGCTACCGCATCGCCGAAGCAAGTGCCGCATCGTTCCTTTTACTGATGCTTTGTGCACTTTTCCTATTCTTTCTGGAAAAGCTATCTTCGCGCAGCGCTGTTCGTAAACAACCCATTGAATCTAGCCAGCCGTATAAAGGCGAAACTCATGCTTAACATACACAACCTTCTCCTTGAATTAGACGGCTGGCCGCTGCGCTACAATATGCAGATTGAAACAGGCGAAATAGTCGCTATACAAGGTGTAAGTGGCGTTGGAAAAACCACCTTACTCAACCTCATTGGCGGGTACCAGACACCTGATAGCGGCAGTATCGAGTGGAACCAAAAAGCACTAAATCGCTTACCGGTTGAGGAGCGTCCAGTCAGTATTCTATTTCAAGACCATAACCTCTTTGAGCATATCAGCGTTATGGAGAACCTCTGTCTTGGCTTTAAAGGGCAAGCTCCTTTAGCTGCGATAAAAAATGCCACCAACTATTTAGAAGTTTCACAGCACCTTAATAAAAAACCTGCCACCCTTTCCGGCGGGCAACGCCAGCGCATTGCTCTAATCAGAACTCTGTTACGTCCTGAGCCCATTGTATTACTAGATGAGCCCTTCGCAGAACTCGACCCTATGACACGCGAAAAAGCAGCCCTATGGTGTAAAGAACAAGCCAAATCTACTGGAAAAACGGTATTACTGGTTACGCATCAGGACGAAGATGTAGAGCGGATGGCAGATAGGCGCATTATTCTGTCTTAGCTATTACGCACTAGAATAGATATTTATAAATTCAACTCTCGATAAAACACTCAACAAAACGCCCGGCATTTACTGCAAATAAAAAAGCACCTAAAAACGTAATGCTCTTAGGTGCCTAATAACCGCAAAAAATTTTATATGGAGCTTTGCACTTTCCAATGTACCGTTTCACCAGCAAAGAAAGGAACAATCGGCTTACCATCAGGCAATATGATCTGTGAAGGAATAATCCAGTCTTCACGTACTAGCGTTAATGTACCGCTGTTACGCTGCAACCCATAAAAGTCCGCACCAAAGTGGCTAGCAAAACCTTCTAGCTTATCTAATGCACCTAACTCTTCAAATACATGAGCATATAACTCAATAGCACTCCAAGCGCTGTAACAACCAGCACAACCACACGCATTTTCTTTCGCTTCTTTTGCATGTGGCGCAGAATCTGTTCCAAGAAAGAACTTAGGCGAGCCTGTTTTTACAACATTACGTAATGCTTGCTGATGCGTATTGCGCTTAAGCACTGGCAAACAAAAGTTATGCGGCCGCACACCGCCGACCAATAAATCATTACGATTTAAAAGCAAATGCTGCGGGGTAATCGTGGCGGCAACATTATCTGATGCATCTAAAACAAACTCAGCTGCATCAGAGGTAGTGATATGTTCAAACACAACTTTTAAATTGGGGAAGCGCTCAACAATATGCACCATTTTCTGATCAATGAATTCTTTTTCACGATCAAAGATATCAATATGGTGATCCGTTACTTCTCCATGTACTAGTAGCAACATGCCTTGCTCTTGCATCACTTCAAATACAGGATACAGCGCTTCAAGCTGACTAACCGCTGCAGCTGAGTTAGTCGTTGCTCCTGCTGGATACATTTTAGCAGCTACCGCACCGGCTGCTTTCGCAGCAATAATATCCTCACCCGATGTTTGGTTGGTAAGGAAAAGAGTCATTAATGGCTCAAAGTTACTTCCCTCAGGACGCGCCGCCAAAATACGTTGCTGATAGCCGACTAGCGCCTCAGCATTAATAACTGGCGGAACCAAATTAGGCATAACAATAGCCCGATGAAAACAACGAGCAGTTGCTGCTACTGTTTCAACCAACATATCGCCATCACGAAGATGTAAATGCCAGTCGTCCGGAGTTTGTATCGTTAACGTTGTCATACCTTACCTGCTCATTGATTCGACTTAATTTTAAATTATACCGCACAATACATACATGATGGAGGCATCGATACATAAGTCTTTGAAACAAGCCAAATCAATTAAACGTGCCAGATATACGGAATTCAGGTAATATTCAGTTTCATAACGCGGAAGCGGATATCCGCTAGTTACACAAGGAATTCACGTGAAAAACATCCTTATCATCAGCCAGAATGTAGTCGGCAATCAGACGATTCAGGATATCCTATGCGACTATACAGTCACTATTCATGAACATTTTAATCCTGCTGACTTAACGACTGATACTGCGCTAGTGATTGCAGATATTTCTGTACTAGAAAGCAGTCGTGAGCTTATTAAACAATGCGATTGCAGTCACTTAAAAATACCCACTTTTCTTCTATCAGCAGATAGTATTGATAGTATTAGATTAATTGCTCAAGACGCAGGGTTTTCAGATTTCATTCAGGCCCCACTACAATCATCGACAACTCTTTCCAAGTTAAAAACACACATTAACTTAGCGGAAATGGTTCGCTCCTTCGATACAAAAGTCACTGTGCCTGACACACACGAAAACGACTTACTCGCCGCACAAGACGCTGCTATCTTATGTCTTGCTGCTGTCGCCCGAGTACGTGATCACTCCACCGGCAATCATATTCTTCGCACACAACATTATGTTAAAGCTTTAGCCGAGCATTTACGCTACCACCCAGACTATGCACACGAACTTGATAACGACGAGACCATAGAGGTTTTTTATAAAACAGCATCACTGCACGATATAGGTAAAGTGGGTATCCCTGATGCTATTTTACAGAAGCCAGGAAAACTAGACCCTGACGAATATGAAATCATGAAAAGGCACCCTATTCATGGTTTTAATGCTATCCGCACAGCAGAGCATTTACTTGCCAGAGAACTAAAAGGTAAAGCGGCCAGCTTTATTAAAATTGCTCAACAGGTAACACTAAGCCATCATGAAAAATGGGATGGAAGTGGTTACCCACAAGGTTTAAAAAACAATGAGATCCCTATTGTCGCTCGCTTAATGGCAGTGGCTGATGTGTACGATGCGATTATTTCTAAACGCCCTTATAAAAAGGCGCTTGAACATTGCACAGCAAGCGCCATTATTCAAAAAGGCCGCGGCAGCTTCTTCGACCCAAATGTTGTAGATGCTTTTATGGATTTAGAGGACACTTTTGACAAAATATCTTACATTCTAGAAGACTACTTTCCTTCTAAGTCTGATTTCTCTCTACACTCCTGTGATGAGCTGATGTTCTAATCAATAAAAAACCCGCTGTTAGCGGGTTTTTTATTAACTTATAAACACCAGCACTGCGATGATAGTGCCAGCCAATATTTACACTTCTTGGCTACGCAAGTAATCGTCATACGTACCACGGAAATCAACAATACCTGTCGGCGTTAATTCAAGAATACGTGTTGCCAATGAAGAAACAAACTCACGGTCATGGCTCACGAAAATCAATGTTCCAGGGTAATTCTCAAGCGCCAAGTTTAATGACTCGATAGATTCCATATCCAAATGGTTTGTAGGCTCATCCATTAACATGATATTAGGACGAGTCAACATCAACTTACCAAACAACATACGCCCCTGCTCACCACCGGAGATAACCTTTACAGACTTATTTATCTCTTTTTGCGAGAACAACAAACGGCCTAATGTGCCACGAATAACCTGCTCATCATCACCTTCTTGACCCCAATCACCCATCCAATCAATCAAAGATTTTTCTTCTTTAAAATCTGAAGAATGATCCTGGGCATAGTAACCAAGCTCAGAATTTTCAGACCACTTGATCTCACCTGTCGTAGGCTCCAAATCACCTACAAGACATTTCAATAATGAGGTTTTACCAATACCGTTTGGCCCAATGATAGCGATACGTTCACCTACCTCAATCATCAAATCAAGGCCTTTGAACAGCTCACTATCAAAGCTTTTTGATAACCCTTCTACTTCGACCGCTAAACGGTGTAGCTTCTTGTCTTGTTCAAAGCGAATGAATGGGTTTTGGCGGCTTGAAGGATTAACCTCTTCAAGCTGAATTTTATCAATTTGCTTGGCACGAGAAGTCGCTTGCTTTGATTTAGACGCATTGGCAGAAAAACGGCTAACAAATGACTTAAGATCTGAGATTTGTGCTTTTTTCTTAGCATTATCAGATAACAAACGATCGCGCGCCTGAGTTGCTGCCGTCATGTATTCATCGTAAGAGCCTGGGTATAAACGCAATGTCCCATAATCCAAATCCGCCATGTGAGTACATACACTGTTCAAGAAGTGACGGTCATGGGAAATAATAATCATGGTGCAGTTACGTTCATTCAACACCTCTTCCAACCAACGGATAGTGTTGATATCCAAGTTATTGGTTGGCTCATCGAGCAGCATAATATCGGGTTCAGAGAACAATACTTGAGCCAGTAATACTCGTAATTTCCAACCCGGAGCAACCTCACTCATCAAACCATAATGCTGCTCAATAGGAATATCCACGCCTAACAGTAGTTCACCTGCGCGCGATTCTGCCGTGTAACCATCCATCTCAGCAAATTCAGATTCCAGCTCACCCGCGCGCATACCATCTTCTTCGCTCATGTCAGGGTTCGCATAAATCGCATCACGCTCAGATTTAATCTTCCACAGCTCCTGGTGCCCCATGATGACAGTATCAATTACACTGAATTCTTCATAGGCAAACTGGTCTTGAGATAGTTTACCAATACGCTCACCCGGCTCTTTTGAAACAGTTCCTGACGATGGCTCTAAGTCATTACCCAGAATTTTCATAAAGGTAGACTTACCACAACCATTGGCACCAATTAAACCATAACGGTTACCTTCGCCAAATTTTACAGAGATGTCTTCAAAAAGAGGCTTAGCGCCAAATTGTATGGTGATGTTAGCGGTTGTAAGCAATGTTCTATTCCGAGTTCATAAAAGATAAAAAAGACCGGCCTCGACGTATTCACGAAGGGCTCGAAACGCAGATGAAAAATTGAGCCTATTATGCCATAAATCAAATGACAGCAAAAACCATTCAAGACTTTCTAAAGCACCTAAAGTGCAAGTCGATTAGGCATTCAAAAATCAGACATTAAAAAAGGGCGAAATCGTTAGATTTCACCCTTTTTGAAATTCCTTAAAAAGGAATTTAGGAGTGATTTACTCAGTAATAGAGTAAATCAACGCAGCTCTATTTATAGAGGTACGATGTTTTCAGCTTGAGGACCTTTCTGACCCTGTGTAACTGTGAACTCAACTTTTTGGCCTTCAGCCAAAGTTTTGAAACCAGAGCTGTTGATAGCGCTGAAGTGAGCGAAAACGTCTGGACCAGATTCTTGCTCGATAAAGCCAAAACCTTTAGATTCGTTGAACCATTTTACTGTACCAGTAGTAGTAGACATATTAGTATCCTATTAAATCAAGAGTAATTAAAGCCTTAAAAATTAAGGCGGGTTTTGCTGGAAGTGTTGCTATTACTTATGAAAACAGGACGTAAATTTAAAAATCTAACATCGAATTGGCATGCATAAATATAGGACGTACTTTCAAGCTGCAATCATTATATACCCCTCTGCGGCGCTGTCAACTTATATCCAACAAGTATTTTATCTATCCTCACTATGCACCCATACCTGAGTAGTACAGTCAGATATTTCCTTTAAAAAGAAACAATTGGATATATTTATACCCAATCATTTCTGATTAGCGCAGAGACTCCTTATTAGCCAAAATGACTCAGCCAACGTTGTGCCAAATCTTTTCGTAGATTCGTGGGTAATTGCACAATTTTATTTTCTACTGAATTTGCACAGAGATAATTAATAGCCGCTATTACCTCCCCCTGTACTAAATAAATGTACGGTCCTACTTCAGCATTGTGAATAAAGTTAATCGCATCTCCTCTGTTAGCCAAATGAAAATACTGACCCAACCGCTCATAACGTGAAACATGAGCAGTGATTCGGCTTACAGAAAAATTACTACTCGCTTGAACCAAGTCCAACTCATCATCGGACGATGTAACTGAGAAGATGAAAGCACCATTTTTTACTCGATTAAAATCATGATTATTGAGTGACTGATTTCCCGTCGCGCAAAAAATAACATCACTTGTTTGTAATGCCTCTTCTTTGTTAATCAGGTCAAATCCACGAGAGCGTGCTTCAATAGCACGAATCGGATCTATCTCAACGACCTTGGTGTTAATATTTTTAGCATGTAGGGCCTTAGCGATAGAACGTCCAATTTTCCCATAACCGAACACAACAGCAGTCCCACCATTCATAATATGGTGACACTCACGCATCAGCGCTTCAGCCGAATACACAATGGACTGACCCGTTAAGTAATCTTCAGGGCCTTTTAGAGGGCTTCGAGCTAATGAAACAACAGGGACAGGAAGCTCCGGTAACGCCGCATAGCGTTGGTGGCCGTTTTCTGTTACTTCAACTACGCCTTTGAGGCGGGACTTAAGCCTCGGAATCAGCTCCGGCAGTGACGTTGCAAAATAACCTCCGATATCAACCAACACTAACTCATCACTTGGCACAAAATCATTGAGAATAGCGGCCATCACTTCTACTGATGCTATTTGAGGACGGCTTTTAATAACAACCTGAAAGCGTTTTTCAACTTGTTCTAATGTTGCGCGACAAATGCTCTTCGGCTTAGGAAGTATCATTGCCAAAGTCCCCATGCGCTGCAAGCAATCCAAATATATTTGAGGGTTATCTAACAAATGAGTGACTACAACCAAATGCAATTCTGGTCTGTTTTCTGGTTGAATATCTTCAAAAAAATGTGCGCCCTTGATAAACAGCGGATTCATAGCTGTACTCCTTTTAAGCACGTTAAGAATGAGTTCCGTTGTTTGTGTAAAAGATTGGCGACAGAAGTACAAACGTTTGTTTTCGCAGATATTAATAACGAGCGATGCTTTGAAGAAGCGATGGAGCACTTAACCCTTAGTCTTGTAAGTGAGAAGACCGAGTATAATCAAGATAATGCAACAAAAAATAAGTGAGACACTAATACGCTTAACCACAGGCTGTCATACGCTAAGCTTATCATCACAAACCCGCTGACTAACGGGTTCTTATCATCACTATTCTCATGATAGTATTTTAAATAACACTACCCCTGCTTAAGTGCGATCATATAGTCCTTAAAAAACTCAATAAAAGCAGTGGCTTGCAAAGGAGAGTATTGCCGAGTCGGGTAAACCACCTGCAAACCTACTTCGTCATGATCGGTTACCTGAAAGCCTTTAACACTACTATCCAGCAAGCTCACTAATGCGCCTCGCTCGATATCGTTCTTGATATCCCACCAGGATTTTAAAGCAATACCGGCACCAGCAAGAGCCCACTCACGGATAACACCACCATCATTACTCATCTGCGCTGGGTGTACTTTTATCAAGTAATTTTCTTCTGACTGAGTAAAGCGCCATTCATTTAACGGCTCACCTAAACGCTCCATCACTAAACAACGATGTTGCAACAGTTCTTCAGGAGTCTGCGGTGTACCATAGCGACGCAAATATTCAGGAGCGGCGCACAGTACGCGATGATTTTCAGTTAATTGTCGAACAACCAGATTACTGTCAGGTAAATTGCCAAAGCGAACGCCCAGGTCGAAGCCTTGATTTACTAAATTAACAATACCGTCTGATAAATATAAGTAAGGCTGCACCTCCTTATGCTCTTCTACAAATGCGGCTAGTGCAGGGGCTACATACTGGCGACCAAAATCAGACGGTGCAGTCACTCTTAGCGCCCCACAAAAGCTGCTTTTCCCCTGTTGAAGAAGTACCTCTAATGTCTCCATTTCAGCTAGCACACGTAAACTCGCTTCATAGAAATACTGCCCTGCGGAGGTTAACGCAATACTTCGTGTAGTGCGGTGAAGCAAACGAGCTCCATAGCGATCTTCCAAGGCTTTAATGCGTGCCGTCATGCTCGCAGCGGATATCCCTAACTGCCTACCGGCAACCGCTAAGCCGCCTTCTTTTACAACTCTAACAAAGAGCGCCATATCATCAGTTTTATTCATATTATTCATTTTTTCTAAACAATGTTTTAAGAAACTAACCAATTATCAAAATAAACACCAACACTTATAGTTCACCTAAACCTTAAAACACAATAAATAGGAGGCCTGTAATGAGACATGACCATATATTGCTACGCGTCCAAGACCTGTACCAAATGATTAATTTTTTCACTGAAACACTGAAACTTGAAGAAGGCTCTCGCCCTGCATTTCCATTTCCGGGAGCTTGGCTATATAGCGAGAATCAGCCATTAATTCACCTAGCTCTTAACGATGAAGGGCTTGATAGCTCGGCACATAAAGCACAAGAGCAATACCTAGGAAAACGCAGCGCTTCATCACAACAAGGAATCGTCGACCATATTGCTTTTCAGGGAGACGATTACACCTCTTTAATTTTACGCCTAAAAAATAGCGCTACCGCTTACTTTGAGCGCAGCGTTCCCGTCTCTGGTGAGCATCAAGTTTTTGTTATAGGACCAGAAGGATTGCTTCTTGAGATCCTTTTCAATCAAGACAAATCAGCGATCAAAACGCCTTTTACTAAACCTTCTCACTAACACCCAGCACTTTATTAGGGGATAACATGAAAACCAGCGCTTTATTTACACCACATAAAATTGGCTCTATTAGTATTACTAACCGAGTACTAATGGCTCCCATGACACGCTCACGAACAGCTCAACCCGGTGATATTCCAACAGAGCTAATGGCTGATTACTATGCTCAACGCGCCAGTGCGGGCTTAATTATTAGTGAAGCCACGCAAATATCGGCACAAGGTAAGGGATACTCTTTTACTCCAGGAATTTATACAAAAGAGCAGATTTTGGGCTGGCAAAAAGTCACCCGTAAGGTTCATGCAGCTCAGGGTAAAATTTTCTCACAGCTCTGGCATGTCGGAAGAATGTCACATGCGGTATTTCATGAAGATGGTCTCCCTGTCGCTCCTTCTGCCATTGCTCCTGATGCACAAGTTTGGATTGTAGGGGAAGATGGCGAAGGCAGAATGCTTGATTGCCCAACACCTAGAGAACTTAAGCATGCAGAAATCAAATCTATTGTGGAGGATTACCAGCAAGCTGCAAAAAACGCGATGTTAGCAGGGTTTGATGGGATAGAAATTCACGGTGGTAACGGTTACCTGATTGATCAGTTTTTACGACGCAGCTCCAACCATAGAGATGATGAATTTGGCGGCAGTATTGATAATCGTATTCGCTTTGCCATGGATGTAATTGAGGCCGTGTGCACTGCTATCGGCGCTGATAAAGTTGGTATTCGCTTAGCACCTTTTATTACTCAGCGCGGAATGCAAGATGAAGAAACGACAGATGCCATTCTCGCCGTTGCCAGACAACTAAAGCAGCTCGGTGTTGCCTATATTCATTTATCTGAAGCCGACTGGGATGATGCGCCGGTTGTTCCTGACCGGTTTCGCCACGATTTACGAGCAGCCTTTAATGGCACAATCATCGTAGCAGGAAACTACACTGCTGAATCTGGCGCTAAGCTAATAGAAAAAGGGCTAGCAGACGGCATTGCTTTCGGGCGTAAGTTTATTGCCAACCCAGATTTGCCAGAACGTTTTGCAAACCATTGGCCATTAGATGATATATCTGACGCAAGCACACTGTTTGGTGGTGATGAGAAGGGCTATACCGACTATACAAATTATACGGCGGCAAATATGTAACACATTAAAAGCAGACACAGCGACTTGATAGATATCAAAGGGGAAAAGGGAGCTTTCCTCTACTATCAAGCATCGATTAAGGAGCCCCTCATGACCTCGCTAACCTTGCCTAATTTGGTGCCACCTTGGCTGCTAAAATCATTACCCACACCTAACTTATCTAAAGTTATTCAATTCACAGAACCCAAAATCCCCTTCTCCATCAGAAAAAAAGTGGCGGAGCAGCTATTAAACTATCTCTTCAAAGAGCAGCTTCAAGATGATGAGTTCTATTTTCTAGAAGGGCAGGAACTAGGCTTAGAGGTACGAGATCTAAACATTCAGATTGCTTTTACCTGCCAAAGCGAGAAGCTCGTCGTGCTACCAGCTCATCAACCTGATGCATGGATTAGAGGAGATGCCGTCGACTTAATTCAGATGGCCTCTCAAGAAGTTGACCCTGATACTTTGTTTTTTCAACGTAGATTAGTTATCGAGGGCAACACAGAACTCGGCTTAGCCATTAAAAATCTAATGGACAGTGTTGATTGGAGTGAGATGCCTGCGTTGTTTCAACGCAGTATTAAATTGGCGCAGCGCTCAATACAGTAACGTGAACAGAATAAGCTGAATGTACTATTTCAGCTTATTCCTGTGAGTTTAACCGCGTTAGTAAGTAGCCTCATCTACCCATTTCATACCAGGTTCCCCATACCAATAACCATTACATTGCGACTGATTCAACAGAGGAATACTCGTTGATGAAGGCTCATATAAATGCTTTGCAAAACGTTGTACAACCTCAGCCATGCCTTCCCGTTGCGGGCTTAGCCGTACTATATCAACGCCTATTTCACGCATCCGCTGCAATTCATTTTCAAGATTATAATGCTCGCCCGATAATGTCTGAATCCCATTAATGATAAACAAGCTATCCTGCTCTTGCGATTTCATCACGATACCATCGGGATATTCAATACAGCAAAAATTGCAGTTATCTTTAGGTAGATTCTTAAAGCGTGCAGTAAAGCAACGTGCAGCATAAGCCAACGGCAAACAGCCATAAGCAAACACCTCGGTTTCAAGTTCGGGTAAACCGCCATCAGCACTCGCTTGTTGTAATAACTCTTCAAGCGTTTTCGACCCTAACTCCACCGGCATAACCCAACGGCGCATTCCACTACTATACAGCTGCTTCAACACCGGTAAATTGTAAACATTAATAGATGGGCCTGTGACGAAGGGTATGCCCTGCTGGCTTAGTAACTGCACTGCGGCCATATCATTAGCTTCGACCATTAAGTCGCCATTTGAGCAAATGCGCCTTAGCATTTTCAACTCAGACTCAGCCTCTAATAAAGCCAATGTAGAGAGCACTACTTTTTTGCCACACTGGGATAACTCCTGCGCCAACCCTAGCCAATCAGACAGCTTTAACTCGCGCCGTTTGGAGCACACCGTTTCACCCAGATAAATGGTGTCTACTGGTTGCTCGGCCATTTCAGCATAGAAATTAAAAACATCTTGTTTTGGCCAGAAATACAAATTAGGCCCCAATGAAAGCGTCATTGTCTTATCTACTTTTTGACTTTCTTGTTGGTGTTCTTGCTTAACAACTTGATTCATCATGCTATCCCCTGTCACTGCCAGCTGCGGTGGTAAGCACCGATGGTCGTTGTTGAACCTTCAGAGAGTTCTAACAAGCCGTTATTCCACTCAGGGTTAATATCAAAGTGATCAGGATTACGCGCTGCAGTATCAAGCGCCTCTCGCCAGATACGCACCACCTTGGCAACATAAGCGGGGCTTCTCTGGCGTCCCTCAATTTTTAACGCCTTAATACCCATGCGTTTTAACTCAGGGATCAAATTCAAGGTGTTTAAACTGGTAGGCTCTTCCATCGCATGATAAACCGCCCCTTCTACTTCAAAGCGTCCTTTGCATAACGTTGGATAACCAGCTTTTTCATCTTTTTTATATCGATCAATCAATACATTATTCAAGCGAGATTCAAGGCCAGATGGTGTCTCCTGCCAACGCACAGCTTTTGCCGGAGAGCACGCACCACAAGTATTAGGAGATTCATCTGTAATATAGGAAGAGAGATAGCACCGCCCCTCTACCATGATGCAAAGGCTACCAAAGGCAAAAACTTCTAACTCTACCGGGCTATGCTGCGCTAAATGCTCAACTTGAGCTAATGACAACACACGCGGTAATACGGCTCGCTTAATACCAAACTGCTGTTGGTAATAAGCCAGTGCTTCATAATTAGTCGCTGAGCCTTGCACGGAGAGATGCAGATTAAGAGCCGAGTGCGTATCAGAAGCGTATCCTAGCACACCCATATCTGCTGCTATTAAAGCATCGACACCCATATCAGCGGCCAGATCAACCGCGCCCTGCCAGGCTTTCCAGCCAGAAGGCTGCGGATACGTATTAACTGCACAGAGCACTTTAACACCATGGCTGCGGGCATAATCTATGCCTTTCTCAGCCTTGCGACGATCAAAATTCAGACCTGCAAAATGGCGAGCATTAGTCGCATCTTTAAAACCGAAATAGACAGCACTGGCACCATTATCAACCGCCGCTTTTAAGGCAGGATAACTTCCCGCAGGACAAACCAACTCCACGATAGCATCTCCAACATGTTTCAGAGAAGCTAGCCTAACAATGGCAATAATAGATGTACTTGATAGTCATCAAGCTGAAAAAGAGAGGGATAGAAGGCAATAGGCCTTATCTATTTAAGCGTTTTGATGCTTAGAATCTATATATTCGGTGGACTGCATTTCAACTAAACGGCTATGCGTACGCTTAAACTCAAAACTAAGTGACCCTCCGCTATAGAGGTATTCCAAGGGTACGTCAGCAGACAGATACAGGTTTACTCGACGATCATAAAGCTCATCGACCAAGCTAATAAAACGCCTAGCGGGGTCATCTTGACGGGCATAAGAGAGCTTTCGCTCACCTGTTTCGGTCGTCTCAAAGCTGCCATCTTCCGTACCACGCGCTTTAATCCAGCCACGACACTCTCCACCCAAAAGAGGAATATCACTTACCAAAATATTGCTAAAACGACTCGCCAGCTCGATGTAATCCAACTGTGAACGAGGGCCATTACAGAGCGCATCAAAGTTAAACCATACAACATGAGAACTTAGCTCGATAACATCAATCGGCCTTCGGCATACCGATAGCGTCTTAGACGACTCCTGCTCAAAAACTAACGGTATAGCGTCGCGTTCATCTACTAGCTCTACTCTTTGTTCTGCCTTCTGCTGCTCTACTAGTTGCTGGAACAAGGTTTTAAATTGAGCATCAGGTGATAAAAAATAAGTTTGCTGGTGCTGTAAATGGCGAAGACGATGATCTTCCTCTCCATTTAAATGAATCTCTTGAGTATGCTTGAGTAGCAATTGAATGGCAGGTTCAAATCGCTGTCGCTGCAAACCATTCCAGTACAAGCGCTCAATAGGGATATTTGATGTGGCGACTAAGGTTAATCCGTTTTCAAAAAGGGCTGTAAACAACCGCCCCAGAATCATTGCATCACCAATATCGGAGACAAAAAACTCATCAAAGCAGAGTACATTGCACTCTTTTGCTAAGCGCTTGGCGATTAACTTTAAAGGATCGGCATGTCCTGACTCTGCATTTAACTCTTTATGTATACGTGCCATAAAGCGGTGAAAGTGCAAACGTAATTTGCGCTCATCAGGCAAGCTTTCATAAAACAGATCCATTAGAAAAGTTTTCCCACGGCCCACATCTCCCCAAAGATACAGCCCTTTAATAGGCGCTTTCGTAGCGTCTAGTCTTCCTTTCCAACCGGATACTGGCTGCTGTAGCTGTCTATAAAGAAGGTCCAGCTGCTCTACGGCTTGCTGTTGCGCGGGGTCAGCCACATAGCCTTGTTGTTCGAGCTGTTTATGATAGCGTTCGAGGGGTGCTAGCATCTGGGATGATGTCCGTTTATCAGGGACCGCTATGGTAATAGATTTTAAAAAGAAAAGAAGCCTGTCAATACTACTGACAGGCTTTAATTACAACGCTATTTAGAAGCAACCTCATAGCCAAACAGTGCTTTGGTTTCGAGGAACTCTTCTAGTCCATAAGCGCCCCACTCACGACCAATACCAGACTGCTTATAACCACCAAAGGGTGCTTTAGAATCAGCCACCGCACCATTAATATGTACCATTCCTGTGCGCAAGCGAGCAGCAACAGAGCGGGCTCTGTCCACGTCTGCAGACCAAACACTACCTGACAAACCGTATGGCGAATCATTAGCGATAGCGACCGCTTCAGCTTCATCTTGATAAGCAATAATACTCAAGACCGGACCAAACACCTCTTCACGAGCAATGGTCATATTATTAGTTACATGAGAAAAAATGGTCGGTTTCACATAATAACCACGCTCTAAACCTTCAGGCTTACCAGGACCACCGCATACTAACTGCGCGCCCTCAGAAACGCCTTTACTGATCAATTCTTGAATTTTTCCCCATTGAACATCACTTACAACAGGACCAATCGTTGTTGCACTATCATTTGGGTCGCCAGCAATAATTGATGCACCGGTACGGCGAGCAATCTCAATAGCTTCATCCAGCTTATCCGCTGGGACTAACATACGTGTTAAGGCATTACAGGACTGTCCGCTGTTAGTCATAACGCTTTTAACACCACGGCTAACCGCTTTATCCAAATCAGCATCATCTAAGATAATATTGGCTGACTTGCCTCCTAGCTCTAATGACACTCGCTTAACAGTTTCAGCAGCTGCTTTTGATACCAAGGTACCTGCTCGTGTTGAACCTGTAAAAGAAACCATATCTATATCGGCATGATGAGTGAGAGCTGTTCCCACACCGACTCCATCACCATCAACTAGATTGAAGACGCCTGCAGGCACACCCGCTTCATGCATAATATCTGCAAAAATATGCGCCGAAAGTGGTGCTACTTCACTAGGCTTTAATACCATGGTGCACCCTGTTGCCAACGCGGGAGCAACTTTACAAGCGATCTGGTTTAGCGGCCAATTCCACGGTGTGATTAGAGCACACACACCAATGGGTTCTTTCACTACATTAGTCGTGCCGACCATTTCGCTAAATTGATAATCTTTAAGCACTTTTAAAGCTACAAAGAAATGCCCTAATCCAGCAGCCACTTGTGCTTTTCGTGCGAATTGGTCTGGCGCACCCATCTCACTGGTAATAGCTTCAGCCAATGCATCGCTATGCTTTTTATACACGGTGATAATATTTTCTAATAGCGCGATGCGCTCTTCTCGGCTGGTTTGGCTAAAAGTAGGAAAGGCTTTGTGAGCAGCCGCTACCGCGACATCAACATCATCGCGATTACCTAGCCTAATATTGGCAATAGCTTCTTCTGTCGCGGGATTAATAACCGATAACGTTGCTTGGCCTTGCGGCTCAAGCCATTGACCATCAATGTAGAATTTCTGTAAATCACGCATACAAAAGCCTGCCTTTCTTATTACTTAACCATTAGGAAGTACAGGTTTACCACTACTGCGCGCGGGTTTCAATCATGATCATTCGTTATCGGGAGACACAGAGTAAAGCGGCTTCCTTTGCCCGGAGCGCTAGCAACACGAATTTCTCCTTGATGATCCTTAGCAATTCCATAGGAGATCGACAAGCCTAAGCCAGTACCCTCGCCAACAGGCTTAGTAGTATAGAAAGGATCAAACAGCTTATCGAGTTGGTCAGCGGGTATACCTTTACCCGTATCCGTCACACTTATTTCTAGCCATTCGTCTTGCTGCTGAGACTTAACTTTTATGATGCCTTGATCTTCGATAGCATGACTCGCATTGATCATTAAATTCAACAGCACTTGGTTAATTTGGCCAGAACAACAATAGGTTAACGGCAAATCGTTGAGCTCTGTTCTAATTTCACAGTGATATTTCAACTCGCTATTCACAACTTTAAGTGTGGATTGAATACACTCGTTTAAATCACACATGGCAAATTGGGTCACACTGTCTATATGGGAAAAATCTTTTAAGCCTTTAACAATATCTTTAACACGCTCAGTCCCTTCAATAGAGTCCCGTAACAAGACATCCAAATCCTCATTCATGAACTCAAGGTCGTATTGCTCAATTAACTGATTAATTTTGAGCTGCTGCGCTTTTTGATCATTCGCGTTTGTTAGCTCCATCAATATCGCGTACTCCCCAACCAAATCACGATAGTTTTGCCCATACGTTTCAAGTGTGTGGAGATTGCTCATAACAAAACCGATGGGGTTATTTATCTCATGAGCGACCCCTGCAGCCAACACCCCCACGGATGCCATTTTCTCTGACTGAAGTAGTTTCGCTAGCGCCTCTTTAAAGTC
>JAWUYS010000140.1:0-19417 GCA_034110685.1 Neptunomonas sp.
AAGCGATGCAAAAAGGAAATGAGCAATCAGGTAACTGCTTAGTATTGTCAGAAGAAGCCTCTCAACATTTACAACATGTTGTGACGGCGATTTCTGAAATAGATAATATGACCACCCAAATGGCAAGTGTAGTTGAAGAGCAAAGAGCGGTTACAGAAGATATCACTCGCAACATTGTTAATATAAGTGACGAAACCAACTTAGTATCAGATGGTGTTGCTGAGGCTAATCAGGAAAGCCAGTCGCTGTTAAGTCTGGTGAAAAAACTGGAGAATCAATTGGGACGCTTCCGCTGCTAATGGTTTTAGTTGAGTATATTTACTGAGTAGTTGTCCTGTTTTCTCAACATATACATCAAACATTTTCCGTCTATTGGGGCGGGAAATGTCAGAATGATTATGTCTTACTTATCTTTTAATTGCTTGTGAAATGGAGTCAGAGTGGGCGTATAGATCGAACGTTAAGCCGATCTTACTGCGGCATTTAAAGGTGTTATCAAACGTGATTGTTAAAGTAGGCTACGCAGTCTTTTTCTGAAAGTGCTTTGCTGTGGTAGTAGCCTTGGAAAATAGTGCAGCCTAGCTCAACGAGCCTTTCTCGTTGCTCAATGGTTTCTACATATTCGGCAACAATGTCAATTTGTTGCGAGCGACCAAGTTCGGCTATTGTATGGATAATATTTGAGTTGGCCTCATTTTTAAGAACGTCGAGAGTTAGCGATCCATCAATTTTAAGCGTGTGTACTTTAAATCTGCGCATATATAGTAGTGACGAGTGACCCATTCCAAAATCATCCATCGCTAAGCGTATTCCCATGTTAGATAATTTCGAAAGTGTTTCATTCACTGTGGGCGTGTCGTAGATTGTATGAGATTCAGTGATTTCAAGTTCGATATCTTGCGGAGCTAAAGAATATTTTTGTAATGTATTTGAAATTAGGGTTGGCAGTTCTTTATCTAATAGCTGTAATGGCGATATATTAATTGCCATGTTTATGTTGCAACCCAGAGCTTTCCAGCGAGCCGTGCAGGCGCAAGCGTTTTCTATCACCCAGGCACCTAGTCTGTTAATTTCGTTATTCTCTTCTGCTAAGTTTACAGCTAGCAATGGTGGTAAGTTGCCATGCCTTTCATGTTTCCATCTGAGCAGTGCTTCAACTCCGACAATTTGTCCTTTAATGTCGTGCTTTGGCTGGTAAGCTAAAGATAACTTGTTATGTTGTAAATCATACTTCAGCTCTGTTAATAACCCTCTTGCAATCAGTCCTATATGATCCTGTCGTGCTGATACTGTTATTTTCTGTTCGTTTGTTTGAATTACTTTTGCGGCTTTAGCAAAAGATTCTTTTTGAAGTAGTAGGCGTTTTTTTTCAGCCTTTTTTACAAACGGAATGTATAGCATGGTACCGATAACTATTTCTGTAAATTGAAACAAGGCCCCATGCCATGAGCCGGTTATTAGCCACCCTGAAATAATAGGAGGGGTAGTCCAAGGAATTGATATAGGTAGAAAAACTAAAAACCCCAGTTGAACTGACAGTACCGTTATCACACTGAACAGTACTGGTATTCCTATAAACGGGAATAAGTAGGAAGGGTTAAGTACTAATGGTAATCCATATAAAACGGGTTCGTTAATATTGAAGATCGAGGGTAGTATGGATATTTGAGCAATTTTTCTTTGTTGCCCTTCTTTCACAACCAATGCTATTGCTATCAATAAACTCATTGTTGCACCGGCGCCACCGAGTAACACAAAATTATTTAGTAAAGGGCGTGATGCGAAGTTTTCGCTATAGGCTAATTGAGTAAAATCAAAAAAATCTCTGGCGTATGTATCTAATATATAACCGCCATGAACGCCTAAGTACCAAAATATTTGGTTAATCAATGTCGCTAAGCTATTTAAAACTAACGCTGTGTATTCACTATCTTGGAGTAGATTCACAACAGGGAGAAAAAGGTGTTCATCCAGTGGGGGGATTTTAGAGAGTAATATAGAAAAAACTAATATTAATAGGCCAGTAAATATAATAGGCACGCTCATTTTAATCGAATTATATACTGTTAAATCGGTATCGTATGGCATATCAAACCAATCTAGTGATCGGGTTTTAATGACTGAAAATAAGACCTCAGTGGTGGCAATTCCAATAATAATGGCAGGTAATACGGAGCTCTGTCCCATAGCGTCATAGGTTAGTGAACCAGTGCCCTCTAAAAACAATATAAAGTTCATGAGAGCTGATATTCCAACCATCAAAGGTGAAATTTTACTGGCGCTAGGAAGGCTTGAGTTTAAACGTAAGGTAAGGTGAACAGAAACCGCAATCGCTAGAGTACAGCTTAAGATGCCATGAGAAGAGTTGATGGCTATTTTTAAGTGCTCAACCCAGCTGCTTCCAAATAAACTTACCATCAAATCTTGATAGCTCTGCCAAGGAAAATGGAGCAGTAAAATTGAAATGACACCAAAAAACGTTAACGGTAACAGAGTGATGAAACCATCTCGGATGGAGTATAGCCATACAGAACCCCTGTTATTCGTCATACGATCCTTTTATGAAAACTAAATAAGAAAGGCTGTTTGAAATACATTTTTATCAGGAAAAAAGTTATGCTGCAAATATCCACAATTTTTTGCATAGAGTTTTATTGATGGTTTTGTCTTATTTAGTCGTCATAAAATTGTAAGCCAATAGCTAGCATCTCTTGAGTTTTCATTGTGGCTCCACTAGGGAAGGTGTGACTTTTTAAAGCAAGATTCGGGTCGATTCTTTTCTGCTGGGTTCTTATTATCTTCTCTACATTCCATTGATAAATTCGTAGCATGTTAGCTGGAGACGCGATGAATCATGATTGATCAAGACAGTATGAACTACACTCGCATTGCTGAGGCAATCGCATATATAAAAGATAACTTTAAAGAGCAGCCTTCTTTGAATGAAATTGCAGCGGCAGTTAGTCTTAGTCCGTTTCATTTCCAACGGCTGTTTTCTGATTGGGCTGGTGTGAGCCCTAAAAAATTCATGCAATATATCAGCATTGAACATGCAAAAGGGCTACTAAAAGATCAGCACTTAAGCTTGCTTGATACCGCCTATGAAACAGGGCTTTCAGGTACCTGTCGTTTACATGACCTGTTCATTAATATAGAAGGGATGACGCCAGGAGAGTTCAAAAAAGGAGGCGAAGCACTGCACGTAAGCTACAACTTTGCGCAAACTCCTTTTGGCCAGGTTATCGTGGCATCCACTGGGAAAGGTGTTTGCCATATGGCCTTTGAAGAAGATGCAGAGCAAGCTTTAACGGCGCTCAAACAGCGCTTTCCTTATGCCTTGTATCATCAAGACACTGATAAATTTCAACAGGATGCATTGTTGATTTTTCAAAAGGATTGGCAGCAACTAGATAAAGTTAAGCTTCATCTTCATGGTACTGCATTCCAATTAAAAGTGTGGGATAGCTTACTTAAAATACCCAAAGGCCGCCTTGCTAGCTACGGTGAGATTGCAACTGTAATCGGTAATCCTAAAGCCTCGCGTGCTGTTGGCACGGCTATTGGTAGTAACCCGGTGGCTTTTCTTATTCCGTGTCATCGTGTTATTCAAGCAAGTGGTAATATTGGCGGCTATATGTGGGGAATTACCCGAAAATCTGCCATTATCGGTTGGGAAGCTTCACAAGAAGCGGCATTGTAATATGCGTACCCTGATTACTTATTGAGCTTCATATACTGTACTTCTCGATAGAGTAAAATCGATGGGCGAATACCAAAACAAATTGATCCGATAAGGAATAGCCAAGTACCAATTTCAGTGTATATGCCTGGGGAAAAAAATAGGATAGAACCGACAATAAAGGTCAGCGCAGCAAAGATGTCATTAATTGTATAAGCGATTTGTGTTTTAGAATAAATAGCACAATGCGCATCTGATAAGGTGTGGTTCTTAGGGTTAAATATTTGAGGTTGTTTATTCATATTGAATTTCCTGAAGAATTTATCAGTATCTATTTTTATAATTTAAAGTGGTTAGTAAACACTACAACATTATTTTCTAATACCTTAATAATTGTATGAGAAGTGAAGGTAAAGCATGGACCTTTTCGAGCAAATAGAGGGCGCACCACGCAATCTACTCCCTTATGATGGCACGGTGCAATATTATGGCACTGTAATGTCGTCATCTGAGGCTGACCATTACTATGAGGCATTGCTCAGCGCTATTGAGTGGAAAAACGACGAGGCAGTAATTTTTGGCAAAAAAATTATTACCAAACGTAAAGTTGCTTGGTATGGCGATGTTCCTTTTCCTTATACCTATTCCAACACCACCAAAACAGCATTGCCGTGGACAAAAGAGCTATTGGCGCTTAAAGCGTTAGTCGAAAAAGAAAGTGGCGAAACGTATAACTCTTGTTTGCTCAACCTTTATCATGACGGTAGCGAAGGTATGGCTTGGCATAGTGATGCAGAACTCGACTTAAAGAAAAATGGAGCTATTGGTTCTGTGAGTTTGGGAGCGGTAAGAAAATTTGCATTCAAGCACAAAAAGTCTAAAGAGAGCATCTCTCAAGTATTACAGCATGGCAGCTTACTGATAATGAAAGATGAAACACAAACACACTGGTTACATCGCCTCCCACCCACAAAAGTGGTTTTTACACCACGCATTAATCTCACGTTTCGCACTATTGAGCCGAGCTAAGCGGTACTCGTCAGATAATATCAAAGACCTTTACGCGCTATAGACAAGATTAACGCCGATGGTGATAAGTAGAGTGAACGCGACTCTACGCATGTTCTTGTTGCTTAAAGGAGGTGGGTAATACTTCCCTAGCAAGGTAAATACTGCCACAACAGGTAAGCAAAGCAAGCTTGTCCAAAGCATTTCAAAGCTGAGCTGGTTCTGAATACCTAAAACACCTAGTCGTATAATGTTCATGATCAGGAATGAGGTAATTAAACATAAGCGAATAGTTTGTAATGGTAGTGGCTGGCGATAAAATTGATAAACCAGCGGCGGGCCAGCAATACTGAATAAGCCACCAAATAAGCCAGCGGCTAAGCCTGCAGCTGTGAAGGATAAGTGGCAGCTGCGCTCTTTTTTAGGTTCAGGTTTAAGTAGAATGAAAAGGCCGCCCCCGATGATGGTTACGCCTAAAACCCACTGTAATACTTGTGTAAATTCACCGCTTAAATAACTCAACAAAAGAACGCCAAGTACCAATGCAGGGAAGAGCCCCAAAAGGGAATACAGCAAAGCGGGCTTATCAAGCGATTTTAGATTTCCGTATAAGACAATAGGGCCGTTGGCAAGCATCAAAAAACTGATAATTACAGATGCGAAGGTGACTGATGCTAGCTCAAACTGTACAACGAAACCTAATATGATCATACCTAAAGCAAAGCCGGTAACGGTCTGTACATAGGTACCCAAAGCAACTGTCAGCAAAAAAGGCAGTAACTGTTCAAGTTGCATAAAAGTCGTCACTCTAGTGAAAGTAAAGAGGTAGAAGTTGATACGTGAGGTATTTTCTTCGTGCTATCTATTGGTTGACGTTGCAGCATAAATACGTGGTGGATAGAGTGCTAGAGCCAATTTTAGAATAAAAAAAGGCCTTCCCACTTAGAGAGTCACACGCTAATAATTTTGCTTTTTGAGCTGTGCAGGGATAGAGGACGCTATTAGGATGGTAAGCTAAACCTGATCTAACACGGGGTGAGAGATCAGGTTTGCGTTTATAAACTGAGCTATATCAGTTGTTACTTCTCTTTGTTCAGGTTTGCTCTTACTGTCTCGCTATACCATTCCATAAAGTTGATCACAGCAAACTCATATGTTTCTGAGTAAGGGCCTGGTTGGTAGCCAATCGAGTTAATACCTCGCTGGTTCTCTTCACCTAAGACGCGGTCCTGATCATTGGTTGCATCCCATACGTGGCGTAGTTTTTCTACGTCGTAGTCGATACCTTCAACAGCATCTTTATGTACAAACCATTTAGTGGTTACCAATGACTCTTGTGCAGAGATTGGCAGGACACGAAACACGACAAAGTGGTCGCTTTGCATGTGGTTCCAAGAGTTTGGCAAATGCAAAATACGCATAGAACCAAGCTGGGGGTTTTTAATGCGTCCCAGTAGTTTTTTACTGCCTTCGGATCCATCCATCGTCATAGCTTGTGTGCCTTTTTTAAGTGGCATACGGACGATACGGTTACGCTTACCAGGGCCAAAGCTACGGTGCTCATGTGGAATGCCTTCTGCATCCCACTCGGCAGCTTGTGCATTATAATGCTCTACAAAATCTTTGGGTGCGCGTGGGTCATTGGTGTCATCCCATTCCAGCAAGCTATTAAGCAGTTCTGGATGGTTAGCCGCACAATGGTAGCATTCGCGGTTGTTCTCAATGACGAGCTTCCAGTTAGCTTTTTCATACATGTTGGACTCCACCGCTAGCTTGGTGTTTTCCACATCATACGGCTCCATGTATTCCTGTAGTGTTGCTAGAAATTCATCAAAGTCGCCTTGGGGCTCTTCTTTTGCAAGGCTGATGAAAATGAATCCACCAGCTGTTTTACAGAAAGCTTTCTTTAAGCCGTTCTGTTTCATGTCGAAGCTTTCACCCATTTCAGAGCCAGCAAAAAGTAAGTTACCTTTTAAGTCGTAGGTCCATGTGTGGTAAGGGCAAACTAAGTTAGCAACTTTGCCGCGATGCTTAGTGCAAATACGTGAACCACGGTGGCGGCAGGTATTATGGAAAGCATTAATATTGCCTTCTGCATCACGTACGATCAAAACAGGGTTTTGGCCGATTTCCACAGTGAAGTAGTCACCTTTAGTAGGGATTTCGCTGGTCATGCCAACAAATAACCACTCCTTCTGGAAAACTTCTTCCATATCTACGCGAAACATCTGTGGATCGTTGTACAAGGGCTGTGGAAGTGAGTAGTTAGGCTCACGTGTTTCCAACAGCTGCTCCATCTCCTGTCGTGCATCAGCATAGGTGGCGCTGGTGACATTTAGCAGATCGTTCTGGTTCATTTGTTCTTATCCTCGTTAGCACCAGAGTGTGCGTAAATTTTTGCTTGTTTCGGCGTAGAACCCCTACGTTATGTAGCAGCATTGACCTTGTGCTAATCCTCTTACAATAGAGGGCTAGCAGTTTGACCATTTACGACACGAAAGCATCTCTAAATCGACCTATTGGTACAGTGAAATTAGATAAGTGTCGCTATAAGCAAGTTTTTGTCGCTATTGGCTAAATGAGTAATGAGAGGAGGGCTGAGAATGCACGCATAGAGTTCCATTCATGCGAAGAATAATAGAGAGAAGAGCGATGGCAAATCCAGCAGCGGTAGCGGTGAATACCGATGCATTCATACCGGTTAATACACAAACATGGGTGAATGGTCGTCATAATGTACGTTGTGTAAAAGTTATTGATGAAACCTGGGATGTAAGAACGTTTTGCTTTATGGCAGAACAGCCGATTATGTTCTTCTTTAAACCGGGGCAGTTTGTCACGCTGGAACTAGAGATTGAAGGCCAGCAGGTGATGCGCTCTTATACGATATCTAGTTCTCCTTCGGTGCCTTATAGCTTTTCCATTAGTGTTAAGCGTGCGCCGGGTGGGCAGGTGTCTAATTGGTTACATGACAACTTAGAAGAAGGGCATGAGTTAGCGGTGCATGGCCCGGTTGGGCAGTTTAACTGTATCGATTACCCCGCGACAAAAGTGTTGATGTTATCGGGTGGTGTTGGTGTAACACCGGTGATGTCGATGGCTCGTTGGTTTTTTGATACCAATGCCGATGTAGATATGGCGTTTGTTCATAGTGCGCGCACATCAAAAGATATCGTTTATCAGCGCGAACTAGAGCACATGTCTTCGCGAGTGACTAACTTCACCTTGCATGTGATTTGTGAAAAGGTTGAGCGTGGCCAAGCGTGGTCGGGTTATCGTGGTTATCTTGATCAGGCAAAACTGTCAATGATGGCGCCAGACTTTATGGAACGTGAAGTGTTTTGCTGCGGGCCAACACCTTATATGAAAGCGGTTAAAGCGTTGTTAGAAAGCAATGGCTTTGATATGAACCGTTATCATGAGGAATCGTTTGGTGCTACGCCAATTGGTGTTGAGGAAGATGCGATAGAGCAGGCTGAGATCGCTCAGGAAGAAACCGATGCGCTTGTACTGGCTGATATGGTACGTGTTGAGTTCTTCTCTGCAGGTAAAAGTATACAAATTTCACCGGGCGAAACGGTACATGCAGCAGCTTCCAAGTTGGATCTGCAGATTCCAAAGGCATGCGGTATGGGGATTTGCGGTACCTGTAAAGTGTTAGTGACAGCGGGTGAGGTAACAATGGAGCATAATGGTGGGATTACAGATGAAGATGTTGCTGCCGGTTATGTCTTATCATGTTGTAGCGTGCCTAAGGGTGATGTGGTCGTTGATTTTTAATAATGGCTACGTAAAACGTTTAAACTGCTGTACTTACCTTGATGCGTAAATCGCTAGCGTATAAATAGAGAGTTCAATGGAAGCAGAACATATAGAGATTGCGGGGTTTCTAAAACAGTATCAGCCCTTTAGTGGCTTACCTGACGAAACCATCAATACGGTTGCTCAACAGATAGAAATTGCCTATTACCGAGCTGATAGTGATATTTATCAGTTTGGGGATGAGATACACGACTTGTGTGTGATCCGTAGTGGTTCTGTTGAAATTTATCGCCGTAATGGCGATCTCTATAATCGCTTAAGCCCTGGTGGGCTGTTTGGGCAGATGGGGTTGTTAATGAACAACCGCATTCGCCTGCCCGTTAGAGCGCTAGAAGACACGCTGATCTATTTTATTCCTGAATCAGTTTTTGTTTTGTTGTGTGAGCAGTTTGAAGCCTTTGCATATTTTGTAGAGATGGATGATCACTCAAATTTACAACATGCGGTATCAGGTAAGGAGAGTAATAACTTAATGGTCTCCAAGGCGGCCATGATGATTTCTCGCCAGCCTGTGATTCTTGAAAGTAGTGCGACTATTCGTGATGCTGCAATAAGGATGACCGAAGAAGGCGTATCTTCTTTGCTGATTGTTGATACGTTGTTATCTGATGATAAAGAGCCTGAAAGCCAAGAGAAAAGCGCTGAACCCCAAGTTGTAGGTATTATCACCGATCGCGATATGCGTACCCGAGTGGTATCGACCGGGATTTCATTGGATGTTGCGATAGAGCAGGTTATGACGACCGACCTTATTACTATCGATAGTGATGCATATGCGTTTGAAGCGATGCTTTGCATGCTTCGCTATAACTTGCATCATCTGCCTATCTTGGATAAAGGCAGGCCAGTGGGTGTTATCGCTGTTTCAGATATTGTGCGCTATGAGTCACAAAGCAGCTTATATATGGTGAGTACAGTATTTCGTCAGAACAGTGTGGAAGAGCTTAAATTGCTGTCTGAAGAGGTATCCCCCTGTTTTGTTCGTCTAGTTAATGAAGACGCTAACTCTCATATGATTGGTAGTGCTATGTCTGTGATAGGGCGTAGCTTTAAACAGCGTTTACTAGAGTTAGCTGAAGAGCATTTAGGCCCACCTCCTATCCCTTATTGTTTTTTGGCGCTTGGTTCGATGGCGCGAGATGAGCAATTAATTATTACCGATCAGGATAACGCTCTGATTTTAGACAATAGCTACGACCCGATACTACACGGTGAGTATTTTGAGGCGTTGGCTAATTTTGTGAGTGATGGCTTGGCGGCTTGTGGATATACCTATTGTACCGGCGGTATTATGGCAACAAACCCACAGTGGCGAAAAACCAGGAAAGAGTGGGAGATGTGTTTTGCTGACTGGATCGATAATCCTGTCCCTGAAGCGTTGCTCAACTGCTCGATATTTTTTGACCTGGAAGGTGTTTGGGGAAAGATAAAGTGGGCTGAGCAGCTTAACTTTTTTGTGGCAAAAAAAGCGTCTCGTGAGCCTCGGTTCTTATCTAATTTGGCGCGTAATGCTTTGAGTCGAACACCTCCGTTGGGCTTCTTTAAAAGCTTTGTTATGGAAAAAGATGGTGAGCATCGCAATTCAATCAATTTGAAGCGCCGAGGAACGGCGCCTATTGCTGATCTAATTCGAGTGCATGCATTGGCAGTCGGCTCGCAAGCAAGAAATTCTTTTGAAAGGTTGGACGATATTATTAAGGCAGGGATTGTTCCTGAAGGGCGTATGTCGGATTTAAGGGATGCGCTTGAGTTTATATCGATGGTAAGAATCCGCCATCAAGCTTTAGATATTGGGGAGCAGCGCCCAGCAGATAATAATATTGAACCTGAGCACTTATCTGAGTTTGAGCGACGCAATCTGAAAGATGCTTTTCTGGTCCTCAGTAACAGCCAGCGTTTTCTTAAATTTCGTTACCCCTAAATCTGGAATTCAGAATGCCGGGCTTTAAAAACAAACATCAAGACAGCATTGATTGGTTGCTTATAATGAGCGAGCAAGCAGCTGCTGCCCGTGACTCACGCTTACGCGCTTTTTATGAGAGCGGCAGCGTTACTCAAGATACCCCGTTAAAAGAGGTGTCTTTTGTTGCCTTGGATTTTGAAACCACCGGCTTAAATGCTAAAAAAGATGACATTGTTAGTATTGGGTTAGTGCCTTTTACACTGCAGCGTATCTACTGCAAACAAGCAAAACAGTGGATATTAAATCCACGACAACAGCTGGCTGAAGAGTCGGTGGTGATTCATGGAATTACGCATTCGGATATTGATAATGCACCGGACTTAATGGGTGTTTTGGAGCCTCTATTAAATGCACTTGCCGGGCGTGTCGTGGTTGTACATTACCGTTATATGGAGCGTGAGTTTCTTAATGAGGTGCTCATAAAGCGCCTGGGCGAGGGTGTCTATTTTCCGGTAGTGGATACCATGGATTTGGAAGCTCGAGTGTACCGTAATGGATTTGCGGCACTGTGTTCACGCTTGATTGGCCGCAAACAGGCGTCGATTCGTCTTTCTGACAGTCGCTTGCGTTATAATTTACCTTTCTACAAGCAGCATGAAGCACTCACTGATGCGATTGCTACGGCGGAGTTGTTACAAGCGCAAATAGCTCACCGCTACTCTCCAGATACGCCTATTTCTGATCTATGGCTTTAAGCGTTTTCAATAACGCTTTCGGTTTTTTATTTTCTCTTTACCCACAAAAAAACGCACCATATAAAGCAGTCATTAGTGATCAAATGCTCTGCTTAATATAAGTGTGTTTTTCGTATTGTGATGATAGCGCTATAACTCATAGCGCTACCGGCGTTTTAGCCTTGTTGTAATACTCTAAGCTGCAACGTTAAGATTTAACGCTATTATGTGGATCAATAACGTATTTCTTAGCCGCACCACCATCAAAGTCAGCATAGCCTTCAGGCGCTTGATCCAAAGAGATCATCTGAACATTCACGGCATCAGCAATTTTCACTTTATCGAAAAGAATCGCCTGCATTAGTGGGCGATGGTATTTCATCACTGGGCATTGGCCGGTATGGAATGAATGAGACTTAGCCCAACCTAGACCAAAGCGCATACTAAGGGCACCCACTTTTGCTGCATCATCCATAGCACCTGGGTCTTCTGTTACATACAGACCTGGAATACCAATTTGTCCGCCTGCACGGGTAATCTGCATCGCTGAGTTCAGTACCGTTGCAGGTGCTTCTTGGCCATGGTTACAACCACATGCATGAGCTTCAAAGCCTACACAGTCTACAAAAGCATCTACTTCGCGCTCACCCAGAATAACTTCTAGTTTATCGGCCATATCGCCATCTTCGCGCAGGTCGATCGTTTCGCAGCCAAAGCTTTCTGCTTGCTTAAGACGGTCTGTCACCATGTCGCCAACAATAACGCATGCAGCGCCCAATAAATGCGCAGCAGCCGCTGCAGCGAGGCCCACGGGGCCAGCACCTGCGATGTATACGGTTGACCCTGGGCCAACACCTGCGGTAACACAGCCATGAAATCCAGTTGGGAAGATGTCAGACAGTAATGTTAAGTCTTTAATCTTTTCCATGGCTTGTTCAGGGTCTGGGAACTTAAGTAAGTTAAAGTCAGCATAAGGCACCATGACGTATTCTGCCTGGCCTCCAACCCAACCACCCATGTCGACATAACCATACGCAGCACCTGGACGCGCAGGGTTAACGTTAAGACAAATGCCTGTGTTGCCTTCTTTACAGTTACGACAGCGCCCGCAAGCAATATTGAAGGGAACTGATACAACGTCACCAGGATGAAGAAACTCGACATCCGAGCCGCACTCAATTATTTGTCCGGTAATCTCATGGCCTAATACTAAACCGGCTTCTGCCGTTGTTCTGCCGCGCACCATGTGTTGGTCAGAGCCACAGATATTGGTTGTTAATACACGTAAAATAACGCCGTGATTACACTTTCTTTTACCAATGGATAGTTCTGGAAATGCGATTGATTCAACGGCAACTTCGCCGGGGCCTTTATAAACAACCCCACGGTTATCAAAGTGGCTAGTCATGTATACACTCCTGTTATTTTTATGGCTGGATCTATTAGCAATACGGCGGTATTGGTATGCTTGCTCGAACATCGTCGAATGAATACTGCCTTAGAAAGTCACTCTATGCTGAGCAGCGTTTTACGACATGACTGTAACGACCAAATACGTGTCTATTTCAGACATTTTCGAAATTTATAATATTTTTTTTGTAATGGATCAGAGGTGGAAAAACCGCTTTACGTACAGGAATATTTGATATTTATCAGGTAGTAAAATTTTATGCGTCGTTTTTGGATAACATTTGTTGTTAAATCGTCGTTTTTTGATGTGTTATATTTTATTTGAGGGATATTATTGGTGATAATTCCACGATAAATTTTGTGCGGAAATAGCAGGGTTACAACAGCTAATAATTAGCTGCCATTCATGCCATTCAAGCTTAAAAAATTGACGTTCTGGAAGGTATGAACTGACAATGAAACCGAAACATTAACTATTAGAACTAATAGTTTCTAGATAATGGTTCTTAGATAATAATTATAAATAAGTTTCCACCTCTTACTGTGCAAAACAGAGGGGGTTGGTGAGGACTCTACAATGACTTCAATTGATACGCTTAGCCCTGCGCTCAAAAACAAAAAGCTAACACGCGTTGGCTTCTTGTTACTAGATAACTTTACTATGATTGCTTTATCGTCAGCTATTGAGACGCTAAGGATGGCTAATCAATTGTCGGGTGAGGAGCTTTTTAGTTGGCAACTAATTTCAGAAGACGGCTGTTTGGTTAAAGCCAGTGATGGACTTTCGTTCACACCTGATTTCTCTATACAAAATGCTCCCACATTAGATATTGTGATTGTAGCAGGTGGTGTTGATATAACCCGCAGCTTCACTCAGAAGCAGGTGAGTTGGCTGCGTATGCTGGGGCGAAAAAATTATACGTTAGGTGGCATCTGCACAGGTGCTTATGCTCTAGCGCATGCCGGCTTGTTAGATGACCATGAGAGCAGCATTCATTGGGAATGTTTGGCTTCTTTACAAGAGCATTACCCTAAAGTTCGCTGCAATAACCGTTTGTACAGTATTGATAGAAACCGCATGACATCATCTGGGGGCACGACGCCTATGGATATGTTTTTGAATTATATTGCGCTTCAGTATGGCGGCAAGTTATCAAGTGCGGTATCGGATATGTTTATCTGCGATCGTGTACGAGGTGAGTTTGATCAGCAGCGCGTGTCATTACGCCAACTGCATACTAATGGCCAGCCTATGCCAAAGTTAGTCGATATTATTGAACTGATGGAAGCAAATCTTGAAGAGCCAATTGAATTAGATGAGCTAGCAAGTTTTGTGTCGGTATCTCGCCGTCAGCTAGAAAGGATGTTCTTAAAACATCTGGATTGCTCACCTTCGCGTTACTATCTGAAATTGCGCTTAGATCGTGCCAGACAATTGCTGAAGCAGTCGAGCTTGTCTATTGTTGAAATTTCAGCCGCGTGTGGGTTTGTGTCTACGCCTCACTTTAGCCGCTGTTATCGTAAGCATATAGGTATTTCTCCACGTGACGAACGCAAAGGTATCTGGACAGATACAACGCGTTCTAACGTGCTACGCGAGCCTCTAATAGGTCAAGAAATTACTATTGAGGCAGGAATCCGGTCGGCAACTGCGCTCTTACATGCGCAAACAGAGCCGAGCTATGGTTCGGTCGCTATTTAACGATTAGTTAACTAACTTGTAGCCTCGTAATTAAATAAGCACCGACCTTTAAAGTGGTCGATGCTTATTTTTCTCACTAAAAAGCTTTTAGCCTTCTAATACACTGCTTAACGACTGTGCCACATAGCTTAGGTTGTGCGCTGAGAGCCCTGCGATATTGATACGGCTTGAGTCCACCATATAGATTGAGTATTCATCACGTAATCGAGCCACTTGCTGTTTGTTAATACCTAAGAAAGAAAACATTCCCTTCTGTTGAGGTATAAAGCTAAAGTCTTGTGTACATCCTGTTGCTGCAATTTCGTTTGCCAATTGGTGGCGAAGTTGCAAAATACGATTGCGCATAAGCGTTAGCTCGTCGTCCCAGCTTTTTGTCAGCTCTGTATTACCTAATATGGTTTCGACAATGGCAGCACCATGTGCTGGTGGCATTGAGTAGTGACCACGAATGATGCTGAAGAGGTTACTGGCGGCAATAGCTGCTTGTTTCTGGTTAGGTGCAATAACCATGACTGAACCGGTACGTTCGCGATACAGACCAAAGTTTTTAGAGCATGAACTAGCGATCAGCATTTCGGGTGCTTTATCCGCTAGTAAGCGAACACCATAAGCATCTTCAGCTAAGCCGTCACCTAAACCCTGATAAGCAATATCTACAAAAGGAATTAGGTTTTTGCGAATCAGAAGTTCTGCAATAGCATCCCATTGCGCTTTAGAAAGGTCAGCTCCGCTTGGGTTATGGCAGCAGCCGTGTAGTAGCACGATATCGCCTGCTGTAGCCGTTTCCAATGCGCTACACATAGCATTAAAACGGATGCCTTTTGTTTCTCCATCATAATACGGATATTCAGTGATGTTTAATCCCGCACCTTTTAGCAATGGAATGTGGTTTGCCCATGTTGGATCACTGACCCATACCGTTGTACCAGGCGAGCACTTAGCTGTGAATTCAGCGGCCATACGCAGTGCACCGCACCCACCAGGTGTTTGTGCAACCGTGATACGCTGATCTTTTATAGCACTATGCTCATTACCCAATAGCAAGCGGCTAATGTGGTAATTAAAACCTTCAGCACCGGCAGGGCCGATATAAGTTTTGGTGGTCTCCGTCGCTAGCAAGTGTGTTTCAGCGGCAGTAACGGCTTGCATAATAGCTGTATGGCCTTGCTCGTCTTTATAGACGCCAACACCTAGGTCTACTTTAAGTGGGTTGTTGTCCTGACGGTGCTGCACCATCAGGTTTAAAATTGGATCTGCGGGTAGCGCTTGCAGATGTTCGAACATGGCTATTCTCCTGCGCCGTCTATGGCTTGTTGATACTGTGCCATCAATGTTTTGAGCTGCGTTTCAGCTTTTTCGGCTGCTGTTTCTCGAACCGGCCCGTAACCGCGAACCTCTTTTGGAAGGTTGGCAAGTTGTAGCGCGATATCGTAATTATGCAGCGTAGTTCCGCTTTGTAGCGTTGCTATCACTTGTTTGTAGCTGGCTAACAGCTGCCTGTCCAGTTTTCGGTCAGCAGAAAAGCGAAACGGGTCGAGTATCGAGTGGCGTATGCCGCGCATTTTGGCGAGCATTCGTAAGGATTTCAACATCCAAGGGCCAAATTGTCGTTTAACCGGTCGCCCATTGACAACTTTCCCACCTAAAATGGGCGGAGCGAAGTTGAAATGGACTTTATAGTCACCTTCAAAAGTATCTGCCACTTCTTTTAGGAAGTCGGTATCGGTATACAAGCGAGCAACTTCATATTCGTCTTTGGTTGCCATCAAGCGGTACAACTGTGTGGCGACAATATCAGTAAGCTGCTCTTTGTTGGCGTCTTGTTGCTGGTAAAGCTGATTGTCGAGTTGGCGAATATTGTTTACGTGTTGTAAATACTCATCAGCGAGTGTTTTGTTTTGGTAGCCTATCAGTGTGTTTGTTAAACGTTCAATTTTCTGATCAAGTGTTTCAGTGGCTTGGCTGGGTTTCGGGTTTGCTGCTTGAGTTACATAGTCAGGCATTGTTGCGGCTAAACGTCCCCAGTTGAAGGCTGTTTTGTTCTTCTCGACAGCCACGGCGTTGAGCTCAATTGCGCGAATGAGTGCCGTTTGAGAGATAGGAATAAGGCCTTTTTGCCATGCGTAACCCAGCATCATTACATTTGAAAACACCGTATCGCCTAATAAGTGCAGTGCTAGGTTATTGGCATCCAATGTAGAGAACTGACTGTCTCCTACGGCATCAGCGAGTAGATTTACACGCTTACTACTTTCAATATCGGCATCGCGATAAAGTACATGATCAGCCGTAGCCATTTCAGCAAGGTTAACAACCGCTTTGGTATGGTTGTGGCGTAATACATCCAGTGCTTTAGCTGAAGACGCTACCACCATGTCGCAGGCGATAAGCGCATCCGCACGGCCGTGGTCAGTTCGCACCTGATGAATATTTTCAGGTGAAGGCGCCACGCGCACATAACTGAGTACGGCCCCCCCTTTTTGAGCAAACCCCATAAAGTCGAGTACGCTTGAGCCTTTGCCTTCTAGATGAGCAGCCATAGTGATTAGCGCACCAACAGTGACAACACCTGTACCGCCCACACCACTGACGAGTAAGTCATAGGTTCCACTCAGTGGTGGAATGAGTGGACTCGGGATTTTGCTGAGCTGCTCGGTGACAGCGTCAGCACTGAGGCCTGTGGGTTTACGTAGTTGTCCGCCTTCAATCGTGACAAAGCTCGGACAAAAGCCATTGACGCAGCTGAAGTCTTTATTGCATGAAGATTGATCAATCTGGCGTTTGACTCCCATTTTTGTGACACGAGGCACGATGGATAAACAGTTTGATTGCACAGAGCAGTCACCACAGCTTTCACAGACGTGGTGATTAATCATGACGCGCTTAGCAGGATCAGGGAACTGGCCACGTTTACGACGACGTCGCTTTTCGGCAGCACAGGTTTGGTCATAAATAAGAACAGTCACGCCTTTTATCTCGCGTAACTCACGCTGAACGGCATCAAGCTCATCACGGTGAAAAAAGTTCGTCGCTTTTGGAAATTCACTTTCGTGGCCGTTATATTTTTCGGGTTCGTCGCTGAGTACGACAACACGTTTAGCGCCTTCTGAATGAACTTGTTGTGCAATGGCTGGCACAGTGATGTGCCCATCGACTGGCTGTCCGCCCGTCATGGCAACTGCATCATTGAATAGGATTTTGTAGGTGATATTGGAGCCGGCAGCAATCGACTGGCGAATTGCCATAGAGCCTGAGTGAAAGTAAGTACCTTCTCCTAGGTTCTGGAAAATATGGCCATTACCGGTAAAGCGAGATTTGCTTGCCCAGTTAACACCTTCGCCACCCATTTGGATGAGTGATTCTGTATCGCGACCCATCCACGAAGCCATAAAATGACAACCGATACCGGCTAGCGCTTTACTCCCTTCAGGTACTTTTGTTGAACGGTTGTGTGGGCATCCCGAGCAGAAGTAGGGCATACGGCGTACACCACCAGGGTCTTTTACTGTGACGCCTGATTCTTTAATCTGTTCAAGTTCATCGGCAAAGGTCAATCCAAATAAACGTTGTAAACGCGCGGCTAAAAAAGAGGCAAGCATAGAGGGACTCAGCTCACCAACGTAAGGAATCAACGGCTGGCCGTTTTCATCTTGCTTGCCGGTAATTAATACTTCTCCCGGGCGATCAGGTTCAGACATTGCTTCTTTAATTTGGCTTTCAATAATGCCGCGTTTTTCTTCTATGACAAGTATCTCTTGCTTGCCATGAACAAAGTCCAGCATGCCATTTTTTTCGAGTGGCCATACTAGCCCGACTTTAAAAATTTCAATGCCCACATCAGATAATGCTTGTTCAGATAGACCGAGTAACTCAAGCGCTTCCATTAAATCCAGATGAGCTTTGCCGGTACTAACAATGCCGAGTTTAGGGTTGGCAGAGGTAATGATTTTTTTATCAATGGGGTTGGCTCTGGCAAATGCTTGAACGGCTGCAAGCTTGTGCTCAATACGCGTTTCTAGTTGTGGGCCAGGAAGGTCAGGCCAACGATAGTGTAAGCCTTGGGCTGGAGGCGTGAAGTCGTCTGGAATTTTAAATGTAGGGAGTGCTTTTAACTCAACACTACAGGCACTTTCTACGGTTTCTGAGATAGCTTTGAAGCCCACCCACATTCCTGAAAAACGCGACAGTGCGTATCCCCATAAGCCAAACTCTTCATATTCGGCAATGCTAGCGGGGTTAATAGTCGGCATAAACCAAGCCATAAAAGCAACATCAGACTGGTGCGGCATAGAAGACGAGACACAACCGTGATCATCTCCAGCAATGACTAAAACGCCACCATGAGGTGAGCTTCCATAGGTATTACCGTGTTTTAGCGCATCGCCTGCTCTATCAACGCCGGGACCTTTTCCGTACCAAATGGAAAATACACCATCAACGTTTTTGTCTGGGTCTGTTTCAACTTGTTGGGTGCCCAGTACTAGCGTCGCTGCTAGGTCTTCATTGATGGCTGGAATAAACTCAACGTTATGTTGCTTCAATAATGGCTTAGCAGCCCACAGGGCTTGATCATAACCACCTAAAGGTGAACCTCGATAGCCACTGATAAAGCCGCCAGTATTTAACCCATTTTGTTTATCCAACTGAGCTTGCACTAATGGAATGCGAACGAGTGCTTGCGTACCGGTTAGAAACACTCGTCCCTGAGTACGTGTATAGCGGTCATTAAGAGCGTAGTTATCCAGCTGGTCAGGTATTGCTGTAGCTATGGTGGAATCTGTACTTGATGCTACAGATACAGGCGTGACAGATGTGGATGTTGGGCTTGTCATAGTGAAGGCTACTTTTATTGTTGATTATTTAACCAGTTTAGGTGGTTTTTTTAGAAAGGTGCTTTCTTATTAGTGTTTAAAATTGTAATAATATGAAATATTCTTTCTATTTTATGGTTTAAATAGAGTAATTGTTTCTTATTTTGTGGGTTTGTTTATATGGATTCTTTTGATAGGCATATTTTGCGGATTCTTCAGCAGGACGGGCGTATCAGTAATCAGCATTTAGCGGATGAGGTTGGTTTGTCTGCTGCGGCCTGTTGGCGTCGGGTAAAATCATTAGAAGAATCAAAAACTATTCGTAAATATGCGGCGCTGGTGGACGCT
>JAWUYS010000141.1:0-8540 GCA_034110685.1 Neptunomonas sp.
GGTGAAGATGTTGAAGTTGCTGAAGTTTCTGATGTTGCTGAAGTTGCTGAAGTTTCTGAAGTTGCTGAAGTTGCTGAAGTTGCTGAAGTTGCTGAAGTTGCTGAAGTTGCTGAAACAGTAGAAATGACTAAAGCAGACGAAGCAAGCAATAACGCTACTATTGAAGCAGTAAAAGAAGCTGTCCAAACGACTAATGTAGTCGAAACTTCTGCAGCCGAAACAACGGCTAAGCCCGCTCAAGAGCAACCGCCTGAGCGAGCTCCTCGCAGAGCTCGACGATCAACTCGTGCACCTAACGACCCTCGTGAAATCCGTCGCCGTCAAGCGGAAGAAGCTGCCAAGCTAAACGCAGAAGCGCCAAGCGAGTAAAACTAAAGGGCGTCACGCTTTATGCTGACGCTCTTTAATAGACACAAAAAAACCGGCATCAGCCGGTTTTTTTACACCTATACAATCGCTAGACTTCAGCTAATGCTTCAATCACATACTGTGGCAGCGCAAAAGCAGCCACATGCATCTGAGGGTTATAATAGCGAGTATTGATTCCCGCTTGTGCAAAACGCTGCTGCAACACATCAACAGAGACATTACGCAAAGCCGCATCATCAGCCGCCCAAGCCAGCGTCATATTACCACCAATGTAAGTTGGCACCGCTGCGCAATAGAAGGTTTGGTCTGAAAAGTACGGACTCAAACGACGGCGAGTTGTTTGCACTTCATCAACTTGCATGAAAACAACACCATTTTGTGCAACAAAAACACCACCATCTTTCAGGCAGCTTTTACAGCCTTCATAAAAACGACTGCTAAAAAGAACCTCGCCCGGACCAACGGGATCCGTACAGTCAGAAATAATGACATCAAATTTTTCATCCGTTTCACAAACAAACTCAATGCCATCAGCAATAACAATGTTTGCCCGCGGGTCGTCATACGCACCATTAGAATGCTTAGGCAGATAAGTCTTACACATATCGATAACAGACTGGTCGATCTCAACTTGAGTCGCGTGCTCAACCTCAGGATGCTTAAGCACCTCACGCAAAATACCGCCATCGCCACCGCCGATAATCAGCACACGCTTTGCATCACCATGTGCGAACAAAGGAACATGCGTCAGCATTTCATGATAAATAAACTCATCGCGCTCAGTGGTCTGAATAATTCCATCCAGCGCCATGACTGTACCGAACTCTTTATTACGGAAAATAATCAAATGCCAAGAATCAGTTTGCTGCTCAAACAAAATCTCTTCGACAGCGTACGACTGCCCATAGCCATCATAAAGTGTTTCTAGAAAGGTAGTAGTCATCAATTCAGCCTATCTTTGTACTGCATAATTTTTTCATTAACTTGCTCTTAAATAATAAGAACAAGCGACCTTAAATACCACGTTATCTGCTCTTTCAATCAAGCCAGCATCTTATAAGCAAGCGCCTAATATTCTGCCAGAAAACAAAATGCCCAGCAAAAGCCAGGCACCTAACAAACAAAGTCGATCTTTTACCTTGTTTTATACAACTAACGCAAGAAAAACCGTTCCCAACACGATAACAGTGGCCAAGTTTATTCGAGTTTTCTCACTTAGTCTTTAACCTTAACTAACCAGAGATAACAGGTGTAGTACATTCAACATCAGCGTTTTGTGCACGGTGACGCAAAAAATGATCCATCAACACAATCGCCATCATTGCCTCAGCGATAGGTGTTGCACGAATCCCAACACAAGGATCATGCCGCCCTTTTGTGACAACTTCAATCGCCTCACCTTTGATGTTGATACTGCGACCGGGCAGCCTCAAGCTTGATGTTGGCTTAAGTGCTATATGTGCAACAATATCTTGGCCTGTTGAAATCCCACCCAAAATGCCACCCGCATGATTTGAAAGAAATCCTTTAGGGGTCATTTCATCACGATGCTCAGTGCCTTTTTGCTCAACAGCCGCAAAACCATCTCCTATCTCGATCCCTTTCACTGCGTTAATACTCATTAACGCATGCGCAAGTTCAGCATCTAAGCGATCAAAAATCGGTTCACCCAGCCCTACCGGCACACCAGAAGCAACAACAGAAATTTTAGCGCCAACAGAGTTACCTTCCTTACGAAGCTCATCCATATACACTTCCATTTTTTCTGCCGCCACTATATCAGGAGAGAAAAACGGGTTTTGCTCAATTTGATCCCAATCAAAATTATCTACATCAATAGCAATAGGACCTAACTGAGACAAGTAGCCACGAATCTCTACACCTTTACTAGCAAGGTATTTCTTGGCAATTCCACCTGCCGCAACACGCATAGCTGTTTCACGTGCAGATGAGCGGCCACCGCCTCGGTAGTCACGAAAACCATATTTATGCGTATACACATAGTCAGCGTGCGCTGGACGGAAGGTTTCTTCAATATTAGAGTAATCTTTTGAGCGCTGATCGGTGTTTTGAATCAACAAGCCTATAGACGTACCGGTTGTTTTACCTTCAAAAACACCAGAAAGAATTTGCACCTCATCCGCCTCTCGACGCTGAGTAGTATGCCGGGACGTACCAGGTTTACGTCGATCTAAATCGCGCTGCAAATCAGCTTCTGATATTTCAATTCCAGGAGGACAGCCATCAATGATACAACCCAAAGCTGGACCATGACTCTCACCGAAAGACGTTACTGTAAACAGCTTACCAAAACTATTGCCCGACATTATCTATAATTCTCTCTATTAAATCTGCTGACTCATTATAACGCCCAAATCAAAATTCGTCGCGAAAATGCTTTAACTCTTGCGCAGTAATCACAAACACACCATTACCACCCTCAGGCAGGTCAACCCAAATAAATGGCACATGCGGAAACTCTGTCATCAACTGAACTTCGCTATTACCGACTTCAACAACCAAAAGCCCATCTTCCGTCAGATAATCACATGCCTCACGCAAAATAGAACGCGTAATATCTAAGCCATCATTCCCTGAAGTTAGCGCCAGTTCTGGCTCATGATGATATTCTTGCGGCATACTTTCAAAGTCTTGCTGGTCAACATAGGGGGGATTTGAAACAATCAAATCGTACTTGTGACCACTAACCGCTTCAAACAGATCACTCTGAATAGCTGTCACTCGTTCTTCTAGTTCATGCTGCTCAATGTTTTTCTGCGCAACCACCAGCGCCTCGACAGAGATATCAACTAAGTCTACTTGCGCTTCCTCAAAGGCATAAGCACACGCAATACCAATACAACCACTGCCGGTACAAAGATCCAGCACACGTTCAACAAGCCCCTCTCTCAAAAAAGGAGAGAACTCTGTTTCTATTAATTGCGCAACCGGTGAACGCGGAATGAGCACTCGCTCATCAACGTAGAAAGGCATACCCATAAACCACGCCTCATTAGTAATATAAGGCAGCGGCTTACGCGCTTCGACCCGCTGGCAAACAAAACTAATGACCCGCGCCTTTTCAGACGTCAATAAACGAGCATCCAGCACTGTCTTGTCACTATTCCAGGAAAGATGAACACCCGCCATAACCAACTGCACGGCTTCATCCCAGGCATTTATATTGCCATGCCCCAAATAAACCTTATGTTCATTCAGTAAACTACACGTCCAACGTATAAAATCGCGCACTGTTTGTAATTCAGTTGCAACCTGCTCTTGATCAATCATCATAACTATCGGGATAATACCTGGATCTGATTTGGTTTAAGCCAGACAGTTTAATGAATTCATGTGTTCGGTGCTATGTCTGACAAAATAAACTCAAGTAAGACTGACCCAGAAATCTCTTTTACCGAGATCATGGGGGACGTTTCACCTATAAAGCATGACAAAACCGTCTTGCGAACAAACGGTCCTATCCGTAAGGACAAACAACGCGCTTATCATCGCGCCATGGCTCAAGCTGAAATAGAGCAAGTCATTGACGGACTATCTAGTGAAGTTGTCGAAATAGTTGAGTCTGACGAAGAACTGATTTTTGCAGCTCCAGGTATACAAATCAGTGTGATGAAACGCCTTCGCAAGGGACACATCCCTTGGGAAGCAGGTATTGACTTACATGGCATGACAGTAGATACCGCGAGAGACGAGCTCAGCGCTTTTATTAGAGACTCTCAACGCCAAAGTATGCGCTCGGTAATGGTTATTCATGGCAAAGCGTTTAGCCAATCAGGCCAGCAGCCTGTGCTAAAATCCTATGTGAACGACTGGCTAAGGCAACTCTCTCAAGTACTAGCATTTTGTTCTGCTCAACCTAAAGATGGTGGCTCTGGCGCACTTTACATACTGTTAAAACAAAACAGGCAATAAATTAATACAGGCTACTTTACGAAACTGTAATGTTCGCGTAACTTAGCATTTTTTTTGACTCATATTACAGAGGGTATTCATCAGTGATGGAAAAAGCATACGCTACCATTATCGAACAAGTAGGCGAAGATCTTAGCCGTGAAGGCTTGGTCGACACTCCTGCTCGCGCGGCAAAAGCAATGGCCTACCTGACACGCGGATATCAGCAAAACCTTGAAGAAGTGGTAAATAATGCCCTTTTCCCATCTGATAATAGCGAAATGGTTCTGGTTAAAGATATTGAGCTTTACTCATTATGCGAGCATCACTTGCTGCCCTTTATCGGCAAAGCTCACGTTGCTTACATCCCAGATGGGAAGGTAATTGGGCTATCCAAAATTGCACGTATAGTTGATATGTACGCTCGCCGACTACAAATCCAAGAGAACATGACGAAAGAGATTGCCGATGCCATTATGTCAATGACAGGCGCCAAAGGCGTTGGCGTAGTGATCGAAGCAAAACATATGTGCATGATGATGCGCTGTGTTGAAAAGCAAAACGGGTCTATGAAAACATCCATGATGCTAGGCACTTTTAGATCAAAACCTGAAACTCGTTCAGAATTTCTCTCTCTGCTTTCTTAGCAGCTGAACAATCCACTTAAAGCTACTAACTAAATTAGTAGCTTTAAGTATCAGGCCTTTAAAAGGCCTAGCTATCAAGAACGTCTTTCCATTTTATCCAAACACTCAGTCGCTACGCGCCGCCCCTCGTCAATAACCTCGCTGGCCCGATGAAAATCGTGAAAACGACAGATCTCAGTTGGTATATTTATCAATAAATCTGGACGATAACCCGCAACTTTATATTGCGTTAATGCTCCTTGCATCACTTCAAGCGAACTCATAATAATATCCAAATTACTATCAAGTTTAATCTTGCTCTCTGCCTCACCATGCAACAATTGAACTACGCGCCCATCATCCGACATCTCTTCATCAACAGAGCCATTAGCAAATAAATCACCCTCATACGGCTCGTCACCTTTAGGCAGCTCTATATCTGGCATAACAGGACTACCGTTCAAATCAACAGCAATGATCAGGTCAGAACGTGCGGCAACCGTAGGAATAATTGGCAAAGGATTCAATACACCACCGTCAACTAACACTCGATGAGCATCAACAACCGGTGTAAACACACCTGGAACAGCAGCAGATGCTCTAATAGCGGCTTGTAATGAACCACGCTGAAACCATACCTCTTTTTGGTGCACTATATCGGTTGCGACGGCGGTAAAAGGGATAGGCAAAGACTCAATGTCAGGGTCACCTGCCATCTCTCTTATTCTTTGAAATAATTTATCGCCGCGGATAGCACCTATTCCAAATGTCAAATCCAGCAAACGTAAAATCTGCAACCGAGATAAGCCCTCAACCCACTGCGTGTACTCTTCAAGTGCGCCGGCCGCATATAAACCACCCACCAAGGCCCCCATTGAACTGCCCGCAATACAGTTGATGCGGTAGCCTCTTGCCTCAAGGACTTCAATCACACCTATATGTGCATATCCGCGAGCGCCCCCACTACCCAAGACCAAAGAAACACTTGTCATAACTAAGGAGCACCAGAGACGAGAACAACTACCATCTGGTTTTGCTTCAATACAGACGGAGCAAACGCTCCCACTGACTGCACAGATACACTCGCCATATTGCGTCCAGCAAGCGCTGTACGCAACTGCAACGCTTTAGCAGTACCGAGCTCTTCGCCTAACGCGAGTGTATCGCCCTTGTGGTGGACAACTAAAGTAATGTCTTTTGTATGCGCTTCTAATTGTCCTACTAATTTTCCAAGCAGGTCCATATCCGGCAATTCATTAACTGATAGCCCGACATACCCTTCTCTTTTGATGGTTGCCGTTATACGCGCAACTGCATCAGTCTCAATTACATCAATATGCGCATACAGCTTGCGACTTCCACGTTCAACCGTATACATCAACACAGTTACACCGGGTAATTGCGCCGCCAGATAGTATTGAGATCGCTCAACGCCATAAAGCTTGGAGAAATCAAAAACATCATTCGCCCAATAGTTACTGCTTCCACACTCTCGCCCCTGACAGCTAAACAGCACTTCTGCTTTTTGCATTTCAAGCTGAGCTTTAAAAAAACTAAAGACCTTACGTGTCGTATTACCTTCAGGAATACGGTAACTAATACGCGTCAGGCGTCCTGTAATACGCTCTTCATACTCTAACCGCTCAACACCATTAACCTGTTCAACACTCCCTAAAGGAAGCGCATAATCAGTTAGAGGTGCTGTTTTATAATTTACTATCCAAGATCCTCTGAAGCGATCTAGAACACCATCATCAGCGGACCCTGCAAGATCATCAGCCGCATAAGCAAATGACGAACCTAATACCAATATAAGTGAGCAAATCCTTGTAAACCACATCAGCAAGCAACCCTTATGACTATTGGAAAGTTAGAACACTATTTATCTAAAACATTCACTCGAAACTAGTTTTCATATCTTCTGCAATCAGCTTAGCCGCTAAAGGCTCAAGATGCAGATGATGATTACCTTTTAAATCGATAACACTTGCTGCTTTAATTTGTGCAATTCTCGGAATCCATGAATCATCATGGATTCCGCTGTCGCCCAGATAAATCCTGACAGGAGCAACCACTGCTTTCAAAAATGCGTCTACATGATCTTCACTCATACGCAATAACGATGGCAGCATCAAACCCGGATCACTACGCCATATATAACCTTGCGAAACCTGCTTTAAGCCTCTTTCAATCAACCACTCTGCTGCCTGGCGATTTACCGGCCAACGTCCTTGCATACGAATATTAATAGCAGTTTCTTTATCGGGGTAAGGCCTGAGGCTTTTTGATTTCATCCTGCGCCGCTTGAGAATAGCATCCCCCATCAACGCTGGCAGCTCAGATGCCTCATAAACGAGCGGCGCCAAGCCTTCTATCAAATAAAGACGCTCAACACGGTCAGGGAAAGCACCTGCAAACAAAGTTGCAATACTGGCCCCCATTGAATGCCCAAGTAATGTAACTTTATCTAGCCCTAGCTGGTTTAACACCAACAGCAGATCACTTACGTTGTCCCAAATATAATATGGCATAGACTCAGGACGATGATCCGTCATCCCATGCCCCATAAGATCCAGTGCTATAAAATGGTAATCACTAAAGTGCTTTCGGATTTCATTGAAAGTAGCCGCATTATCCAGCCACCCATGGAGCGCTATAATTACCTTTTTCTGACCTTCACCAGATTCCAGCGCATGCAGCGTTAACTCATCAAGTCGAAATTGTCTTTCATTCATACTGATAAATTAGCAGAGCTTTACACAGAAAGCTTCAGAATTATAAAGATAAACGGATAGCAGAAGCGGAGGCAGGCCACAGCAGATCAAGAATAACCAATTGCCCAGGAAGCAAAGGTTCAGGGGTATGCACAACCCCCTCAGCCAAAAAAGGAACGGCATAACCAATAAGCGGCTGGTGAGTAACAACAAGTAAGTTATCAGCCCAATGCTCTTCTAATGCGGCTATCGCATCACTGAGCGGCGCATCAGGCGACCAACGATCATCAATCACCCATTGCGCCTCAGGTATAAGATCATGCACCTGAGAAGCCGTCTGCTTAGCTCGAACGTATGAGCTACTGATAATTTTTTCTACAGACAATAAAGATTGCTGATAATGCGCTATTTGCCGATCAACATAAGCAATACCCGTTTCTGTTAAAGTACGCTCGTGATCGCTTGCGGCTTTCCAACTAGCCTCTCCATGGCGCATCAGAATTAACATTAAGTAACATCTCTTGGTAGCACGAACTCTACATCAGAGCTTTGCTCATTCATCATCAAGGCTTTTACAACCTCTTTAACATGCGCGCCATTGAACACTACTTCATATAAACCAGAGACTAACGGCATATATATCTGCAGCTCATCAGCTTTAGCTTTTATGATACGAATGGTATTCACACCTTCAGCAACTTCACCCAAAGACGCAACAGCTTCTTCTAGATTTTCTCCGCTACCAAGCGCATAACCGACACGGTAGTTCCTGCTCAAAGGAGACATACAGGTAACAATCAAATCACCTACACCCGCAAGCCCAAGAAATGTCATAGGATTAGCTCCCATACTGACCGCAAAGCGGCTCATCTCAGCGAGGCTACGCGTCAATAGCATACTTTTGGTATTTTCACCCATG
>JAWUYS010000142.1:0-7757 GCA_034110685.1 Neptunomonas sp.
TAGGTGGGTTCTAATAAAATCACGATTTCATACATTCTGTGTGAAGGGTTGATAAAAAGATAGGAAGAGTTATGAGCAATATTGAAGAGCGCGTTAAAAAAATCGTCGCGGAACAGCTGGGTGTTAAAGAAGAAGAAGTAATCAACGCAGCTTCTTTCGTTGAAGATTTAGGTGCTGACTCTCTCGACACTGTTGAGCTGGTAATGGCTCTTGAAGAAGAGTTTGAAACTGAAATTCCAGATGAAGAAGCTGAAAAGATCACTACTGTTCAGCTGGCAATCGATTACGTAAGCGCTCATCAGTAATCGAGCCGTATCTTGATCAAAGTTTGATTAAAGTTTGATCGAAAAGCCGCATCTATATATGTAGAGTGCGGCTTTTCTATTTCTATAGATTTTAAATGGAGTGGCGCTATGTCTCGCAGAAGAGTGGTGGTTACCGGAATGGGTATGTTATCGCCGGTAGGTAACACTGTCCAAGACGCTTGGGATTCTATTCTCGCAGGTAAAAGTGGGGCTGCGTCTATTGAGCATTTTGATGCTTCTCAGTTTTCTACACGCTTCTCGGCTTCGATTAAGGGATTTGATGTTGCTGAGTATATGAATCCTAAAGATGCGCGTAAAATGGATTTGTTTATCCAATACGGAATGGCTGCAGCTGCTCAGGCTATTAAAGACTCAGGTCTGGAAGTGACTGATGCTAATGCAACGCGTATAGGCTGTGCTGTTGGTTCGGGTATTGGTGGACTAACGCTTATTGAAAATACGCACAATATATTGCAAAAAAGTGGCCCAAGACGTATCTCGCCGTTTTTTGTGCCGGGCAGTATTATCAATATGATCTCGGGTAACCTGGCGATTAAATATGGTCTGAAAGGCCCAAATATCGCTATAACAACCGCGTGTACTACAGGTACCCATAATATTGGTTCCGCTATGCGTATGATCCAGTATGGTGATGCGGATGTTATGTTGGCAGGTGGTGCTGAGATGGCCACAACAGAATTAGGGTTGGGAGGCTTCGCGGCAGCGCGTGCTTTGTCAACACGCAATGATGATCCACAAAGAGCAAGTCGTCCTTGGGACCGTGATCGTGATGGTTTTGTTTTAGGTGATGGCGCTGGTGTGCTTGTTGTTGAAGAATATGAACATGCTAAAGCACGTGGTGCACATATTTATTGTGAGCTAGCAGGCCTTGGTATGAGTGATGATGCTCATCACATGACAGCTCCTCCTGCTACGGGAGAGGGTGCGGCTAACTCAATGGCCAATGCTATTCGTGATGCAGGCTTGAATGCTGATCAAGTGCACTATATTAATGCGCATGGTACATCGACTCCTGCTGGAGACTTAGCAGAAACTAATGCTGCCAAACGGGTGTTTGGTAATGCTATAGATGCTTTGCGAATGAGTTCTACCAAGTCAATGACAGGACATCTTTTAGGTGCGGCGGGCGCTGTTGAAGCAATTTTCTCTATTTTAGCTATCAGAGACCAGGTTGCACCTCCGACAATAAACCTTGATAACCCTTCAGATGAATGTGATTTGAACTATGTAGCTCATCAGCCTCAGCCATGTGTTATAGATGTTGCGGTATCTAACTCATTTGGTTTTGGTGGAACAAATGGCACATTAGTTTTTCGTAAAATCTGATAGTGCTTGATCTGATAAGGGTTAATGGCGCTAAGTCTTATGAATTAGCGACTACAGATCGGGGCTTATGTTATGGAGATGGTTTATTTGAAACTATCAAAGTAATACAAAATAAGCCCTTATTATGGGACGCGCACATAGCTCGCTTACAGGCTGGCTGTATACGTTTGGGAATTCCTATTAATGGGCTTGAGGAACGCTTCAGGGCAGACCTTAAAGATCTTCTGATCATTAATCCTTATCATACTGCTGTATTAAAGCTCACGGTGACTCGAGGTTCGGGTCCGCGTGGCTACTATCCTCTGAGAGACCCCAAATCGACCACTATAACGGCATTGTCTGAAGCGCCTGACTTTACTCAAAAAGCATGTGATGGTGTTACGCTTCGTTGGTGTGATACTCCTTTGTCGATTAACCCCTTACTTGCGGGTATGAAGCACTTAAATCGTCTGGAGCAGGTACTTGCAAGACAAGAGTGGGATAGTCCTCTTATATCAGAAGGCTTAATGAAAGATTCTGAGGGGTATCTTGTAGAAGGAACCATGAGTAATCTCTTTTGGTGCAAGCAGGGGCAACTCTACACGCCTGAGCTGGACCGTTGTGGTGTTGCTGGTGTCTTACGTCAAACTATTCTAGAGATGGCAGCTGCACAGCTGAAGCCTGTTAAAATTGGGCGCTTTACTGATATGGCACTAAACAGTGCAGAAGAAGTTTTTATTTGTAACTCGCTTATCGATATTTGGCCTGTGGTTGGGCTGGGTAGCGAAAGCTGGAAAGTTGGGTCAATGACACAACAGCTACAAACCTTGTTGAAAAAGGAATATAACGCTTGAAACGGGTATTGGTTTTATTTTTTGTTTTACTGTTATTGAGCGCGGCCGCTATGGGTTGGTTGTGGCAAGATATGCATCGTTATATGAATGCATCACTTAACTTAAAAAGTGATATTCCTTCCTTAATAGTCTCTAAGGGCACATCGTTTAACCGTTTGTTGAGTGATTTAGAGCATATTGGCGTTATTAATAAGCCTCTTTATTTTAAAGCCTATGCGCGTATCAATAAGCTAGGTGTAAAAGTCAAAGCAGGTGAGTACCTGGTTGAGAAGGATTTAAGCCCAAGTGAGTTACTGCAAAAACTGGTAGCGGGCAAAGGCGTGCAGCATAGTTTTACAGTGATAGAAGGCACAACCTTTAAACAGTTAAGAGTCCAGTTAGCGCAACGTGCTGAACTCATTAAACAGACATTGGCTGATAAAACTGATGTAGAAATACTAACGGCTTTAGGGGCTAAAGAGTCACACCCTGAAGGACTTTTTCTAGCAGATACATTTCAGGTGGAGCGTAACTCTACAGATTTAGCGTTGCTTGAGCGAAGTTATAAAGCTCAACAGCAGGTGTTAAGTAAGCTGTGGGAAGCGCGTAATAAAAAATTACCTTATAAAACTTCCTACGAAGCGTTGATTATGGCGTCTATCGTTGAAAAGGAAACAGCAGTAGCTGCCGAGCGCCCCCTTATTGCAGGTGTGTTTATTAAACGTTTAAAAATAGGTATGCGTTTACAAACAGACCCCACTGTTATCTACGGTATTGGTGATAAATATACAGGTAATATTACGCGCAAAGATCTGCGTAAACCAACCGCTTATAATACCTACACTATTAATGGTTTGCCGCCAACACCAATAGCGATGGTGGGGCGAGAGGCTATTCAAGCCGCATTAAACCCCAAAGTAGGAAAGTCTTTATATTTCGTTGCTAAGGGGGATGGCAGTCATCAGTTTTCACCATCTCTAGCTGCGCACAATAGGGCGGTCAGGCAGTATCAGTTAAGACGTAAACAACAATATCGCTCAACGCCGGAGAAGTGATGGATATCGCAAAAAGAGGTTGTTTTATCACCATCGAAGGTACAGAAGGTGTTGGTAAAAGCACTAATGTTGAGTTTATTCGCCAGTACTTGTCAAATAAAGGCATTGAGTTGCGATTAACGCGTGAGCCAGGTGGAACGCCGCTTGCTGAAGAAATCCGCGAGTTGCTACTTCAACCAAGAGATGAAAAAGTTAGTGATGATGCAGAAATTCTTTTGGTGTTCGCTGCCAGAGCACAGCATGTTGATCAAGTGATCAAACCATCTCTAGAGCAGGGACAATGGGTTCTCAGTGACCGCTTCACTGATGCAACCTTTGCTTACCAGGGTGCAGGACGTGGTATTAGCTGGAATCGAATACAGCAGCTTGAGCAATATGTGCTTGGGGATTTACGTCCAGACTTGACAGTCCTGCTAGACCTGCCTGTTGATATTGGTATTGCGAGAGCAAAAGAGCGAGGCGCATTGGATCGCTTTGAGCAAGAGAAGCATGACTTCTTTGAAAAAGTCAGGCAAGGCTATCACCATCGCTTAAGGGCCGAGCCAGACCGCTTTGCTTTAATTGATGCCTCTCAGTCTTTAGAAAATGTGCAACAGCAAATTGCTGCTGCCTTGGCTGAAAAATTGGACATTAAGTAATGGAAATTAGTGATCGTTATCATTCGCTCAATGCAGCTATTTATCCTTGGTTTGAGGAGCAGTGGCAAAGAGTATTGCGATTGCATAATGACAATCACTTGCCACATGCATTACTACTGAGTGGTATGCCGGGGATAGGTAAGGCGCGTTTAGCTGAGGCAATAGCAGGTTATGTGATGTGCCATCAGCCTCTGGCTAACTCTGCGTGTGGGCAATGCCGTAGTTGTGTTTTATTAAATTCAAGTGGGCACCCAGATTTGTATTTTCTTCGTCCAGAAGAAAAAGGCAAACCGATTAAAGTTGACCAAGTCCGACAGTTAACCGAATTTATGCACAATACTGCCCAGCAAGGTGGGTATCGTGTTGTCGTGCTTGAGCCGGCTGAGTCTATGAATATCTCAGCAGCGAATGCTTTGTTAAAAACACTGGAAGAGCCTGGTCGTGATACGTTACTTATTTTAATTACTCATCAATTAGGTCAGGTGCTTCCTACGGTAAAAAGTAGGTGTCAGCGTTTAGACTGCCATCCTCCCGGCGAAACTGTCGCTGTTGAGTGGCTAGTTGAGGCGCTTTCAGTTGAGCACCAGGAAGCGTTACAGTTGCTTAAGGTCGTGCATGGCGCACCGCTAGCTGGGGTCGATTTTAAGCAGCAAGGGCACCAGGCGCTTAGAGCTGACTTTCTGACGGCTTTAAGGGACATTCTTAGGCAGCGTAAATCGCCATTAGAAGTCGCTGGGCAATTTCTAAAAGCCGATCTAGACTTGTTGTTAGGGTGGTTACAAGGTCTACTTGCAGATATTACGCGTATACTATTAATGGGCAGTGATGAGTTGGTCCGTAATAAGGATATGCAAAAAATGTTAAAGGGTGTTGCTAAAAACAGCACAAAGGATAAAATCTTTACGTTAGCTGATCTAATTCAATTTGAAAGGCTGGGCCTACAGCGCAGACAAAACCCAAATAAGCAGCTATTGTTAGAACGTATACTCATAGATTGGTCTGCACTCGTGCGATCCTAGAGAAGGAGTTCTCAAGATACAATGTCAGTTGTTCCGCGCATAAGCCACGGCATATTGTCTCTTAATATAGAGACCAAAGAAGATCTGTATAAGGCTTACATGCCTTTTGTTGCCAATGGTGGGATATTTATCCCTACGGCACGTTCATACCAGCTTGGTGAAGAAGTATTTATGCTTCTTACATTAATGGATGACCCAGATAAAATACCGGTAACCGGTAAAGTTATCTGGGTGACTCCTAAAGCGCCGCAAGGCGGCAAAAAACCGGGTATTGGTATTCAGCTCTCTCCTGAAGATACGACACTTGTTCAGAAAATCGAGACTCATCTGGCTGGGGCTCTAAACTCTGGTCGTCCAACTAACACTCTTTAATTTGTATTCTTATGTTCATTGATTCTCATTGTCACCTCGACAAGTTAGACCTGTCTCCATACGATAATAATTTCCCTGCCATGTTGGCTGCTGCTTTTGAAAGAGATATTTCACGCTTGCTATGTGTCTCTATTGATATTGAGCAGTTTGAAGGGATGTATAAATTAATAGAAGATCAAGCCAAGATTTTTGCCTCTTTTGGCGTTCACCCACTTCATGTTGAAGATGAGGCTGGAGTGGTTTCGATTCAAGGTTTGCTCGATAAAGCAAAACAGCACTCCAAAATTGTCGCTATTGGTGAAACCGGGCTGGACTATTTCTATCAGACCGAAACAAAAGCGCTGCAACAGCAAAGCTTTACTAATCATTTACAAGCGGCGGCTCAATTAGCGTTGCCCGTGATAGTGCATACACGAGATGCGCGTGAAGACACGCTGGCACTTATTAACGCGCATGGAGGAGACGCTGGCGGTGTATTACATTGCTTTACCGAATCTCTTGAAATGGCAAAAGCCGCGTTAGATATGAATTATTTGATTTCGTTTTCTGGCATTGTAACTTTTCGCAATGCAGAAGAGCTGCGCGATGTTGTTAAAGCGATTCCGTTAGAAAAAATCCTGATAGAAACAGATGCGCCGTATCTTGCCCCGATTCCTCATAGAGGTAAGAAAAATGAGCCTAAATATGTGGTTGAGGTTGCTCAGTGTATCGCCGATATCAAAGGTGTTTCATTAGCCAAAGTCGCAGAAGTAACCACCGAGAATTTCTATCGACTGTTTTCAAAAGCCGCTGAATTGGATGGTTTGAAGTAATGTGGACGATGCCGCCGGTTGATTACATAGAGCCTTTGTTTCGACCGCCCAGTGAAGCGCATTCTCTTATCTTGCAGGTTACTAACGGCTGTAGTTGGAATCGTTGTGTCTTTTGTGAGATGTACACGCAGCCGCAGAAAAAATTCAAACCTAAATCAGAAAAAGAAATACTGGCAGAAATTCAGCGTTGCGGTGAGCAGCTGCCGAATACGCGTCGCATTTTTCTAGCAGATGGCGATGCGATGGCGCTCTCTTTTAGGCGCCTAAAAAGCATTCTAGAAGCGATTAAAGTGCACCTGCCTAAGGTGACGCGGATAACGGCTTATTGCTTGCCCAGTAATGTGAAGAAAAAGACAATTGAAGAGCTGGCAGAATTAAAGTCGCTCGGGTTATCGATGCTTTATATAGGTGTTGAAACCGGTGATGATGAGTTGCTTACGCTAATTGATAAAGGTGAAACCTACCAATCTACCTATGATGGCTTAATAAAATTACAAGCAGCCGGGATTAAACGCTCGGTCATGGTGATTAATGGTTTAGGTGGCCAGCTGTACAGTGAGCAGCATGCGCGTGAAACAGCGCGGTTAATGAATGCTACGCAACCAGAATACTTAGCGAGTCTGGTGCTGTTTTTTTCTAACGGTGACCAGCGTTACCGAGAAGCCTTTAATGGCCAGTATCATAGCATGAATGATATTCAGCTTTTTGAAGAGATGCAGCGGTTTATTGGAGCGCTAGATCTACAAAAAACTATCTTTAGAAGTGATCATGCATCTAATGTACTAGTGTTAAAAGGGGTGTTTGGTACAGATAAAGCACGCTTGTTAGGGCAGTTAGAAGCGGCAATTGCCGGTGAGTCATCTGTCTTTTTACGACATTCTAGCGACAGAAGTCTCTAGTTTCTTACTTCTTTGGTACTTTTCTTTGGTGCTTTCTTTTTTGTCCTGTTTTGGTGTGTTATAAACTTTAGTACTAATTATTATAAAAACACACGGTATTATAAAAAACCACATCAGGAATATTCATATGAGACGTCCCGTTCGAATTGCCGTTACTGGTGCCGCTGGCGCAATTAGCTATAGCCTTTTATTTAAAATTGCTGCTGGTGAGATGATGGGTAAAGACCAGCCAGTTATATTACAACTTATTGAGTTGCCTCATGCGATGGAGTCCCTTCGCGGTGTTGCAATGGAGCTGGAAGATTGTGCGTACCCTCTATTACATACCATTACATTGCACGATAACGTTGAAGATGGCTTCAAGAGCGCGCATTATGCGTTGTTAGTCGGCGCTCGGCCACGCGGTCCTGGTATGGAGCGTAGTGACCTTTTAGAAGTTAATGCAGAGATTTTCGCCCGCCAAGGTAAAGCCCTTAATGACTATGCTAACCGAGATGT
>JAWUYS010000143.1:0-39250 GCA_034110685.1 Neptunomonas sp.
CACTAATAATCAGCCAGATACAGCAAGTACCCAAATGCCACCAAGCATCATATACATGCCATAGCGCATATGTACTGGCTGCGTAAACCCTGATACTTTTCGGGGTTTTAAGTCATGATTGCCATCTGTAAGCCAACACAGCTTAACCGCAGATGGCAATGAATACTCTAGCACTTCATTTTTAGTCCCCATAGGGTCCCTCTCCCCCTGAAATACATACAAAGGCTTGGTTAAACCACCCATATGCTCTGTACGCGTAGTAAGCAGCTTGCCGACAGGATGAAAGGGGTAACCAAAAACAAAACCAGCACGTGCATGCGACTCCTCCAACACCATTGAAGCAATTCGCCCTCCCATGGACTTGCCAGCCAAAAATAACGGCACTGAGTCAGAAAACTCCTCAATAACAGATCTATAAGCTTCCAACAGCTTATCCGCTCTATTAGGTGGCCTTCTTTTACCATCAAGGCGCCTTTGTTGCATATATGGAAACTCAAACCTTACAACTTGCACACCGTTACCCGCCAGGTACTTAGCAAGCTCTTCAAGAAACTCGCTTTGCATACCCGCACCAGCACCATGAGCTAAGATTACGCGCCCCAAAATAGGCTTTCCATCAATTAAACGATCCAAAAAAACCACCTCGAAAAATAAAACACTACTCTGCACTATTGCTGGGCTTGATGTAGATCAAGCAAATGAGAGTTAAGAAACAATAAAAGCACGCCTAAAGTAGCAGAAGAAAACTCAATTTCTCACTAAAGTACACTGTAGACAATTGTAGAAGAACTCTTATTTAAATATTTATTTCAAATAAAATCAATAAGATAGAAGAGCCGCAAAGAAAAAACTAATCTACATATACAATATATTTACCAGCCGTTTTATGCGACAATGCGCCACACTCAACGCCTGAACCTCGTTGAAAACACAAGGCTATTCCAAGATAATTGCCTGTGGAACTGTACTATCAAACCAAGCTTTTGGATGAGAGCCTGACATGAGCACTGTAACTGAACACCCAACTTATAATTACAAGGTTGTGCGCCAGTTCGCCATTATGACGGTGATATGGGGTATCGTCGGAATGACAGTTGGCGTCTTAATCGCCGCACAACTGGTATGGCCGGCACTAAACTTTGACACATCATGGTTATCCTACGGTCGTTTACGCCCGTTACACACTAATGCGGTTATATTCGCATTTGGTGGATCAGCGTTGTTTGCTACATCTTATTATGTAGTTCAACGTACTTGCCAGACACGCTTATTCTCAGACGGTCTTGCGGCCTTCACGTTCTGGGGATGGCAGTCCGTTATTCTTTTAGCAGCGATAACCCTACCAATGGGTTTAACCTCTTCTAAAGAATACGCTGAGCTAGAATGGCCAATTGACATATTGCTTGCTGTTGTGTGGGTTTCCTATGCAATCGTATTCCTTGGTACTGTCAAGAACCGTAAAACCTCACATATCTATGTAGGTAACTGGTTCTATATGGCCTTTATTATCACGGTAGCGGTTTTACACATTGTTAACAGCATGGCTATGCCTGTTTCTATGTGGAAATCTTACTCAATTTACCCTGGTGCAGTTGATGCCATGGTTCAGTGGTGGTACGGCCATAACGCGGTAGGCTTCTTCCTAACCGCAGGTTTCTTAGGAATGATGTATTACTTCGTACCTAAGCAATCAGAGCGCCCAATTTACTCTTATCGCCTATCAATCGTGCATTTCTGGGCACTGATTGCCACTTATATGTGGGCTGGTGGTCATCACCTTCATTATACTGCATTGCCAGATTGGACTCAGTCTGTAGCAATGGTTATGTCTTTGATTCTATTAGCTCCATCTTGGGGTGGTATGATCAACGGTATGATGACGCTGTCTGGCGCATGGCATAAGCTACGTACAGACCCTATTCTTCGCTTCTTGGTTGTTTCTCTGTCCTTCTACGGTATGTCTACCTTCGAAGGCCCTATGATGGCAATTAAAACTGTGAACGCCCTGTCTCACTACACTGACTGGACTGTTGGTCACGTACATGCCGGTGCTTTAGGCTGGGTTGCGATGATTTCTGTTGGTGCGACATACCACATGATTCCAAAATTATTTGGTAAAACACAGATGTGGAGCGTTGCCCTAATCAATACTCACTTCTGGCTAGCGACTGTCGGTACTGTACTTTACATCTGTGCGATGTGGGTAAACGGTATCCTACAAGGCTTGATGTGGCGCGCAGTTAATGAAGACGGCACGCTTACATACAGCTTCGTTGAAGCACTCGAAGCATCTCACCCAGGCTACTTCGTTCGCTGGTTGGGCGGTATATTCTGGCTAACAGGTATGCTTCTGATGGCTTACAACACTTGGCAAACTGTTCGCAAGGACAGCAAAGCCCCAGTAGCTGATGCTACTGCGCAGGTTGCATAAGGCTGAGGAGCAGAATAATGATTAAGCATGAAACAGTAGAAAAAAATATCGGCCTAATGGTTTTGTTAATCATCATCGTTATTAGCGGTGGTGGTCTAGCTGAAATCGTACCTTTATTCTTCCAAGCATCAACCACAAAGCCAATTGAGGGCTTACGTCCTTACAGTGCTGTTGAGCTAGAAGGCCGTGACATTTACATCCGTGAAGGGTGTCATGTATGTCACACACAGATGATTCGCCCATTCCGCGCTGAAACCGAGCGCTACGGTCAATTCTCTACTGCAAATGAGCAAGTCTGGGAACATCCGTTCCTATGGGGCTCTAAGCGTACAGGACCTGATCTAGCTCGTGTTGGTGGTCGTTACTCAGACGATTGGCATCGTGCTCATTTGTACAACCCTCGTGATGTTGTACCTGAGTCTAAGATGCCATCTTATCCGTGGCTGTTCGAAGACAAGCTAACAGGTAAGGATACGGCTACTAAATTGACTGTTATGCGTAAATTGGGTGTTCCTTACACTGACGACCAGATCGCTAGTGCTCAGGACGATGTTGCAGGTATATATGAAATCGAAGCATTGGTTGAATATCTGCAAGTACTGGGCAAAACCCATTCTGTCTATAACAACAAACGGTAATCACTAGTGAGTTACGATGTTTACGGCCCATTCATACCGGTGATTATGCTCATCACCTTTATCGGACTTTTTATCTGGGTGTTACTGCCTGGCAATAAAAAACGATTTGATGATGCATCTCAACTACCCTTCGCTGATGAAGCGTCGGGTGATTCGGATGAATCGACCCCGAACAGGAGTGTGGAAAAATGAGTGCTTTCTGGAGCGCATGGGTAACAATTATTACCCTAGCAGTAATTTTTGGCTGTACTTGGTTGCTTTTACAGACACGTAAGGGTGAAACCTATAAAGAAGAAACTGAAGAAACTGTCGGACATGAGTTCGACGGCATTGCAGAATTAGATAATCCCCTACCAAAATGGTGGTTCCAGATGTTTATGGGTACTGTTATTTTTGGTTTAGTTTACTTGGCGCTATATCCTGGCCTAGGTAACTTCAAAGGATTACTAGGCTGGACGTCCACTAATCAGTGGGAAGAAGAGATGGCGCATGCTGATGAAGTATATAAGCCAGTCTTCGCTAAATACGCCACTTTGTCCGTTGAAGATCTGCAAAAGCCGGAAAACGAAGCAGGCCTGAAAATGGGTCAGCGCATGTTCGCTAACAACTGTTCTGTTTGTCACGGTACAGCAGCAACAGGTGCTCACGGCTTCCCTAACCTGACAGATAATGACTGGCTGTATGGCGGATCTCCTGCCACACTGACTCAGACTATTCTTAATGGTCGTCAAGGTGCTATGCCTGCATGGGGCGCAGTATTGGGAGAAGAAGGTGTACGTGACGTAACTAGCTATGTGCGCACACTAAGCGGCCAGGAATCTGATGCTGATGCTACTGCACGCGGCAAAACTCAGTTCCAAGCACTTTGCACAGCTTGTCACGGTGTTGACGGTAAAGGGATGCTAGCACTAGGTGCTCCAAACCTTACTGATAACACATGGCTATATGGTGGTTCTTTTGAAAACATTGCTCATACCATTCGTTCTGGACGTAATGGTGTAATGCCTGCTCATAAAGACCTGCTTAGCCAAGATAAAGTACAGCTAATTGCAGCTTACGTGTATAGCTTGTCTAACAAGTAATTGACAACTATCAATAAAAAGGCGATGTGAAGAAATTCATATCGCCTTTTTTTTATAGACGACATTATAATATGCAACTTCTCTAATGGATAAGTTGGCCCAGTAGGCTAATACCCAACAATTAAGCTTGCGAGCAAAGACATGAACCAGATACCTGTAAAAGATGTCACGCCAAAAGAAAGCGGTAAAAAAGAGACTTTCGAGCTCTACGCAAACCGTGAACACATTCATGTAAAATTTTACAAAGGGATCTTCAAGAACTTTCGCGTTATTTCCGGCTCAATAATGCTGCTCATGTTTTATGCATTCCCGCTAATTGAGTGGAACGGAAGACAAGCCATTCTCTTTGATTTACCCAGTCGCCAATTTCACATCTTTGGCATGACTTTTTGGCCTCAGGATTTCATGCTGCTATCTTGGCTATTGATTATTCTCGCATTCACGCTTTTCTTTGTAACCGTATTTGCCGGACGTCTCTGGTGCGGTTACGCCTGCCCTCAGTTTGTTTGGACTTGGCTATTTATTTGGGCTGAGCGTGTTTCTGAAGGCGATCGCAACCAACGAATGAAACTCGACAAAGCACCGTGGAGCACTTCTAAATTCCGTAAAAGAGCGATCAAGCACGCGTTATGGCTATTTATAGCCATTACCTCAGCAATAGCATTTGTTGGCTACTTCTCCCCTATTCGCCAACTGGTTAGCGATTTAGCCTCTTTCTCCCTCGGTCCTTGGGAGATGTGGTGGATCGGCTTTATTGCGGTAGCTACCTATGCCAATGCTGGCTGGCTTCGTGAACAAGTATGCATCTACATGTGTCCATACGCACGTTTTCAGAGCGTGATGTTTGATCAAGATACTCTGGTCATCTCTTACGATGAAAAACGTGGAGAGAACCGCGGTAAACGTAAAAAAGATAGCGACTATAAAGCTGAAGACTTAGGCGACTGTATCGACTGCGGCTTCTGTGTCAATGTGTGCCCTGTCGGAATCGATATCCGCGACGGTTTACAATACGAATGCGTCGCATGTGGCGCCTGCGTTGACGCCTGTGATGACATCATGGATCGTATGGGATACGAGAAAGGCCTGGTACGCTATACAACAGAGCATCAGCTGGAGGGTAAAAAAACCCACCTCTTACGACCTCGTCTGATAGGCTACTTGTTAGTACTCATTGCTATGTGTATCGCCTTTGGCTACACCGTCTTCAGCCGTGTCCCCCTTGAAGTCGACATTTTGCGTGACCGCGGGCAGCTCTATAATGAAACTTCTAATGGTCGGATTGAGAATGTTTATAAGCTAAAATTGGCGAATAAAGAACAGCGAGATCATGACTATCGAATTAGTGTTACGGGCGTTGAAGGGATGCAACTAATTTCAGAACCTGTAGTCACTATCAAAGCGGGCGAGCTACTTGATTACAATATTCGTATTCATTTGAATAAGGAAAACATCAAACGCCCTAACTATGATATCCAGTTTAAAGTTGAAGCACTGGATGACAGTAGTATCTCTATTACTGAAGAAAACCGCTTCATTGGCCCTGCGCCACGTCGATAACCGACCTGCGCATTAAATTAAGTTACAATAGCTGCTTTCTGCAAAGACAGCAGCTATTTTTATGACAGAAACAAATATGACCGAAGATGAGATTCAAGCAGCAAAACCTTGGTATAAACAACCTTGGCTCCTTTTTATTCTGACTCCACTGTTCGCCGTAGTGTTTTACGGTTTTGGCTTTCTTTACCTGTCTATCGTCACAATGGACGGCGTGGTAAAAGATGATTACTACCGCATAGCCAGAGGCTATGAACTCAACACGGAAAAAAATCAAAATGCCATTGATCAGAAAATTGTCGCAGAGCTTAATTTGGACGATGTGACAGGCGATATCATGGTCAAACTAAATGGCCAGCTGACTAATATTCCTGAGTTCCTGACATTGGATATTGTCCACCCTACTCACCAAAAATACGACCAGGAAATCACTCTTAAGGCAATTGGTTCCCAACAACTGTATTCCGGTTCATTGGCCAACCCACTTAAAGGAAAACGCTTTCTTTTCCTATTTCCAGCGGATGAAAACTGGCACCTTCGTAAAGAGATTCTGCCACCTTATGAACAACGTAGCTTTGAACTAAAGCCAAATTTATAAGGCACGAAGTATGAGTAGTAGTCTTAATAGTCAGCACAGCCTTGTGACATGCTTTCATTGCGGCCAAGACGTACCCAAAGGCGTACAGTTTACTGCCAATATTAAAGGTACTGAACAACCCATGTGCTGCCCCGGATGCAAAGCGGTAGCAGAAACCATTGTTTCTAGCGGGCTTGAGCACTACTACAAATACCGCCAGGGAGATTCAATGTTCACACCAGATCTCTCTGGTACAGAACTCCCGAGTACGGTCCAAGACGAACTAAAGCTCTATGACAATGCTTCGATTCAACAAAATTTTGTGGTCTCATTAGAAGACGATATCAAAGAAGCAACCCTAGTCATTGAAGGCATAACATGCGCAGCCTGCGTCTGGCTATTAGAGCACCACTTAGTAAAACAAGCGGGTATTGAACAAGCGTCAGTCAACCTCACTAATCACCGAGCCCGCATCCGCTGGCATGATAGTGAAATTACATTAAGTAGCATCATGGCGGCGATATACCACATTGGATATCAAGGCCACCCTTACCATCCGGATAAAGAAGAACAATTACTCGAACTTGAAAAAAAGCGCTCTTTTCGTCGCTTAGGCATAGCCGGACTCGGCATGATGCAGGTGATGATGATGTCCATCGCTTTGTATGCAGGCGCATTACAAGGAATAGAGGAAAAGTTTGAAATCTTTATCCGCTGGACCAGTTTGTTAATTACCACACCGATACTTCTCTACTCTGCCAGACCTTTTTTTACGGCGGCATTACGTGACATTAAAGCGCATCACCTGAGCATGGATGTTCCTGTATCTATCGCTATAGGAGGAGCTTACCTTGCGAGCGCCTGGGCAACCTATACTCAAAGTGGCGAAGTTTATTTCGACTCCGTTACCATGTTTACTTTCTTTCTGCTAATAGGCCGCTACCTGGAAATGCAGGCAAGGCATAGGACCGGACGAGCAGGTAACGCCTTATTAAACCTAATTCCCGCCAGCGCCATAAAACTCGTAGATGGGCAAGAAATACTGATCCCAGCAAGCGACCTCAACACTGGTGATATTGTTCTGGTTAAACCGGGTCACACTTTACCTGCTGATGGCATTATTGTAGCGGGCTACTCTTCAGTAGATGAGTCAGCGCTAACCGGCGAGTACCTCCCCATCAATAAAACGATCAATGATCATGTTGTCGGTGGAACCATTAATGTAGAAAGCCCCCTTCAGCTGAAAATTACAGAAGTAGGTGCGGCCACAAAATTATCTGCGATTGTCAGACTACTCGACAGAGCCCAGGAAGAAAAACCCGCTGTTGCTAAAACTGCCGACAAGGTGGCGAGTTATTTTGTCGCCGCCGTTCTATTAACCGCCATTGTTGTCAGTCTTATTTGGTGGCAAATCGACCCTAAAAACGCTTTTTGGATTACTCTTTCAGTACTGGTTGTTACTTGCCCATGCGCACTCTCATTAGCCACACCCACAGCGCTCACAGCAGCAACAGGTACACTTCGACAACATGGACTGCTGATTACCCGCGGACATGTACTAGAGAGCCTAGCCACAGCAACACATATTGTATTCGATAAAACAGGCACACTCACAGAAGGCAATTTATCGCTTAAGAGCACACATTTATGCAGCAATATAGACGCGCAAACAGCACTGGAAATTGCTGCTGCACTAGAAGCCCATTCGGAACACCCTATTGCTAAAGCGTTCCGAAAATACCAACGCCAAGCGGCAGATTCACTCAATGTAGAACTAGGCCAAGGCCTAGAAGGGAATGTTGATAACACCGTTTATCGTATTGGCAAGCCTGAATTTGCATCAGCTCTGTGCCAACAACAGCTGACTTATAGTGATGCTCCCGATCATAATGGCCAATGGCTGCTACTTTGTAACGCCCAAACACCTCTCGCCTGGTTCTGCTTGAACGACCAAATTCGTAAAGGTACCCAACAGACATTGGCTATTTTGAAGCGCCTCGGTCTTAATGTTCAAATGCTGACAGGCGACAATTCCGCGGCGGTTCAAGAAGTTGCTGCTGAACTAAATATGGATCAGGTCATTGCTAATACCTCTCCTGAAGAGAAGCTTGCCTATATTCAAAAACTACAAAGCAAAGGCGCTAAAGTGGTGATGATTGGCGACGGTATCAACGATATCCCGGTACTCGCCGGAGCTCAGACATCAATCGCTATGGGAAGCGCAACAGATCTTGCTAAAACCAATGCCGATGCGGTGCTGATTAGTAGTGATATTGAACGCTTAGCTGACGCTATTCTTCTATCACGAAAAACCCAGTTTGTTATACGACAGAACCTGAGCTGGGCACTGCTGTATAATCTAATTGCTTTACCATTGGCTGCTATGGGCTTTATCGCCCCCTACATGGCCGCTATTGGCATGTCAGTCAGCTCACTGATCGTTGTTGGTAATGCGCTTCGTCTGACTAAACTTGTTCGCCGTAATCCTGTAAAATAGCCACTTCAATTTTCGAGACGATTCTCCATGGAAATTCTTTTTGTATTAATACCCATAGCTATCGTCCTGCTGGGGTTTGCCATTTGGGCTTTTTTCTGGAGTGTTAACACGGGCCAGTTTGATGACCTAGAATCACCAGCCCATAGCATCTTGTTTGATGACGATGACGACTTAATTCCTGACGACGCCAAACAAGGAAAGGCAAACTCCTCTCGTGACTGAGTCTCTTTCTATCTCTACAGCCATTTTACTTGGGCTGCTCGGTAGCGCGCACTGTTTAGGTATGTGTGGAGGTATCGCAGCCACCATTGCACTAGGACAAAAGCGCAGTCGAATTCCAAATCTTATAGGCTACAATTTTGGCAGGCTAATCAGCTACGCCCTCGCAGGAGCATTAGTAGGCTCCCTTGGGATATTGATAAAAGATAGCACCCTTGCCATTGCACTTCGTACCCTTGCTGGCTTATTGCTCATCACCATGGGTCTATATGTTGCCCAATGGTGGAAAGGCCTTACTCAAGTTGAGAAACTAGGCAGCAAGCTATGGTCTCTGATTCGCCCTGCCGCCAGCAAACTACTCCCCGTCAAAAGCATTAAACAAGCGCTTTTACTCGGCTTTTTTTGGGGCTGGCTTCCCTGCGGGCTTATTTACAGCACCCTTATATGGGCCGCAACAGCACAAGATCCTATCCAAAGCGCCAGCTTAATGTTCGCCTTTGGTGTTGGCACACTGCCCGCCATGCTTAGTACCGGCATACTTGCCAAACAGATGCAAACCCTGCTAGCCAATCGTAATGTGCAACACATCGCAGGTCTGATGATTATTCTTTTCGGTTTATATACCATTCCATTTAATGGAATCATTGGTATTTGATACGCGTCAAATTATTATCCATACCAAATGTTATACTGCAGCGCTTAATATTATGAGGAATTTATCGTGAGCCTGGACAAAACCATTTCATGGGACCTGGATCTAATCAAACGTTACGATCTATCAGGCCCTCGATACACCTCATACCCGACAGCTATTCAATTTGACGCTTCTCTTTCTGAAGAACAACTAGTGCTAAACGGGCAAACGACTACTGATAAAACAGCCCCCTTATCGCTTTATGTGCACATCCCTTTTTGTGCTCATGTCTGTTATTTCTGTGCCTGTAATAAAGTTATCAGCCGCAACCGAAAGAAAGCTCAACCTTATTTAGACACCTTATATAAAGAGATTGAGCAAGCAGCTAAATGGTATAGCGATGGCCGAATTGTTAACCAGCTTCACTGGGGTGGCGGTACACCTACTTTCATCAGCGATGAACAAATGACTGAGCTTATGAACAAGCTCAAACAGGAATTTAACTTACTTGATGATGATAGTGGCGATTACTCCATCGAAATAGACCCACGTGAAGCATCGTTAGAAACAATGCGCACGCTAAGAAAAGTTGGCTTTAACCGAATTAGCTTAGGCGTTCAGGTTGTAAACCCTGTTGTTCAACAAGCGGTTAATCGTATTCAGCCCACCGAACAAACGCTCGCTGTACTGACGGCTGCCCGTGACCTTGGCTTCAAATCGATCAACATGGATCTTATATACGGGCTTCCACATCAAACATTTGAAAGCTTCAATGCGACCCTTGATACCGTCATTGATATGAGCCCTGATCGCTTGTCCGTGTTTAATTACGCTCATATGCCCGACCGCTTTCGCTCGCAAAAACACATTAACGCAGAAGACCTGCCAAGCCCTGAAACAAAATTAGCCATTCTCGAGTCCACTATTAATAAATTACTCGATGCCGGTTATGTTTATATTGGCATGGACCATTTTGCAAAACCTGACGATGAGCTAGCTCTTGCTCAAGAGAGCGGGCACCTTCATCGCAATTTCCAAGGGTACACTACCCACTCAGATTGCGATTTGGTTGCTATGGGCGTCTCAGCCATTAGTCAAATAGGCGATGTTTATTATCAAAATGAACATGACATTAACGCCTACTCTAAAGCAGTTGATACGCGCTCAAGCGCTATCCGACGCGGTGTACAATTGAGCACAGATGACCAGATTCGTCGCGCCGTAATTACACAATTAATTTGCCATTTCGAGCTAGACCCAAAACCCATCGAAAAGCTGTTTGGCATTGACTTTAAAGAGTATTTTTCAGAAGAGCAGACCGAGTTACAACACTTCGTGCAGGATGGTTTAATCGAGCTAGACGAGCAGCGAATTACTGTAACCGCAGCAGGTCGTTTGTTAATCAGGCGCATCTGTATGGCCTTTGATCGTTACATCCCCAAACAGCAAGCAACACAAGGTTTTTCCCGTATCATATAATAGATGCTTCACGCCTCCCTCTAAATGTTACATAATTAACGGCTGAGTAGCCTCTCATTATGTAACAAACACAGGAATTGGCCATGAGCGATATAAAAAAGGAAGGGAAACTGCATAGCCTGCAGCAAGCTCATTGTAATACATGCAGCTTAAGCTCACTTTGCCTTCCCGTGTCATTAAACAACACGGAGATGGACAGCCTTGATAGTATTATTGAGAAAAGCCGACCGCTAAAAAAAGGAGATCATCTTTTTCACCAAGGTGACAACTTCGAATCGGTTTTTGCTATTCGTGCAGGCAGCGTTAAAAGCTACACCATTACCAATGAAGGTGAAGAGCAGATCACTGGCTTTTACTTCCCTGGAGAACTGGTTGGTTTAAGCGGTTACGATAATCAACATTACCCTGTTTCCACTAAAATAATGGAAACAACAACGGTATGTGAAATTCCGTTCGAGCATTTAGATACACTCTGTGGTCAGTTACCAGAACTGCGACGCCAAGTGATGCGAACCATGAGTAAAGAGATCAGAGATGATCAACAAATGATGCTTCTGCTCTCAAAAAAGAACGCTGAAGAGCGGGTTGCCACCTTCCTCATTAAACTCTCTCAACGCTTTCAAGCGCGGGGTTATTCTGCCCATAAATTCAGACTATCAATGTCACGTAATGAAATAGGTAACTACCTAGGACTAGCGGTTGAAACAGTGAGCCGTATCTTTACACGTTTTCAGAAGAACAACCTAATTCAAGTTGATGGTAAAGAACTAGATTTACTGGATTTAGATAGCCTATTTGAAGTTTCAGGTGAGTGTCATGGCAAAGACACTCCTAAAGAAGACGTACAGCAACTTTCTATATAGATTATAAAACCTGAAGATAAAAAAACGCCGTCCAATAAATTGAACGGCGCTAAAAATAGTTGCACAAAGAAGTAGCCATCTCTATGTGTAACCCAACACAATGATTAAACCGTATATTCATTTTGTAAACATTGAGCCATATCAAGCGTTAACGTTCCGGCTTGATTGAGGAGCCATTAGTACATGTCTTACGACGAATTTTATATCAAGTCAGTTATCCGTTCCTTACCTGACTGGCCAGAGCCGGGTGTTGTATTTCGCGACATCACACCCATTTTCAAAGACCCTAAAGCATTACGTATGGTCGCTGATGCATTTATTCAGCGATATATGAATTCAGATCTAACACACATTGCCTGTATTGATGCTCGAGGTTTCCTCATTGCATCAATCATGGCTTACCAAATGCAGAAGCCTTTAGTACTCGTACGCAAGAAAGGGAAACTGCCGGGCGAAACCGTACACCAAGAATATAAACTGGAGTACGGTACAGCGGCCGTTGAAATGCAGATTGATTCTGTAGGCCCTGGTGACCGAGTATTAGTATTCGATGACCTTATTGCAACGGGCGGGACGATTCTGGCAGCTTGCACCCTGATAAAAAAACTAGGTGCGCAAGTGATAGAAAGCGCTGCGTTAGTCGACCTTCCAGATTTAAACGGTTCTATCCGTATTCAGGAAGCTGGCATTCCCGTTTACACAATGCTGGCCTACGAAGGTCTGTAGCCTAAATTAGAGACCTCTGTTATTGTAGGCTTTCATATAAGCTTATAACAATAATAGAGGTTCGTATGTATAAAGCCCTTCTAAACACTACCGCTCTCTTACTACTCACAACGCAACCTCTCTTCGCACAAGAAGTCACTACAACGCACGAAAACCTTACATTAAATGCACAGATGCAATTAGCAGAAGGAAGCTCCTTAGCTGATGGTGTAGTACTCATTACACATGGCACACTGGCACATAACAAAATGGAATTAATTGAGACCTTACAGGCCTTATTAAGCGACTCAGGCCTTAACTCTTTGGCCATCAATCTAAGTCTCGGTATTAACGACAGGCACGGTATGTATGATTGCCAAGTGCCACATCAACATAAACATACCGATGCTCTAAATGAAATAAACGCGTGGACAAACTGGTTGAAAAATCAAGGCGCACAAAACCTTGTGCTAATGGGACACTCTCGCGGAGGGAACCAAACCGCATGGTTCGCAGCCAATAACCCGGCACAACTTAAAGCACAAGTATTGCTCGCACCTGCCACATGGACTGAAGAAGGTGATAAAAACAGTTACCAACAACGCTACTCACAATCACTTACAAGTATTTTAGCTCAAGTAGAAAAAGCTGATAAGAATGCCTGGCTAAAAAATACAAACTTCATTTATTGCGCTAATAGCCAAGTAAAAACTGAATCATTTCTTAATTACTACCAAGCTGATGAGCGCTTCAACACACCTTTTCTCTTGAATGAGATCGAAGTACCAACGTTAGTAATTAGTGCATCAGAAGACAAAACTGTTTCCGACCTCCCCGAAATGATGAATCAGGTTTCGAATTCACAGGTAGAACACACTATTATTGAAGGGGCTGATCATTACTTCAGGGACCTGTATGCTGACGAAGTGGTAGAATTAGTTGTTGATTTTTTGGAAAATAAAGAATGAAGATACAAGCACTCTTGCCTAGCATTATTGCTCTCATCATTAGCACTGTGCTTACATCAGCACACGCACAAGGCCTACCTAGCGCTAGCAATTTTTTTGAAGATGCGAAAGAGCAAGGGGATAATCGAGTCTCCATTGTGATGGTAAGCCAGCGTGATTGTAGCTACTGCGAACTCATTCATAATGACTTTCTAGACCCTATGCACCAAGGAGGTCATTATAAGAGCAAGGCCCTCTTTAGAGAGCTAAAAATTGACTCAAATAATGTAATTACTGATTTTAACGGGAAGAAGATTACAGCAAAGCGCTTTGCACAACGCTACCGAGCAAGCCTAACACCTACTCTGCTGTTCCTTGATCGTAAAGGCCAAGCACTTGTACCTAACATGGTCGGCGTTAATACACCGCAGTTCTATGGTTACTACCTAGACCAGTCGATAGACAAGGCCATTTCTTTGCTTAACAAACCCGCCAAATAAACAACCTTACTTACATATAAGCTTTGTGATTTTAGACGCATCACGTGTTTTCATTAAACCGTGATCAGCTGGCGGTCTCAAATAAAAGGAGCGGCTATAAACATAGTCACCTTGAGCATTATAACCAATACATTTAACGCGCTGGCTTCGAAGCACTGGATCAAATACCACTTTTAATTTATTACGTGAGTACTTCTCCATACGTGGCATACCATACCCTCTTTGGCTAGCCATTTGCTCCTGCCGCTGCTTAAACATTGCCTCCTTTTCAGCCTCTCCTCGCGCAGTATCCGCTTGAAGTTTACGTATTTCTTGGCTTTGATACCGTAAAATACAACGGTCTCTATCACCTTTATTGGTAATCGCATTACAAACAGTGGGAGTAATCCCCTCAGCATAGCTAGCTACTGGAGCAGCCATGACTATAAAACAAACACTCATCGCACAGGATTTTAAAAAATAGTGCAAACTAGCCTCCCGAACGATAATTTAAGACGCATTAATCCTAGCAAGGATTTTATAAACCGGGGCTGCAAAATCAAAAAAATCTATTATCAGCCTACAGACCTAAGTTTCCACTCCTAATACAGTTCACTGTATACTTTTAGAGTGCGTCATTCTTAAGCCATTAGCAAAAGTCATATCTATCTCATATGTTAACACTGCCTATTCATTCGATTATCCCTGACCTTATTGTTGCACTTAATGCTAAGCATGAAGCGGTGCTTGAAGCACCGCCTGGCGCAGGGAAAACTACCGTTGTCCCATTAGCATTATTAGATCAGGTATGGCTAGCTAACCAAAAAATCATCATGCTAGAACCCCGTCGATTAGCGGCACGTGCTGCTGCGGAACGTATGGCAATGTCGCTAGGTGAAGCCGTAGGAGAAACCGTCGGCTATCGCGTCCGAATGGACACCAAGGTCAGCCATAAAACCAGAATCGAGATCGTCACCGAAGGTATCCTCACACGAATGCTTCAAAGCGACCCCAGCTTAGATGGTATCGGCCTCGTTATTTTTGATGAGTTTCATGAACGCAGTCTAGATGCAGACCTAGGCCTTGCCTTAATTTTGCAAGGCCGCAGCTTATTCCGCGACGATGATCCCTTAAAGCTATTGATCATGTCAGCCACATTAGACAGTTCTGATATAGCAGAACTGCTCGATGACGCTCCTATTATTAAGAGCCAAGGCCGTAGCTTCCCGGTAGAGCTAATTTATGGCGCGCCATGGAACCACCAAGAACGAATAGAATCTCGTATTGTCGTCACCATCAAAACTGCACTGAATGAACAATCCGGCAGCCTACTCGGGTTGCTTCCAGGACAGGGCGAAATACGCCGCGTTGAAAAGCAGTTATATGAAACCTTCGACGATGCTGATAAACAAGAGCTGCTGGTTACTCCTCTGTATGGCGACCTAAGCCTTGAACAACAGCGCAAAGCAATAACTCCTGCACCGAATGGCCAGCGAAAAATCGTACTAGCAACCGCCATTGCTGAAACGAGCCTTACTATTGATGGCGTTACTGTCGTCATAGACAGTGGGCTCAGCCGACAAGCAAGCTATGATCCGAATACCGGCATGACTCGCTTACAAACCCGTCGACTATCACGTGCTGCAAGTACGCAAAGATCAGGACGCGCGGGAAGAACGGCACCTGGAATCTGCTATAGGCTCTGGTCACTAGAGCAACAAGCCCAACTATCGCCTTTTACAGCGCCTGAAATCCAACAAGCAGACTTAGCGCCACTCATACTACAGCTGTATCGCTGGGGCTGTAATGACCCTGCTGAGCTCGCATGGCTAGACCTTCCTGCCCCAGCCCCCTGCCAGCAAGCACGCGAGTTACTGTGCCAACTAGGCGCCCTAGAGCTCACTAACAATAAATATCATTTAACCAAGCAAGGCGAACAGATGGCTAGCCTGCCAGTTCATCCACGCTTGGCACATATGATGCTCACTGCTAGCTTGTACCAACTGGAATACCAAGCATGTGAACTAGCGGCGTTACTTTCGGAGCGCGATCCATTAAATACACGCCAAGCCGATTTACAAATGCGTCTTGATTGGCTTCGAGAGCCTAAAAAATGCCATCCATCACAACAAGGCCAGCTCTATCGCATAAAGCAACAGTGCCAGCGCTACTTTACACTTTGCCAACAACTCCCTGCTAACGGAAAAACCCAACAACAGGCGATTGGCACTATTAATAGTGAAGACCAAATCGGCCTGCTAATAGCCAGTGCTTGGCCAGATCGCATTGCCAAACGAACAGGAGAGCAACCACGCTTCCAACTCGCCAATGGCCGGGCAGCCAGCATTAATGAAAATGACTACCTAAGCAAATCAAAATGGATAGCAATCGCGCAACTTAGCAGCCAAGAAGGAAGGTCAAACGATGCCATTTGGTTAGCAGCGCCCTTTAACTCATCTCTGTTTAAAGGACCTCTTATCCACATGCTACAACAACGTAATTTCGTAGAGTGGGATGATAAACAGCAAAAGCTCATTGCAGAAGAGCAGCACTGTTGCGGGGCTATCATCATCAAACGTCAGCCGCTAAAAACGCTTTCTGATGATGCTCGAATACAAGCATTACTTGGACTTGTCAAAAACAAAGGCCTTTCGATTTTTTCCCATACAAAGACACTCACACAATGGCGCCAACGAGTTACTTTTTTGTACCAAGCATACGAAAACCAAAACGGCAAAAATCAGTGGCCCGACCTATCCGACAGCGCTTTGTTGGCCTCACTGGACCACTGGCTCATACCTTACCTTGATAAAGTTAGCCATATTAATCATTTTGCAAAACTGGATTTACATAGTATTTTACAAAATTTGCTCCCTTGGCCATTACCACAACAGCTTAACGAACTTGCACCTGAGCGTATCAGTGTACCTTCAGGCTCAAAAATTCAGATTGATTATAGCCAAACCCCACCCGTGCTAGGTGTTAAGCTTCAAGAGATGTTTGGTGCGACATCAACCCCAACTATTGCGAACAATATCAAACTCAAAGTTCACTTACTCTCCCCCGCAGGCCACCCTTTACAAGTCACACAAGACTTAGGGAATTTTTGGGAGCAGGTATACCCTCAAGTAAAAAAAGAAATGAAGGGGCGCTATCCGAAGCATCCCTGGCCTGATGACCCTTCTAGCGCCATTGCCACTCATAAAACTAAGCGCCACCTAAAAAATAGTCATTAATTAAGGTGCTACTAAGTGGCTCTACAACAAATATTTATCTTGTTGTGATTTTACTCTGTCACTGCGGGTAATTTCCCTCTAAGCTAGCAGCGATTTTAATTTTCTTATAGTGGAAGCTTTATGTGGTTCAAAAATTTCGTCTTTTACCGGTTTACAGAGCAACAAGATTACACACAGGAACAGCTGGAAGCCGCTTTCTCTGAACACTTATTTGAACCATGTCGTAGCCAAGAGCTCAGCCGCTACGGATGGGTTGCTCCACACTCAGCACTGGACGAGCAAACTGTATTTGCGTCATCTGGGGCATATTTAATTACCGCACAAAAAGAGGAAAAACTCTTACCTGCTAATGTAATTAAAAGAAACTTGAATGAACGCGTTGGTGTGATTGAGCGTGAACAGGCACGTAAGGTATACCGTAAAGAACAACTTCAATTAAAAGATGAAATCATTATTGATTTGTTACCTCGTGCTTTTAGTCGCTTCTCGCAAACCAGTGCACTTGTTTTACCTCGCGCCGGATTTATCGTTGTTGACAGCTCCAGTCATAAAGGTGCTGAAGAACTACTCAACCTACTGCGTAACAGCCTGACCACTTTGCCAGTTGCATTGCCAGATACTGTCCACTCTCCGGGTGTAGTGATGTCTGAATGGCTGCAACAATCAAGTTCATCTCCAGCCTTCACATGCTTGGATGAATGTGAATTAAAAGATCAAACAGAAGAAGGCGGCGTTATTCGCATTAAAGGGCATGACCTGCATAGCAGCGAAGTAATTGCTCATTTAGAAACCGGAAAGCAAGTAACCAAACTAGCCTTGCAGTGGGATGAAACTCTCAGCTTCATCTTACAAGATGACTTATTGATCAAGCGCGTAAAACCAACAGACGAATTAACCCAGACGCTCAATGAAGAATCATCAGAAGATCCTTTAGTGAGATTAGACAGCGATGTGGCCCGTTTAGCATTAGAGTGCCAGCGCCTCTTCCCGCAGATTTTGGAAGCCTTTGGCGGCCAAGTCCAACGCTAACTGAAAACAAAAAGGGCTTATTTAAAATAAGCCCTTTTTATATAGTATATGCCCTGGATGTTTAGCTTGCGCTCTACTCTGTCGCCTCTCCCACTACCGACAAACCTAAGCTAGTCCATGCCTGCATACCACCACGGTAGTATTTGATTTTTTCTGCTGGATAACCGTGTTCGAGCATGGCACGAACCATTGATGGTGTTTGCCCACACCAATAACCATTACAGAACATTGCTAAGGTTTTTGCTTTCGTAAAATCATAGCTGCCATCAGACTGCTTCAGTGCACCAAAGTCATCCATCGCCCAATCTCTATCATCAGCATCATCCATCATTGTATAGGGATAACTAACGGCTCCTGGAATCGTCAAACGCTGGTGCCACCCGATCGTACGTGTATCAACAATCATAATATTTTTATCTTTTTGAGCATCGATCATATATTGCACAAATTCTCGCTCAGCGATCGTTTCTACATCATATGGCTCAAAGGGATGCATCGCTTGCGGCATACCACGAAACGTTGTGGCATATAGATCAGTAATTAGATTTTCTGGATTTTGATTACGTTTAATCTCAACCATCGCCCCATCGTGCATCACTTCGAAAGAGAAGAGGCCTGGTGCAATCATGGCTTTAGGTTTATCTTTCGCAAGTGCTAATGGAGAAGCCATTAACATACCGACTAACGCAACCGATGAAATCGTTTTAATAAACATAAGAAACCTATCTTTTTATTATAAGAACTTCGTGTTTTAGAGAAAGTTAATTTAGTACATCACAATTTATACACCACCCCTGCTATTTCTCCTACTACAACAGATACAACTTAGGGTTAACAAGTGAAGCGATAATTACTTGATATGATTCTCATCCCCTGTAGAATTTACACATTGTAGAAAATACCTATCATTGCACTTGATCGCCTCAATCATCTGATCAAATAGTTTATCAACCAGCTCTAAGCTTCCCCTTAACTACCTTCTAAATAGGGTTAACAACACAAAAATGTATAGCGTAAAAGAGATGTTCTACACATTGCAGGGCGAAGGTGCTCATGCAGGTCGCCCCGCAGTATTTTGCCGTTTTAGCGGCTGTAATTTATGGTCGGGCCGCGAACAGGATAGAGCTACTGCAATATGTAATTTTTGTGATACTGACTTTATCGGTACAGATGGTCAAAACGGCGGGAAATTCATAACGGCAGAGGCATTGGCCACTGCAATTTTAAGCTTTTGGCCTACCCCAGAAGGTAAGCCTTATGTTGTGTTCACTGGGGGCGAGCCCGCCTTGCAGTTAACTCAAGAGCTCATAGCCGCAGTTCATAATAGCGGTTTTGAAATAGCAGTAGAGACTAATGGGACTAAACCATTGCCTAACGACATCGACTGGATTTGCGTTAGCCCAAAAGCTTCTGCCCAGCTCGTTATCGAAAAAGGTCATGAACTAAAGCTTGTATACCCTCAACACGATGCAATGCCTGAAAGGTTCACTGAGTTGGAGTTTGATAACTTTTACTTACAGCCATTAGACACTGATGGCCCAAGCGAAAATACACAACACGTTATTGATTACTGCTTGAGGCACCCTCGCTGGAAGATGAGCCTACAAACTCATAAGATTGTCGGTATAGATTAATAACCACGGCAATCTTAGAACAAGGACCAACTACAGCGATGCATTAAAGCTCTATACGTGCATCTACCACCTCAGATTGTCTGCATTGCCAATGGCGGAAGATGATAAGTAAAATAGCAGGCACTTGCATTAGAACACCATAGAGCAACACAACGCCTGACATTTCGGTGTTGTGTAATACCGCCCCTGTAATTATTAAAGCTAACCCTGCGTTTTGAATACCTGTCTCGATAGCCAATGTGAGGTTCTGCTTTGTTGGCAAATGAAACAGCTTACCGGCCCACCACCCTGCTAGCATAGCAACCAATGATAGTAATAAAACCGCAGGGCCAACCTGCATTAACATATCTGCCAACTTGTCTTTATTGCCTGCCACTATTCCCACTACCACCACCAGCATAAATAGCAGTGAGCACCATTTAATCACCGGCTGCAACTTAGCAGAAACACTAGGTGCTTTATGATTCAGCCACATACCCAATAGAACAGGCAGTAATGCGATGGCCAATAATTTAAAAACTGTCTGCAAAACAGGAAAAGCAATGGTGGCCTCAAGCGAAAGCCAGTGAGAAACGGCCATATAAGAAAATAGCGGTAACGTAAAAGGAGTCACTACGCTGGCTATCACCGTTAAACTTACTGACAAAGCCGTATCAGCTCTACTTAAATAACTGATCAAATTAGATGTTGCCCCACCGGGTGCGAACGTCAGTATCATTATACCAACCGCATAGGTAGGAGGAACATTTAGCATAGACACAACACAGTACCCTAATAGCGGTAAGCCAACTAATTGCATAACACTGCCTAACGCAACAGCACGAGGCCTAGACTTTAAATCCAAGAAATCAGAAACAGCAAGCGACAAACCAATACCCAGCATAATAAAAAACAATGCCAGAGGTAAAACTACCTGTGTTAGCGCGGTATTTTCCATCTAAATGTCAATCCTATTTGCTACAGAAAAATGCAGTCTAATTTCTTCTACAATGCTAAACAACCTATCAACACAACCCTCAATCCTACGCCCTATATGGGCTAGAGCAAGGTACACACACATCTTGTGGATAACCCTGTGGATTCTGTAAGAAAAACGTCTTACAGAGCCCATTTCATGAGCTTCTACTCACATTGATCACTTTTTAACCAGTAGTATTTATTGTTATTTATCAATGAGTTATATATTCATTTAAAGATTATATGCAGCCTGATTAATAAATACACTATTGAAATAGATAATTTTGATATTTTTTCATGTCAAGCCAAATTTAATGAAATAAATATCTTTTTTAAGTCTTTTAACTGGCCCGATTCTCTTCGTAAGGTTAACATGCCGATGGTTTCAAATGATCGGCTAATAACATGTCTATGTCTGCAAATAGAAACAAAGAAGCACAAAAAGTTACTATCATCGGCGCTATCCTTGATGCATTGCTTGGTTTTGCAAAAATTATTGTCGGTGTAGCATCCAATTCCAACGCACTTATAGCCGACGGGATACACTCTTTCTCAGATCTGCTTACCGATTTTATGGTTGTTATTATCTTTCACTTCTCTCATGAGGAGCCTGATGAAGAACACCCATGGGGACATGCGCGTTTTGAAACAATCGGCACTGTTTTTCTTGGCTGCGTTCTTATAGCAGTAGCAGGAGCAATGGCGTTTGAAAGTATTCGCGAATTCTGGACATCCACATCAGTGCCGACACCTGGCTGGCCTGCCTTATTAGTTGCTTTTTTATCCATTGCCAGTAAAGAGTGGATCTACCGCTACACATTAGCCGCGGGAAAAAGACTCAAATCAGACCTACTGATAGCCAATGCATGGCACAGCCGAACTGACTCATTTTCATCTATTGTTGTACTGTTTGGTATTCTTGGAGCAATGGCAGGCTATGCATGGCTTGATATACTAGCGGCAATCATCGTTGCTGCTTTTGTTGGTAAGATTGGCTGGGACCTTACGTGGAACAGCATCAAAGAGCTAGTAGATACCGCCCTACCTGAAGAGCGTGTTAAGGAGCTTAAAGAGGTCGTTGAAGAAGTAGACGGCATCATTAACGTACATCACTTCAAAAGCCGTAATATGGGTAGCAAGAGCCTCCTAGAGATGCATATTCAGGTAGCTTCTTATTGTAGCGCTTCTGAAGGACACTGGATCGGTGATACCGCCGTCATAAAACTACTGCAACGTTTTGATGATATCGGCCACGTTATCTTTCACATCGACACCTATGACGATGAAGAAGAGAGTTTCTGTCGCGTTTTACCTTTAAGAAAAGAGATAGAAGAAGCGCTTTCAGAACAAATGAGTATCTATGCGCCTAACATGAAAAGCTACCATGTTACGTTGCACTACTTGCACGACTTAATAGAAATAGAACTCAAGCTTGAGCATTTAGTAGCAGATAGTGAGCTACCGCTACCTATTTCAACACTAAGTACCCAGCTTAACCAGTCGCTGCAAACACTCCCGTGGTTTTCAAAGCTCACCATCTGGAGCCGCTAATAATACAGAAGCGGCTTCTAGAGCCGTCTTTCTACTTGGGAAGTGATATTTCTCAGGAATTAATGTAGCAACTTTCATACGATGTAAAATCGTTTCTACTTCAGGCTTAGCACCTACTATCAATACATTTTGAGCAGCAAGGTGCGAGTCCAAAATAACTTCTTCTAACGCCATCGCCGTGGATACATCAATATGTGGAACGTTAGTAAAATCCAATAATAGAATTTCATGGTTTGTACAAGCCATAAGCTTATTTGATATGCCTTTGGCAGCAGCATAACTTAGCGGTCCGTTCAATTGATATAACAAGATTCGCCCAGCACCAGCCATTAATATCTCACTCTCATGCTCACTTAAAAAATGATGATCTTCCTTATCATCCTGAACAATACGAACGGATTCTAGTTGGGTCTCTGTCAAACGCCGTACGGTATAAATATTGGCAAGAAAAACACCCACAGCCACAGCCGTAATCAAATCAACAAAAACTGTTAAACCCCACACGGATACCATTAGAAAAATAACAAACAAAGGCGCTTGGTGAACTCGCATCAGAAAACGCCAATCGATAATATCGATACCAACTTTAATCAACAAACCTGCCAATACAGCTAACGGTATGTGCGCAGCAAATGAGCCTGCTCCCAATACAATCATCAATAGAATAACGGCATGAACACAGCCTGATATTGGCGTTCGGCCTCCCGCACGCACATTAACCACCGTTCGCATCGTAGCTCCCGCCCCCGGCAGACCACCAAAGAAGCCAGCAACTATATTGCCAATACCTTGGCCAATCAGCTCGCGGTCAGACTTATGCTGAGTGCGTGTCATGTTATCCGCAACTAACGAGGTTAATAATGAGTCAATAGACCCTAATGTGGCGAGCATTAAAGATGCAATAACCATATCTTTTACTAGGCTCAACTCAAATACAGGCCAGTGCATAGAAGGCAAACCCGTTGGGATTTCACCGATCACATCGACTCCAGTAAATACAAAAGATAAAACAGTCCCTATGACCATCGCCAGCAATGCAGGAGGAGTATATTTTCCGAGTTTTTTTGGGCAAAAGAAGACAATACTCAATGTTAGCAACCCTAATATAAGAGCATTAGGGTTTACTGATTGCACAATCGCTGGCAACTGCTGGACAACACTTAATACATTAGCCCCACTGGAGGCGCCTAATAATGGAGGTAGTTGCAATAAAATAATAATTGTTCCGATACCGGTCATGAAACCTGAAATAACAGGAAATGGCATTAAGGTAATGAACTGCCCTAAGCGGAAAACACCAAATAATATTTGAAACGCCCCCCCCAGCATCACCACAGTAAAGGCCATCGCAGGCCCACTCACCGGATCAAGCGCACCAAAATGAGTAAAAATCCCTGCCATAACGACAGTCATAGGCCCGGTTGGGCCAGATACTTGTGAAGGAGTGCCACCAAATAATGCTGCAAATAAACCCACAAAAATTGCACCATACATACCTGCGACTGGCCCAGCCCCAGAAGAAACGCCAAATGCTAATGCTAAAGGTAAGGCTACAATTGCCGCCGTTAAACCACCAAAAAGATCCCCTTTAAGGTTATTAAAATGTAGTCCGTTGAACCACTGCATATGCATCATTCCATGCGTTAGTTTTAAAGAGAATCTCTACGCTTAATTCGCAACCGTCAAGTAGCTTTTAGTAGTCATTCAAAGAGTTACGGAGCACAAACAAAAAATTCAAGCAGCGTTCATTCATCGTTTACAAAATGAACTATACTCAGAAAAGTATAAAGTTTAGTGGAAGCGGGCCGACAATTTACATGCGCGAATTTAATCACAGCAATAACTTAAACAAGCGTTTAATTCATCGTTAAAACCCGCTATATTATGTAGCGTTTTTGATATTAAGCTGTACAAAAATCATGCTTGTAATGCTGAGCTTCCACAGTTTAGATAAGCGAAGGGGATGTATGAAGTTTGCCGAAAATTCAACACAATCTGCCGAGTATTTACGTCAAGCCATACCTTTAATGGTTAAGTACAATATTCCTCCCAACCCTCTAAACTATGCACTTTGGTATACTTATGTATCCAATAAAATTCCAAATCTAAACTATAAGATTGACCAGACACTTGATACTTATGGAACCTGTCCGACTCTCTTGGGTGAGCAGTTATTCCGCGAGCATGTAATCAGTGATGAAATTACAGATTCAGAAGAAGCGCAAAACCAGATAATTGCACTAACTAACACGCTTAACACACAAGTTGATCATGCAGCAAAACATACTTCTGATTTTGGCTCAGTTCTTGAAGATAGCCTCAGAGGCTTGAATGAAACTGATAATGACGATAAAGAAATAGCCGGCATCATTAACCGCTTAGCCGAGAACACAGCCTCTATTAGCGAATCAACAACACTGTTCCAAAAGCAAATTGAAGAAGCTCAAGCTGAAATAGTCTCGCTTAAAAAAGAGCTACAGAAAACAAAACAAGATGCTCGTGTCGATCCTTTAACCGGTTTATTTAATCGCCGTGTATTTGATTCAGAACTGGAACAGATTATTGGCGCACCCAAACATGCTGAAGCAACCTTGATAATGATAGATATCGATCATTTCAAGAAATTCAATGATGAATATGGTCATTTAATGGGTGATAAAGTACTTCAATATTTTGGTAAGTTACTAAAAACCGAATGCCAGAAGCCTACTCTTCCAGTTCGTTTTGGTGGTGAAGAGTTTGCAATTCTCATGATTGGAAAGCACAAGAATGATGGTGCCGAGCTTGCTGAAAACTTGCGTAAGAAAATACAAGCCATTCGCATCAAACAGAAAAAATCAGGAAAGGTAATTAGCTCAATCACTGCCTCTTTTGGTGTAAGCCAGCGTTTACCAGACGAAACAGCGGAGCAGATGGTCGATAGAGCTGATAAGGCCCTTTACCATGCCAAAGCAAGCGGCAGAAACCAAGTACAAATAGCATCATAAATAGAAAGCGCTTATCTAGCTAAGGTTTACAAGCGCAGATACTCTCTGCGCTTTTTTGGTTTAAATCTCGGCAATTCTATATAAAACCGCATCATGATAACCGGTAATAACCGGTATCACTCCAGACAACTCCTTATCTAGCTCAGTATCCCCAGTATCAACAATCAAGGGCCTACCATCCAATTCAGCCAGCTTTGTCTTGGTTGCAATCACTATCAAATTATCTTTACCTACTCGCCTAATAAGATCTGGGCTCAATTGCTGATTGCCACGCCCGAGAATATGCCCTTGGCCACCAATAATAGTAATGATGATTTTAGTATCAGCACCTGTTGTTTTAGCCAACAGCTCCTGGGCGGTACAATCACTTGCTAACAATTTTTGGTCTGCTACCAGGTCTACTCCTAATAAAGTATTAGGTAAGCCCAACTCTTGCATAACAGCCTGAACTGTCGTCCCTGACCCTATAATATAACGAGTATCAGGCTCCATTCTCTCAATTAGGTCGGCAGCGATATCTGTCAAAACAAGCTCTTCGACTTCTTTACCACCGTTTTTTACATTTTGTAAGTAACGATGCTCTTGCGGCACAAGTAGCTCGCCATAATATTTAGCACGCACTCTACCTTCGCGAAACTGCGCTTCATCAATATCCCGTACCTCTTGATCACCCAGAGTTACCAATTCTCCCCTCACCAGCATGGCAACAATTTCACCAGCTGCTTTAGGCGTTACGGCATATACACCCGAGTGAATTTTAACGCCAGCAGGAATACCCAACACAGGAAATTGCTCGGGTAAAGCATGGCAAATATTACGGGCGGTGCCATCACCACCAGCAAACATAATTAGATCAACGCCCGCATGATACATAGCCAACGCGGCCTTCTCAGTGTCTTTTGCCGTGGTATGGCCCGCCTCAATAGTTCCGATTACGAGTGGATCAAACCCAGCAGACCTTGCTACATTTTCTCCCATTTCACCAGGATATGTGACCAATTCAACCGCTAGCTCCGAAAGCACAGACACTGCAGCCAACGCGCGTTGCTGTGCTTTAGGTTCGGCACCTAGCTCCAGTGCTTTACGAGCCGTTTCAGCACCATCACTTCCTTTTAAAGCAACACTACCTCCAACCCCTGCTAACGGATTGATGATCAACCCCAACCTAAAGACTCGCGGTTTATTATTCGTCATTGAGATAGCCTAACTCTGTTAGAAATTGTTGATAGACAAATGCAGTGATCAATAAATGAGTATCTTCTTCCAAGTCATCAAACTCCATCCCATGAAGTACAACACCCGCTTCAATATTTTGAATACTACGTAATATCGTCGGTAGTAAGATAACTTGATCAAGCCCACCGACCTGAAAACGTAATGTAAGAAAATACTTATCATCAACTTGGCCAAGCACACTAGGGGCATCAACTGCAATACCATGAGCACTCATATCTTGGCTATGTAGCACTCGGGGCATACCAAACTTTACACTTTTAGCTTCATCTTGATGGTCAATTGAGATAGCCAAATTAACAGGGATTCGCTGGTGTTTTCGGACTTGATGATATTCAACTGTATCTGGATACCCTAAATGCCAATGCGGATAAGGAGAAGGGTTAGCTTTTAGTAACCGACTTACAAATGCACAACGCCTGTTACCCGCCATTAACGTTGCAGTTAACCGAGCACCTTCAAGATTCAGAGTATTAACACTACCTTGAGGAGCAGAAACGATCACACTGCCATTTTCTTTAAAGCCTAACAACTTCAAAGTAAAACGTTTTCGTGGGCTCTGAAACTGGATAGAAACAGTCTCACCTATGGCAGGCATTAAGTCTTTTAATGACTTTTCTATTTGTTGATTGTTAGTCGTCGGGAGCATTTATACCTCTGTATCAATAAGCCTAGCTTACGTTAAATCAATCGTAAATCCGAGGTTTTTCAATACATTAGCTTTATCTTCATCACTCACTCCAAGTACTTGTAGTGATGAAAATTCGCGCCGTACCGGATAATTTTTGCGTAACAAATCAAATAACTTAGGCTGGTCTTTTGCGAACAGCGTTTGTCGTAAAGCACGGTCATCGCGATACGGGTCATAGACAAGATTCATCAAATCATGGATAGCCACATCATTGGTCACTGTTACCTTGTGAATTAAAGCTTGCGGTAAGTAATGCGACAACGGCTGGGGCGGAGGAACGTCAAACACTTCACTAAAACGACACCTTAACATATGTGTTCCGCGCAGTTTTCCATCATAACTGTACCCTGCTATATGAGGCGTAGCGACCATCGCCTTATTCACCAATAAAGGATTCAGTTGCGGCTCGTATTCCCACACATCTAACACGAGTGTTAAATCATCTCGCTGCTCCATACAGGCAAGCAATGCTGCATTATCAATAACAGGGCCTCTGCCCGCATTAATCAATAATACATTCGGCTTGAGTGCTAGTAATTCTTTCTCTGCCAATAAGTGATGTGTCGGGTATTCACCGCTCTTCACTAGAGGCGTGTGCAAACAAAGAATATCTGCCTGCTGAATAACCGTATTTAAATCAACAAAACCACTTTCACCTCGCTGCTGGCGAGGTGGATCATTAATCAATAAAGAAACGCCGAGCGAACGTAACCGCTCATAAAGGCGCCCGCCAACATTACCGACACCAATAATACCTATGGTTAAATCTTTTAGTGCGACCTGGCGCTCAAATAATGTGTTGTAAATGATGCTCAATACATACTCAACAACAGCATCAGCATTACAGCCAGGGGCATTAAAAAAAGGAATACCTTTGCTTTTTAAATACGCTTGGTCAATATGATCAACTCCAATGGTCGCCGTACCCACCATTTTCAGCTGTGGCGCACGGCTTAACAACGCCTCATTAACCTGCGTAATTGATCGCACTAAAAGCACATCAGCACCCTCTAGCTGCTCAGCTCTTAGCTCTCTTCCTGCAACTCGGTGTAACTCAATTTGCATGCCGGTATCAGCACCAAACATAGACTCAAGGGCCGGAATATTCTCATCAGCCACTATTTTTACAATGTTCTTTGACAACTTACACTCCTACGCTTTACAAATGCTGCAGATTAAGGCTCAATTCGCGCCATTATAAATCCCCAAGACAGCTCATTACATAACCCATTAAATGGTACAGCACCCTTGATCGTACACTGGCGTAAAAATCAAGAGTATATCGTGATACGACTCTACCAAGACCTAGTCGGTGATTGGATTGTTTCACAGAGTCGCGGGCGCCTACAATCAACCATCAAACAAGAATACATACGTTCTATTCTTACTTCATACTCTGAAGCACGCTCGCTTGTGCTTTCGCTTAATAAACAACAGCGAAAGTTGGGCTATAAAACAATGGGCATTACTGAAAAGCAACTCGGCTTTCAGTTCGATTAAACACCTACCCAGAACAACCTCCGCGTTACAATTAATACAGTAATTATTTACCCTTATTCGTAGATTCCTACTTCACTCTCTTTTATAGTCTCTTCATAGTGATACAAAAATTCGGTACTTTTCAAGAGAGATGTAATATGAGCAATATTGATTTTGGCCCTATGCCTGATAAAGATGGATTTTTTGGACAATACGGTGGACAAATAATTCCTCCTGAGCTCAAAGCTATTATGGACGAAATAGACCAGGCATACGAAGAAATCAGGCAACTCCCTGAATTCCAGAAAGAGCTAGAAATGCTCTTAACGGACTATGTAGGTCGCCCAAGCCCTTTGTATTTTGCCCGTCGTCTTTCAGATAAAATTGGCGGTGCCAGAATCTTTCTCAAACGAGAAGATTTAAACCACACGGGTGCGCACAAAATTAACCACTGTCTTGGCGAAGCACTACTCGCAAAATACATGGGTAAAACCAAAGTTATTGCAGAAACAGGCGCAGGCCAACATGGTGTTGCTTTAGCTACAGCCTGTGCATTAGTTGGTATCCCCTGTGAAATTCATATGGGCCAGGTTGATATAGAGAAAGAACACCCCAACGTCACCAAAATGAAAATATTGGGTTGTACGCTTATCCCTGTAACTCGTGGTACAGCAACGCTAAAAGATGCGGTTGATAGCGCTTTTGAAGAGTACCTTAAAGACCCTGTTAATTTCATTTATGCCATTGGCTCAGTCGTTGGTCCGCATCCTTTCCCCAAAATGGTACGCGATTTTCAAAGCGTCATTGGTCGTGAAGCACGCGAGCAATTCTTAGCAAAAGAAAACCAATTACCAAATTTCATTACCGCCTGTGTGGGTGGCGGCTCCAATGCTATGGGCTTATTCACTGAATTTCTGAATGATGAAAGCGTTAACATTGTCGGTGTAGAACCATCGGGAAAAGGCTTAAACACACCGCATCACTCAGCCACCATGACTAAAGGTACGCCCGGTGAGATTCATGGCTTTAAATGCTATGTATTACAAGACAGTAACGGCGAACCTCTGCCTGTTCATTCAATTGCATCAGGCCTGGATTATCCAGGTGTTGGACCACAACACTGCCACCTTAAAGATCTGGAGCGTGTTCAGTACGATGTAGCCAGTGATGAAGAGTGCCTTGATGCTTTTATGATGCTATCGCGTGTTGAAGGGATTATTCCGGCACTAGAGAGCGCCCATGCAGTTGCTTGGGCCATTCGTAAAGCAGCCACACTAACACCGGAACAAACTATCTTAGTGAACCTTTCAGGCCGTGGCGATAAAGACGCCGACTATGTTGCCAATATGTTAGGTTTATAGACTGAGAAACAAATAGAAAGAGTTAGATTACTTATAAATTAGTCACTAATTTATAAGTAATCTAACTCTTTCTATTCTGCTATACCCCCTTAAAGTCTATGTTATTTTACGCAATAAAGAACGTAAGTTTTTTCCATGTTTATCGCCCCTCATAAATTGACCAGACTCGATCAGTCGAGCGTGTACTTAAAATGACAGCAGTAACCCACAAAGAAAGTTCACTACTCAACCCTATCCTCATTACTGGGTGCATCATATTACTCGTCAGCTTCTCTATTCGCGCTTCATTTGGTCTGTTTCAGATACCTATAGCGACAGAGTTCAACTGGCTTCGAGCAGACTTTTCTTTTGCGATTGCTATACAAAACCTATTTTGGGGGATCGGACAGCCATTATTCAGCGCTTTTGCTGAAAAATATGGTGACAAAAAAGCCATTGTTGCTGGAGTGGCATGCTATGTAACCGGATTAGTATTATCAGCATTTGCCATTACACCAGGCCAACACCAATTGCTTGAAGTTCTTGTAGGGTTTGGTATAGCAGGAACAGGGTTTGGCGTCATTCTCGCTATTGTTGGTCGAGCAGTATCTGAAAAAAATCGCTCTTTAGCGTTGGGAATTACTACCGCAGCAGGTTCTGCTGGGCAAATTGTTGGCCCACCTATAACACAGTATTTATTACAGCAAATGCCTTGGCAATCAGTTTTCATAGCCCTTGCAGGTTTTGTTCTTGTATCTCTAGTTGCTCTATTTTTTATGCGTATTCCTGCACCACCGGCCAAGCAGCAAAGCGACGAAAAGATGAGCAAAGTAATTATGCAGGCGGTTAAAGACCCCTCTTTTGCATTTATTTTTATCGGTTTCTTTTCCTGCGGTTACCAGCTGGCTTTTATTACAGCACACTTTCCAGCATTTATTACGGAGATGTGTAGTGTTGTTACCCCCGGTAGTGTCATCCAATCATTAGGCGTTTCTTCTACATCCACCCTAGGCGCTATTGCCATCGCCCTGATAGGAGTATCAAACATTGTAGGAACTATTCTAGCAGGCTGGCTTGGCAGCAAATACTCACGCAAATATTTATTATCAAGCATCTATTTAATGCGCACCATCGTTGCTGCTGTATTCATTCTCAACCCGGTCACGCCTGAATCAGTAGTGCTTTTTTCTATCTTAATGGGTGCTCTATGGCTAGCAACAGTCCCTCTTACGTCGGGTCTTGTTGCTCAGATTTACGGGGTACGCTATATGGGCACACTGTATGGGTTAGTATTTTTCTCACATCAGCTGGGCGGTTTTATTGGCGTATGGCTTGGCGGAGCAATGTTCGACTTATACGGTAATTACACGCTGGTATGGTGGATTGGCATTGGTGTCGGCGCTCTTTCAGCACTGGTTCACCTACCAATTCAAGAGCGCCCTTGGGCTGAACGTCAATCTCAATTTGCAGTACCTTAAGCAACTACTCACGGAAAAATGTATAGCGTTCTCTGATACTATCGAGCTCTATTAATTTAATAGGATTATCTCTGTATGACGGCTACAGCAGTAAATATAATCGCGGCTTATGCGAAAATTGACCAAGATGACAGTGACCAACTTCAACAAAGAATTGTGCATTACCAATCTTGTGTAGATGCCATTACAGCATTGGGTATTACGCCTGCTCAGTTAACCATTGAGCCTCTGTCTACTGATTGGCACAGTGAGCTACAGCCTAATCATTTTCGTAGTGGTTGTGCTCCAATAATGGCACTCGAACATGCCCAGCAGCTAATAAGTCAAGGGCATCAGGCGGTCATCATTAGTGGTGATGATGCAGTAAAAAGCGGCTACCAGCGTGAAGAACGACACCAGCTGATGTCTGTTTATGCTGATGACTATTCCATTGCTCAGTTATATAACGATCTTGCTGATGAGTTCATCAAATATCACAAGATTAGCGATACAAAATTTCTTGAGCTTGCTGAAGCATTATTTACTAACCACAGCCGCAGTCATAATATTGCTAAGCAACAGCAGCGTGCTCATTTCCCATCCCCGGATATTAAATGGTTTAACCATGTCACTAAACTGTTTCGTGGCGTTGATTGCGCGAACCCTTTAGTAGATTTCTCCGGACGTTTATTACTGTGTAGCGAATCGCTAACCCAACAACTCAATATTGATCAAAATCTGACTGTTAGCGTTGCTGGCGTTGGTTTAGGCCTGCTGGATATTGATGAAGTACAACAACTTCCACTAATTGCCCGCTATGAGCATTTATCTCACGCTTATCAGCAAGCATGCCTACAAGCAGATGTAGATCTCAATGCACTGATTACTGAAGACAAAGTGTTCATGGAAATCTATACCTGCTACCCCATCGTACCTCTCGCATTTCTTATTAGCAGTGGGCTGGTAAAGTCTCTGAATGAAGTCCCCGCGTTTTTAAGCCAACATTTAATGACCATTACAGGTGGTATGAATCTAGCACGAGCGCCTTGGAACAACCCTGCGCTCAACGGGTTAATAGAGATGTACCATTTATTAAATTCAAACACAGCCTCTTCTTCAGGTAAGAATCAATACGGCTTAGTGCACGGTAATGGAGGCATTGGTTATCGCCAGGGGATTGCAATACTTCAATCTAAGTGAGATTTTAAGCCTTTGAAAGCCTGACATAAAATAACTTCTGCACCTTAAACTTGCTCCTTCGCGCATTTAAACTAGACTTAAATCAACAGGTTTTGGCTAGGCATAGGGGCAAGTACTTTGAAGCTATTTTCATTAATCATACTACTGTCTAGTGTTTTAACGCTGTCGGCGTTTGCCAATGAAGCAGACTCTGTTTTAAACGCTTCTTCTAATGAAACAGCATCGTGTAAGCTAATCCGAGCCAGTGGAAATGCTGAATATCCACCCTATCTATGGCGTTCAGAAAAGTCTATTTATTTGCATGGCGCTATTGCGGTGTTGCTCGAAGAGTTAGCACAAGAGATAAATATAGAGATTGAGTTAGTTTACAGTGGCCCTTGGGGGCGCGTGCAAGAAGATGTTGCAGCGGGTCGTATTGATATGATCGCCGGCGCCTTTTTCACCCTGCCACGCACTCATTATATGGATTATATCCATCCCGATATGATGCGTACTAAAACTGCCGTTTGGGTGAATACTAACAACCCATTCCCATACACAGGATGGGACGATCTAAAAAGCTACCGTGGTGTCACGGTTATTAATAATAGCTTTGGTCAAGAGTTTGATGAGTACGCCAAACAACAACTCACCATCGAAGAAGTAGCAAGCCTTGATCAAGGGCTTCGCATGCTCAGCGCTAACCGAGTCGATTATATGATTTATGAAGAAAACCCAGGTAAAGCTTACGCACAAAAACAGAACATTAAAAACTTAAAAGCAATGCCCTTAGAGATAACCCGCCAAAGCCTTTATCTAACAATGTCTAAAAAATCTCCATGTAACTCACCTGAAATAAGAGCCAAAATCTCAAAGACATTAAAGAAATTCACACAAAATAAGCGAGCTGAAATTTTGTTAAAACGTGCTCATACACTCTGGGCCAAGAAGCAACAAACCCCATAAATCTCATTTCTAGGAATATGCATGAGATATAAGCCCAATAACTCGATAAGCTATCGCTTTCTATTGAAGATACTGCCCGCTTTCTTTTTAGTATCATTAATTTTTTTAGCTGCACTATCTTATTTTGAGCTCAACAATGCAATCAAAGCTCACGATCAACTCATACAAGAAAAAACCGATAATTTAGCTCGACTGCTCACAGAACCTGTGTGGCAACTCTCCACCAAGTTATCCAAAAACATACTAAAAGCATCGATGGATAGCCCTGATATTCTCTGTATAAAGCTTGAACAAGATTCAGACATCACACCCATCATTATAGAAGGACTCTGTGACTCCACGCCTGATAATATAAAAGTGTTTAGTAGCACAATAATATACGCAGACTCTAATAATTCTAGAAACCTAGGTACAGTATTTCTTAATGTAAAAAACACGATTAAATGGAATTACATATCAAAAGAAGTTGTCTCACTGTCAGCTCTCTCTCTTACTTTATTCTTAACCTTAGTTATTATCACTACAATCGCCTTTCGCAGCACTATCATTACTCCATTATCACGCGTATCTGAATCTTTAAAGTTTTATCGAACAACAGGCCAACGTATGAAAGTCGACTGGGATACAGCCGATGAGCTTGGTCAACTAATCAATAACTACAACCGTAATTTAATAAAACAAACTGAAACCGAAGCGGCTCTAAAAGAGTCGCACCTGAAAACCGAAAACGCTTTATCAAGCCTGAAAGAAGCACAAGCTAACCTGATTCAATCTGAGAAAATGGCTTCACTAGGTAGTTTAGTTGCAGGTATAGCGCATGAAATTAATACCCCACTAGGTAACAGCCTTACAGTAGCCACCACTGTTTCAGACATCACACGTAACATTAGCAAAGATATTGAATCAGGCTCTCTAACAAAGAGCGCATTGGATAGCTTTATCGAATCTATTACAGAAGCGTCCACCATCTTAGAACGAAACTTAGAAACAGCGGCTAAACAGATACGAAACTTTAAAAACGTAGCGGTTGATCAGACTAGCGAAAAACGCCGCAAGTTTGATGTAAAGCAGGTCATCGAAGAGATCATCTACACACTAAATCCTCTAATTAAACACACACCCTTTGAGATAGAAGTATCAGTACCACCTGGGATAAGTCTTGATAGCTATCCAGGGCCACTAGGGCAGATCATTACTAACTGCTTTAATAATACGTTATTGCATGGCTTTGAAGGAAAAAGTAGTGGCTTAATCCGCATAGAAGTAGATCTTATCAATGAAAAGTACGTATCACTTATAATCTCCGATAATGGCAATGGAATGTCACCAGCGGAGTGCGAGAAAGCATTCGATCCGTTTTTTACAACAAAGCTAGGGTGTGGAGGTTCCGGCTTAGGGCTAAATCTAGTCTATAATCTAACAACAACCATTCTCGGTGGAACTGTTGATATTACAAGTACAATAGACATGGGTGTAACACTGAATTTTAAGTTTCCCATTATCGCACCCGGTGTGCACAAAACTCAAGGCTATGTATAGGTATGCGGACTCCGGAAAATAACGATCTGATAGCATTTGCTAATGAAGCAGTTTCAGCTGACTCTATTTCAAGTCACGCTCATTGGCGTATTCTCATTGTTGATGACGAACCCGAAGTCCATGACGCAACACGCTTTGCGTTGAAGGATCAACTAATTCTAGGCAAGCCGCTCGATATCACCAGCGTATATACAGCCGAAGAAGCTAGAGCATGTTTAGAGCAAAGCGGCCAGTTCGCCTGTATTTTGCTCGATGTGGTCATGGAGACTCCAGATGCTGGGCTGCTTCTAGTCGGATTCATTCGCGACACGCTAAAAGAGGATACTTCACGTATCATACTTAGAACAGGGCAACCAGGTTACGCTCCTGAAGTCGATGTTATAGAAAAATACGATATTAATGATTACAAGTCTAAAGACGAATTAACACGTAATCATCTAATCACATCCATCACCTCCTCTATCCGATCTTTCCAACAAATAAAGACCATCAAAGCCAATAAAACAGGCCTTGCGATGATCATTGATGGAGCACCCAATCTATTTCGTGAAAGAGCTGTTGGCTCATTTGCCCAAGGAGTACTGCTACAGCTGTGCAGCTTGCTACAAATAGAGAACAACAGTTTTTTATGCTGCCATGAAGATAGCGACACACACGCCATTAAAGTGCTTGCTGCTTTTGGGAGCTACTCGTTATTACATGGGGAAACGATCAACGCAGATGACCATGCTGTATTAAATAAAGAAATTATGCATGTGCTGAGTACCAAGCAACACTTATTCAGTAAGCACCATGTAATGCTATACATGCATTCACCTCATTCCGACACGCTTGTGGTACGCGTTGAAACCACACGTTTATTGACAGAAATAGACTTACATCTACTCGAATTATTTTCTGTCAGCATCTCTGTTGGTTTTGATAACGCTCGTCTTTTTGAAAAAATGGAAGAGTTAGCTTATATAGACACACTAACAAAACTGCCTAACAGAACGGGCCTAATTTACCAGCTAGAAAAGCTGATTGAGAAGCAAACTGGCTTCACCCTACTGCTCGCTGATATAGATACATTTCAAACAGTCAACGATGGTTTAGGTTACCAAATTGGCGACTTAACACTCACAACAATGGCTCAACATTTAAAAACGTTATTTGGGCCTACATGTTTATTAGGTAGAGTGTCAGCTGATACCTTTTGTATCGAAATACCCTCTACTGATAAAAAATTCATAGCGGAAAAAATGGAAGAGTTAGAAACCTCTCTCGAGCAGAGTTTCTCTATTCAAGGCTATGAAATCCCTTTAAGTCTGACTATTGGCATAGCCACCTTTCCACAACATGGAAAACATGCAGACACCCTGTTACAAAATGCCAGCATCGCCCTTAAATACGCGAAGAAAAAACACCGTGCTGGTTACTCTGAATTTGGAAAGGAATTTGAACAAGAGCTTCAACAGCGCTTACATATGGCTGCCGAGCTTAGGCACTGTGTAGAGCGAAACGAGCTCCACCTAATGTATCAGGCACAAATTTGTCTTAAAACCAAAAGAATACTCGGTGCTGAAGCGCTCGTTCGCTGGACTCACAAAGGCCAAATCATTCCTCCAAATGACTTTATTTCGACAGCTGAATCATCTGGGTATATTGTGCCGATGGGCTATTGGATTCTTGAAGAAGCCTGTCGACAACAAGTCCAGTGGAAAACAGAATTAAACTATGAAATTGTTATTGCCGTGAATGTATCCATACGGCAACTTAAAGATCCGCAGTTCTTAAAACGTACTGATCAAATTTTAGAAAAAACGGGTATTAACCCAAGCTCATTAGAACTCGAAATTACCGAGTCTATGATGATGGAAGATAACAATACTTTACACTCTGTACTTAACGACATCAGAAAACGTGGTATTCAAGTAGCATTAGACGATTTCGGTACCGGCTACTCATCTCTTAGCTACCTACAACAACTACCCATTGACCACCTTAAAATCGACCAATCGTTTATCAGTAAAATCACACAGAGCAGCCAAGATAGTGCCATTGCCGCACTAATGATTAGCATTGGAGATTTACTTAACCTTAAAGTTATCGCGGAAGGCGTTGAGACTTATGAGCAACAAGAAGAACTCATAAAACTCGGTTGTAGTGAGGCTCAAGGGTACTTCTATTCAAGACCCATTAGTAAAACAGAATTTATAGAATTACTCATCACCATGAATAAATAGTAGTTCTTACACTCTACTATTTATTTCATGTTGTTCAGTTTTTTAGATGTTAATTTTTATAGAGTGACTTATGGAATAGCGCGCTGATAACGCTTATGCAAAATACCAACGCGTTTAACATACGCTTGTGTTTCGGCGTAAGGAGGGATGCCATTGTATTTTCTAACCGCCCCAGGCCCTGCATTGTAAGCTGCCGTAGCACGAGAAATATCTCCTTGATACATAGCAAGTAATGCCCCTAAGTACTTGACCCCTCCCTGGATATTCTGCGCCGCATCCAAAGCGTTATTAACGCCTAGCTCCTTAGCAGTACCAGGCATCAATTGCATTAACCCCTGAGCGCCCTGGCTTGATACCGCCAGAGAATTGAATGACGACTCAGCATGCATAACCGCACGCACTAATGCAGGGTCAACAGCATGTTTTTTTGCACTTTGAGTAACATCAGAGGTATACGAAGTAAGATTCAATGGTGTGTTGTGCCAATTAACAGTAGAGCTTGGGTTACAAGCAAAACATGTAAACTTGAGCGTAGCAAACTGCGTTCCCTTTTTAGGCTTTTTGTCAGAAAAAGTCAGAACTCCATTCGACTCACGGTACTTATATATAGATTCATAAGTATTCTTTTTACGCGAGCGACTCTTACTGATACTCCCCACACTTCTCGACTGCCCGCTAGAGATATTAGTGTATTCAATAACACCATCGGCGCGTACAATTTTACGAATGCCTTCCCCCGCCATCACTGAATGAGTTGGAAGCATTAAGCATGTAATTAACACTGCGCTAGTAATCTGCTTATTCAATCAATGATCCCTAAAAAATCGTGTGAATAACATGTGTGAATAAAGCTCAATCAAACTAATTTTTATTAAAGCGCCTGTATAAAAGTGCATACCAGCAGCTAAAAAATTATCTAGATTAAATATAGTCACAAATAATTGATTCAGCGACCTAACAGCAGTAGAAAAATAGTATCAATAATTAGCACCTTGTAGCTCACACCTTTAACGCGGTTTCACACTTGATTTCACGTAGTGCAAAATTTGAATTAACTTGAGAGATGCCTTCCAAGGGGAATACTTTATCGTTTAAAAATTGATCGTATGCTTTGATATCCGAAACCATAACACGCAATACAAAATCTGCATTGCCCGCAACCGCATAACACTGCAATACTTCTTCGCAAACCGCCATCGCCTCTTCAAATGCTTTTGTATGAATAACAGAGTGGCGCAACAATGACACCATCACCAAAACACACAACCCTTGTTGCACTAAGTCAGCATCCACCAGCGCCGCATATTTACGAATAGTTTTTGATTCTTCTAATGCTTTGACCCGACGCCAACAGGCCGCAGCAGACAAACCAACCTCATCCGCTAAATGCTGATTACTGATTCGCCCGTCCTGCTGAAGAATCTGCAAAATATGCCTATCAAAAGAATCCATATAAAAAAACCCACAAAATAAGAAATAATTACTCTATTTAAATCATAAAACAGAAAGAATATTTCATATTATTACAATTTTACACACTAATAAGAAAGCACCTTTCTAATAAAACCACCTAAACTGGTTAAATAATCAACAATAAAAGTAGCCTTCACTATGACAAGCCCAACATCCACATCTGTCA
>JAWUYS010000144.1:0-29548 GCA_034110685.1 Neptunomonas sp.
GTATCCCTTCAAAAGCATTGTTGGAATCTACTCATAAATTTCATGAAGCTTCACATGACTTTGCTGTTCATGGAATTCAGACATCTGATGTACAAATGGATGTTAAGAAAATGGTATCTCGTAAAGATACTATAGTGAAAAACCTAACCGGTGGTATTACGGGTCTGTTTAAAGCAAATGGCGTAACAACTCTTTCTGGTATGGGTAAGTTGTTAGCTAACAAACAGGTAGAAGTCACTGCTGCCGATGGTTCTGTATCTGTTTATGATGCTGAAAATGTTATCTTGGCATCTGGTTCAGTTCCTGTAGAAATTCCGCCAGCGCCACTAACGGAAGGCCTGATTCTTGATAATGCCGGTGCATTGGATATCAATGAAACACCTAAGCGTTTGGGTGTTATCGGAGCAGGTGTTATTGGTCTGGAAATGGGTTCTATCTGGGCACGCCTTGGTTCTGAAGTAACAGTGCTTGAAGCAATGGACGGGTTCCTGTCTCTTGCTGATAAAGATGTTTCTAAAGAAGCTAAGAAGTTACTGGGTAAACAAGGTTTAGATATTAAGCTGAATGCTCGTTGTACTGGCACTGAAATCATTGACGGTAAAGAAGTCAAAGTTAAGTACACAGATGCTAACGGTGAACAAGAGCTTATCGTAGATAAGTTGATTGTTGCTGTAGGCCGTCGCCCACAGACTTCTGGTCTATTGGCTGGTGATAGCGGTGTTAAACTGGACGAGCGTGGCTTCATTTTTGTTGATGAATCTTGTCATACAGGTGTACCTGGCGTTTTCGCTATTGGTGACTCTGTACGTGGTCCTATGCTGGCACATAAAGCTTCTGAAGAAGGTGTTATGGTTGCAGATATCATTGCCGGTCACAAAGCGGCTATGAACTATGATGTGATCCCTAACATTATCTATACTTACCCTGAACTAGCGTGGGTTGGTAAAACAGAACAAGAACTTAAAGCCGAAGGCGTTAAAATTAAGGTCGGTAAATTCCCATTTGCGGCTTCAGGTCGTGCAATGGCTTCTAATGCGACAGATGGTTTTGTTAAAATCATTGCAGACGAAGAAACCGATCGTATTTTAGGCGTTCATATGGTCGGCGCGATAGCATCTGAGCTTATTGCTCAGGGTGGTATTGCTATGGAATTCTGCTCAAGTGCAGAAGATCTACAGTTAATGGTATTTGCTCACCCAACAGTGAGTGAAGCTGTGCATGAAGCAGCATTGGCAGTAGACAACCATGCAATACATATTGCTAATCGCAAAAAGCGTTAATTTAGTACATTATTAAAAACGTTTTAAAGTTTTGGCCGGGTGATGAGCCTGGCCAAATTAGCGAGAACTTGTCGTAAGACCTGTGGGCTGGGTAAGTTTTGACTGACCCAGAATAATCAGAGACAACACAACGGACTAGAGCATGAATCTTCACGAGTACCAAGGCAAACAGCTGTTTGCTCAATACGGTCTGCCTGTATCCAAAGGTTACGCGGTAGACACTCCAGAAGCTGCAGTAGAAGCAGTTAATAAAATCGGCGGTGAGAAATGGGTTGTTAAAGCTCAGGTTCACGCCGGTGGCCGTGGCAAAGCGGGCGGAGTTAAACTGGTTGAAACACCAGAAGCTGCAAAAGAATTCGCTGCTCATTGGTTAGGTAAAAACCTAGTAACTTATCAGACTGATGCAAATGGTCAGCCTGTCACTAAAATACTGGTTGAAACATGTACTGATATCGCTGAAGAGCTATATCTGGGTGCTGTTGTCGATCGTTCTTCACGTCGTATCGTTTTCATGGCCTCTACTGAAGGTGGTGTTGAAATCGAGAAAGTTGCTGAAGAAACACCAGAAAAAATCTTAAAAGCTACGGTTGATCCTTTGACTGGTGCGCAGCCATACCAGGCACGCGAGCTGGCTTTCAAACTAGGTTTGAAGGGTGATCAGATTAAGCAGTTTACGAAGATCTTCCTAGGTCTGGCTAAAATGTTTGAAGAGAAAGATCTTGCTTTACTTGAGATCAATCCTCTCGTTATCACTGATGCCGGTAATCTGCATTGCCTAGATGCTAAAATTGCTATCGATGGCAACGCTGTTTACCGTCATAAAGATCTTCAGGAAATGCATGATCCTTCACAGGAAGATGCTCGTGAAGCTCACGCAGCTACTTGGGATCTTAACTATGTTGCACTGGATGGTACTATCGGTTGCATGGTGAACGGTGCTGGTTTGGCTATGGGTACAATGGACATCGTAGCTACACACGGTGGCTTCCCAGCTAACTTCCTTGATGTTGGCGGGGGGGCAACGAAAGAACGTGTTACTGAGGCGTTCAAAATCATTCTGGCTGACGATAAAGTTAAAGCCGTTTTGGTTAACATCTTTGGTGGTATTGTACGTTGTGACCTGATTGCTGAAGGTATCATCGGTGCTGTTAAAGAAGTAGGTGTAACCGTACCTGTTGTTGTACGTTTAGAAGGTAACAATGCTGAGTTGGGTGCACAACGCCTAGCTGAGTCTGGTTTGGATATCATTGCTGCTACCAGTCTGACAGATGCTGCTCAGCAAGCAGTTAAAGCTGCGGGGGGTAAGTAACAATGTCCATTCTGATTAATAAAGATACCAAAGTTATCTGTCAGGGTTTCACCGGTGGTCAGGGTACTTTCCACTCTGAGCAAGCGATTGCTTACGGTACTAAAATGGTCGGTGGTGTTACACCGGGTAAAGGCGGTACTGAGCATTTAGGTCTTCCTGTATTTAATACAGTTCAAGAAGCAGTTGACGTGACAGGTGCTGATGCATCAGTTATCTACGTTCCTGCTGCATTTTGTAAAGATTCAATTCTTGAAGCGGCTACTTCTGGTATCAAACTGATCGTTTGTATTACTGAACATATTCCAGTTATGGATATGCTGCAGTGCAAAGTGAAGTGTGATGAACTAGGCGTTCGTCTAATCGGTCCTAACTGCCCTCTTGTTATCACTCCGGGTGAATGTAAGATCGGTATCATGCCTGGCCATATTCACTTGCCAGGTAAAGTGGGTATCGTTTCTCGCTCTGGTACATTGACGTATGAAGCTGTTAAGCAGACTACTGATGCAGGTTTCGGCCAATCTACTTGTGTAGGTATTGGTGGTGACCCTATTCCTGGCGCTAACTTCATTGATATTCTGGAAATGTTCCAGAATGACCCACAGACTGAAGCGATTGTAATGATCGGTGAGATCGGTGGTTCTGCTGAAGAAGAAGCGGCAGCTTACATTAAAGCTAACGTGACTAAGCCTGTTGTTTCTTACATTGCAGGTGTTACTGCTCCTGTAGGTAAGCGCATGGGTCATGCTGGTGCAATTATCTCTGGCGGTAAAGGTACTGCTGATGAGAAATTTGCAGCACTTGAAGATGCTGGCGTTAAAACAGTTCGCTCTTTAGCTGATATCGGCAAAGCGCTTTCTGAAGTTACCGGCTGGTAAGTTCGTCTTGCATATAAAAGGCAGCTTCGGCTGCCTTTTTGCGTTTGACTGACTTGTTAAGGATGCTTAGTTATAGGTAACATTGATAATGTTAGTAACGCCGGGTTTTATTTTAATGTTTCCTACTGCAAGAGAAGGGTTGTTGTTTCCACCATAAGAGCCTTTAAAATAATAGGTTCCTGGACGTACAGCTTTTGCCTTGTTGAATATATAAATCTTAGTATCAAAATCAATTAAACCGCGGTCTATATAAGGGAACATTTGTTCGCTTACACTAGATTCTTTTAATTGCCCGCCGCTTGCTCCTTCGATAAGGTTCCCGTAACGAACTAAGGTGTTGTTATTGCGGTTGATTGCTGTACTAACAGTTAGGCGTCCAAAGTCTTGGCCGCACTTGTTACGTATTTCGTAACGACATTTTTTCTCGTGTGCCCAGGAGAAAGGAAGTCACTTGAATTACTAGTGCTTGCTAATCCTGTTATCCCTGCTGATTTTGCTACCTGTCCCAAAGCTCCCTGAAGAGCGCTATCAAGGATAGCTGGATTGGTATTGCAGCCTGTAAGAAATATAGAGATGCTAATGGCTGCTGACAGTTTGAATTTACGATCCATTTTAAATCCTGAGTAATTAAGCTAAAAGTTTGTAATTATACTGATTTGATTGAAATTGTACGTATGATCGTATGAATATATTTATACCTTTATGCATATACTCGTAGCAAACGATTGGGTTGTTTTTAAGATTGCAGCCGTTCTTAGTTTTAACTACATATTTGGTTAGGCTTTATAAGTGAAAACTCCTTTAAGTATTATCGTTATTGCTCAGTTGTTGGGTACTTCTTTATGGTTTACGCCAAATGGTGTAGCCAGCGCCCTTATGGTCGATTGGGCGCTTTCTCTTGATCAACTGGGTTATCTGACGAGTGCTGTGCAATTCGGATTTATTATTGGCACGTTGTTTGTTGCTTTTAGTGGCCTTGCTGATCGATACCGTGCCAGCCGTATCTTCACTATCAGTGCTGTATTAGGGGCTGTATTTAATGCACTTTTTATTGTCTCTGAAGGCAGCTTTACTTCTGCGTTGTTATGGCGTTTTTTGACCGGTGTTTGCCTTGCGGGTATTTATCCTTTGGGTATGAAATTAGTCGTTAGCTGGGTGCCGAATAAAACGGGTCATGCACTTGCGTGGCTAGTGGGGATGCTGACGTTAGGCACTAGTTTACCTCATGCTATGCGAGGCATGAGTAGTGGTTTTGATTGGCAGTGGGTTGTGTTGGGGGCATCATTATTGGCACTCGTTTCTGCTGTTATGATTTATCGCCTAGGTGAAGGACAGCACCTGCCAGCAAGTTCTGCATTAGTGATGAAAGGCAAAGCACTTGCAGCATTTAAAGTGCCGGAATTTCGGGCGGCTGCGTTGGCTTATTTTGGTCACTGTTGGGAGCTTTATGCCTTTTGGACTTTACTTCCGGTGATTGTGCTGGCAACGCTTGAACAAGCGAACTTTTCTTTATTCTACGCGCCATGGGCCTCTTTTATCATCGTCGCTATAGGCATGCCGGGCTGTTTAATCGCTGGGCTTTTAAGCCGTGAATGGGGTAGTGCTAAAACGGCTTATTTGATGTTGTTTATTTCAGGCTTGATCTGTTTTATTTGGCCATTCTTTGCTGAATCCAACGTTGTTTTGGTTCTGGCTTTACTATTGGTGTGGGGGGCGACGGTAATTGCCGATTCAGCTCAGTACTCAGCATTGGCAGCAGCGACTTGCCCTAAGGAGTATTTGGGCAGTGCGTTGTCCTTGATGAACAGTATTGGTTTTTTGATGACCATTTTCTCTATCTCATTAACGACCATGTTGTATTCATACATAGGTAATTATGTCGCTTGGCTTATGCTGCCAGGCCCACTTGTAGGCTTGTGGAGTATGCGGCTACTATTATCTTCAGACCCTACAAAATGATCTGTACTAATTAGTTTTGGAGCTGTTAGGTTTTTAGTGACTAGTTTGGAATGTTTAATTTCAATGTGTCACCCGATTGTTGTAATTCAAGGTGCTTAAGGAAGCTCATTCCTAGCAAGGCTGTTTGACCATCCATATAAGGGTTTATATGGCCCCTGACATTTTTGAGTACGATGTGTCCGAGTTGCACGCTGTCCAGAATGGTTGAGTAGACTTCTATTGAACCATTGGCAGTACCAACCTGTACCCCAGGCCCTTTTTCTAGTCCCATTTGCTCTGCTATATTTTCAGGAATACTAATGACAGTAGCGCCAGTATCTAGCAAAAAAACTACGGGTTGCTCATTCACAAGTCCCGAGGCAACATAGTGTCCTTGTCTGTTTCGTTTAAGGATAACTGGGGTGTCGATATCAACATTGGCTGCAGCTAATGCAGCATTGGGGTTTTGTTGTTTATCTAACCAATTATTGAACAGCATGGTCAGCAGAGCGAGTGCAATCAACCAGGTTAAGTAGCGCATAATGCTAGACATCTTATCTATAGTAGTAATTTATTTGTCCTCTTTTTGTCTGCATTATTAGAAAACAGTCTGCGAGTAAAGTTCATTGAACAGGAGTCTAGAGTCTATACTCTAATAAGTATCGGGTAATACTAATATGGAGATATTATGCGGCCTATGTTGGAAAATGTTGGATCTATGTTGGCAGAGTATTTATCGGCTTCAAGAGACGACAATACATTTGTAGCTACAAGTTCACCACAAAGATTGGCAACTAGCATTAAAAAAGGTGAGGTGCTGCTGGTAGAAGGTACTAGTCGTGTGAGTACGGCCATTAAGTATCTTACTCAGTCTACGTGGTCTCATGCGGCTGTATATATCGGCGATAGTATGGATTTAATGGATCAACCCGATGAAGCGAGAACCTTGATTGAAGCAGATATCATTGAAGGTGTTAGAGCTATTCCTTTAAGTACCTATTACGACCAACACACACGAATTTGTCGGCCAGCAGGCCTTTCTGCACATGAAATCGATGATGTTATTAAGTACTTGGTTTCACGTTTAGGCGATCAATATGATCGCAAGAATATCTTTGATTTAGCTCGCTACCTTTTTCCTACTCCCCCAGTGCCCACGCGTTGGCGTAGGAAGTTGCTCCAATTGGGTAGTGGAGATCCAACACGCGCTATTTGTTCCTCACTGATAGCAGAAGCTTTCCAGTCTGTGCACTACCCTATACTTCCATCAGTGGTTAATGGTGAAGAGGTTGGCCAGAGAGAGCGAATGCTCTACAGCCGTCATTCCAGTTTATTTACACCAAGAGATTTTGATGTGTCACCTTATTTCAAGGTGATCAAGCCGATGCTGGAAAAGGGCTTTAATTATCACAACATCGTTTGCTGGGGAGATCCTCTGCCGGGAAGTAATGCGATACTTACCGAGCCTTTAGAGCCGCTAGATGAAACACTGAGTGACACTAAAGTAACGAGTCGGAAAAATGTAAATGCGACAGTTGAAAGTGCTGACGCTTCAGAAGAGAAGAGTATTAAGCCGACCAGTTCTATTAATGAATAGTCTGTCAAAGAAAGCCTAACAAACAACCTGTTCAGTCGATAATTGAGACTTTAATTAATGAGCCAGCACCAGATCGAACTTCTTGTTAAATCACGTACGCCTTTGATCATTATTGAAACAGATGAAGAGAATCAAGCACTTTTAATGATTACAGGAATGCGTGCAGTACTGCAGCGTCCTATCTTTAAATGGAGCTTAACAGAAGGTTTTGAGCGTCTTGATCAACCCATGGCCGCGCAAAAACTTTTTTCTAAACCTACGGATGCTCTTGGGCATATTAAGTCTGTACGTGTTCCTGGTGTGTATGTATTGGCTGACTTTCATCCCTTTATTGATGACCCGTTGCATGTGCGTTTACTCAAAGATATAGCACTTAATTTTGAGCGTTTAGGTCATACATTAATCCTCATTAGTCATGCATTTGATATTCCTGTAGAGCTTAGAAAACTGAGTGCAAAGCTGGAAATGTCATTACCGAATAAAGTTGAGTTAGAGCAGATTGTAAGGGAAGAAGCGCGTCAGTGGACACAGCAAAGCGGCCAAAGAGTACAGACTGATAATCAAACATTGGGTTTATTGGTTAACAATCTGACAGGCTTGTCACACATGGATGCTCGGCGTTTAGCGCGCAATGCTATCTATGATGATGGCGCTATTACTCATAGTGATCTTCCGAGTGTTACACAAGCAAAATACGAATTGCTTAGCGATGATGGTAATTTGAACTTTGAATATGATACCGCTAAGTTTTCAGATATCGCAGGTTTTGCTCGTCTCAAAACTTGGCTAAATGAACGTAAGGCATTTTTCACGGGTGATGCACAAGTCGCGCATATGCCTGCACCTAAAGGTGTTTTATTGTTGGGAGTACAGGGCTGTGGTAAAAGCCTGGCGGCAAAGGCGGTTGCTGGAGCATGGAAGGCGCCACTGCTGCGTTTGGACTTTGGCTCGTTATATAACAAATATTATGGTGAAACAGAGAAAAATCTTAGAGATGCCTTAAAAACTGCAGAAGTTATGTCTCCCTGCGTTTTATGGTTGGATGAAATAGAAAAAGGCATTGTTAGCGGTGGTGATGATAGTGGTCCTGCTAAGCGGATTTTAGCTACCTTACTAACATGGATGGCTGAGAAAAAAGCATCAGTTTTTTTAGTGGCAACGGCGAACGATATTACTGCTCTTCCTCCTGAACTCGTGCGTAAAGGTCGCTTTGATGAGATCTTCTTCGTTGACTTGCCCACTGATGAAGTACGCTTTGCTATTTTTGATATTCATTTGAAACGCCAAAAACAATCGCCTGAATTGTTTGACTTTGCGCGTTTAGTTGAGGTTAGCGAAGGTTTTTCGGGTGCTGAAATAGAACAATCTGTTATTTCGGCATATTACTCTGCACATGCTCAAGGGGTTTCGTTTTCGCAGGAGTTACTGATGAATGAACTTCGTAAAACGCGGCCATTATCTATTGTAATGTCTGAGCAGATAGCCTCATTACGTCACTGGGCGCAAGATCGTACGGTTCCTTGTGATTAAGGTTTTTTATGTTTTTGGGCTCCTTATGGTTAATAAAGAGCCTTTAAATATTCGGCGAGTCGCGTTACCTCTATTTCACTGAGGCTCAACCCCAGTTTAGTTCTACGCCAAAGTATATCTTCAGTAGATAATGCCCATTCATACTTGATGAGGTAATCGACCTCTGCGGCATATAAATTTGCGCCAAAGCACTCACCTAAATTTTCTAATGAAGTTGTGTTACTTAAAAAAGTATATGTAAGTGTGCCGTAGGTACGCACATAGCGATTGCGCAGCTCATCAGGTAGCCAAGTGTATTGCTGCTGCATCTCATTTGAAAGCGAAGTATGATCCTCAAAGCCACCACCAGGTAGGTGTGCGTTTTCTGTCCAGGCTGGGCCTGTCGCATTGTAAAAATCACTGAGTTTATTGACGGCAGCCTCAGCCAGTTTTCGATAGGTAGTGATTTTCCCTCCAAATACGCAGAGTAAAGGTGCACCACCTCCTGTGGTATCGATCTCAAAGCTGTAATCACGGCTAACGGCTTGGGCTGAATCAGATTCATCATCGTCTAAAAGAGGCCGTACGCCGGAGTAGCTCCAAGTGATATCGTTAGCGCTTATCGGCGTTTTGAAATACTCATTAGTCACAGTGATGAGGTAATCAATTTCTTCCTTACTGATGGAAACCTTTGAAGGATCTCCCTCGTACTCGACATCGGTTGTTCCAATAAGTGAATACTTATCTTCATAAGGGATAACAAAAATTATGCGCTCATCTTTGTTTTGTAGAATAAATGCTTCAGGACCATCGTGTATCCTGGGAACAACAATGTGACTGCCTTTTACTAAGCGAATTTTTTTTGATGCAGAGTCTGCTGAGGGAGCTAGCTGTATCACATCATCTGTGAACAGCTCGCTTACCCAAGGTCCTGTGGCATTAACAAGGGCTTTTACTGCAACGGTGTATCGCTCTAAGTTAAGCGTGTTTTGTAACGTGACTACCCAGTGATCAGCTATACGCTTAGCTTTTATGCAGCGAGTACGAGTTTTAATGCAAGCACCAGCATCGTGTGCCGCTACCGCATTTAAAACCACTAAGCGTGCATCATCTACCCAGCCATCAGAATATTCGAAACCATGCCTCATTTCTGAATGGAGAGGGCTGTCAGTTCCAAAATCGACGCTTTCAGAAGCGCCTAATGTAGTACGAGTGGCTAGATGGTCATACAGAAAAAGCCCCGCTTTAATCATCCATGCTGGGCGCAAATGTGGTTGGTGTGGCAATAAAAAGCGCAGTGGCCAGATAATATGAGGTGCTTTTTTTAGCAGTACTTCGCGCTCGGTTAGCGCCTCTTTTACGAGCCTAAACTCATAATGCTCAAGATAGCGTAAGCCGCCATGAATTAGTTTGCTGCTGCTAGATGACGTTGCTGAGGCTAAGTCATTCATCTCGCATAGCATTACCTTTAAACCACGGCCTGCTGCATCAGCGGCGATACCCGCGCCGTTGATACCACCACCTATCACTAACAGGTCATAGGTCGAGTCTTCATCGCTCATATGTAGAGTACCTCTGCGCTATAGATGATCGCTTGTATGACATAATAAAATGTTAGAAACGCTGTGCTAAGAGTCTGTTTTATCTTAAAAACCATGAATAAGCGATTAAAATAAAAAGAGATTTATGATGTTAAAGAATCAAGCTCTGGTGACCCTTAGCGTGAAGTATTAAAATACTCCAGTAATACTTGTTTGCATTGAGTTGACGGGTATTTACTACTACCTGCTTACCTCGATTAGAATGATGAAATATAGGAATATCAAAGATTAATATCGCACATTTTTTTCCAACAGAAACGCTACGCTTGAGAATACTACTGGCGATTACGCTGATCGTTTTTGTTACGGGGCTGGTAACGCCAATCATCACAATGACAAAATTTTTGTTATTGGAAAACACTTTCTCCGTGTTAAGTGGTGCTTTGGGTTTGTTACAAGAACAGCAGTATTTCTTATTTATTGTGATTACAGGATTTAGCGTTGTATTACCGCTGTTAAAGATGGGGGTTCTGTATAAGTTGTTGAGTGCCAGGCAGCAGAGTGGGGTGCATCTAGGTAGATATTTACATTGGATGCACCTGTTCGGAAAGTGGTCGATGTTAGATGTTTTTGTTGTGGCGATATTGGTGGTGGCCGTTAAACTGGGTGCGATAGCGAGTGTAGAGATGCGCTTTGGTCTGTATGCTTTTACGGCAGCTGTAGTGCTAACTATGTATATAACGGCAAGAGTGGTAAGTTTGATGGACAACTTGCCCGCAACGCAGCAAGAGATACACATAAATAAGCAGTAGATGAATACACTTTAGCAGGGGCTATAGTGAGCCCTTTTGTTAGCTATTTAGGAAGGTAATGTGACAGATAAACAGGCAAGAAAAAAACCGGTTAAAGCTGATAAAGGCCACGACTTTACTAAGAAATATAAAGTGTCAGTATGGGCATCACAACATCCTTATGCAGATGTCCCTGATGATTATTTTGAATAGACATTAAGTAAAAATAATACACGAGCGGTGAATACGTGTTCTAAAAACTTCAATCTTAAAAATTTCATGCCTGAAAACTTAGAAACTAATGGTGCTGAAGAGGGGCGAGTTAGTATTGAAGTGGCGGCAGGCGAGTGCTCGTTTTCTACTTCATATATCGAAACCTTGATGAGTAAGGCAAGAAAGAAAAAGCTTGAAGAAGTTAGCTGGATCATCATGTTGTTTGAGGTTGAATATAGCCTCAAAATTTCGGGTGTAGAAAAAGATCAGTATATGACTTTTTTAGGTGCATTTGATTACGATGATGCCGCAGAAAATGTGTATGAAGTCGAAGATTTAGAAGAACATAAAGAGGGTTATGATCAAGAAGATGCTGAAAATAACCCTATTGAGCCTAGCTAATACTTGTCGGTAAGAGCTCTGATTTTGAATACCGCATCACTCGTTGAGGCGATGCGGTTCAAGTTCTACATGAGTAATACGTAGGCTTAGCATAATCACTTTTCCCTGATAGCGATCCTCACCTGTTGAGGAGAACTCAAATATATAGCGCCGCCATACTCTCAATTGTCCATTGTCATCTCGCTTTAGCCATAGCGCCCTCAGGCTGACACTTTCATCTAGTAGCTGTAGTGACATCTCCTTACAACGTTTACGTGCTGCATTGAGTGCAATTTCTCTCACTTGTTGTGCTGACCACCAATACCATAGGCAAAGGCAAATCAGGGTGAACCAGAACAGATCAGAAAACTCTATAAACATGGCAATAATACTTCGATAGGCTTTTTATCAGTTTGAGGTAAAAGTCGTTGAAAATAAAGGATGTTAACCTAATCGTGTCATTGCACTGCGGTGTTAGTAAGAATCTGTGATGCGAGTAGTTGAGTAAAATGCTATGGTATGTTCCAGAAAAAGATGTAATAAATACTACAGCGTTAAGAATGAAGGTTGCTATGAAGCTAGGCATGTTAAAAGCAATAAATGAGCTAACACTGGAAAATACTTACCTTGATTTTCCTGATCACTTCTATCATCGAGTAGACCCTAGTGGATTAAAGAATGCGCACCTTATTAGCTTTAATCCTGATGTCGCTACAATACTGGACTTAGATCCATGCTCAGTACAGCCTTCTGATTTAGCACGTTTCTTTGGTGGCGGAGACGTTTTACAAGGTAGTGAACCTTTAGCGATGAAGTATGGGGGACACCAGTTTGGCCAATATAACCCGGATTTAGGTGATGGCCGTGGGTTGTTATTAGGAGAAGTCCTCAATAGCAAAGGTGAGCGTTGGGATCTGCATCTTAAAGGCGCAGGTAAAACTGCTTATTCACGTTTTGGTGATGGCCGTGCAGTACTGCGTTCAAGTATCCGTGAATATTTGATTAGTGCTGCAATGCAGGGGCTGGGTATTCCAACAACACAAGCGCTATGCCTTGTCGGTAGTGAAGAGTACACCATGCGTGAAGGGATGGAGCCTTGTGCCAAAGTGCTGCGTGTCACGCAATGCCATATTCGCTTTGGGCATTTTGAACATTTTTACTACACCAAGCAGCATGACAACCTTAAAACATTAGCGGACTATTGTTTGGATCGCTACTTCCCTGAATGCAAAAAGCAGGCTCCTGATGATTCAGCCACGGCTTACCTTGCCATGTTTAAAGAGATTCGTGATCGGTCAATATTGATGGTAGCCAAATGGCAAGCGTACGGCTTTGTTCATGGCGTCATGAATACCGATAACATGTCTATCTTGGGTGAGACTTTTGATTACGGACCCTATGTATTTATGGATCAGTATCAACCGGATTTTATCAGTAATCATACCGACCATGAAGGCCGATACGCTTTTAAACGCCAGCCAGATATTATGTTGTGGAATTTGTCTTGCTTGGCACAAGCCTTGTTACCCCTAATTGAGCGTGATGAACTAGCCGCTGTTTTAGATGAATACAAAGATCTGTATGTAAAGGCGTATACGCAACAGATGCGTTTACGTTTAGGTTGGTTGAGTGAACAAGAAGATGACGAGGTGTTAATTGATCAACTAATTCGATTAGCAACAGTGCAACGTATTGATCTTAACCGATTCTTACGTGATCTATGTGACTTACAGTCTAATAACGATACAACATTACATCAGTGCTTGAGTCATTTTAGTGACCCTATAGCGGCGACTAACTGGCTGCTGGCTTATACACAGCGTACTGAGCAGGAAGGCACAGATTTCACCAGCCGCCAACAACAGATGCGTAGTGTAAACCCCTGTTATCTATTACGTAGTTATATGCTTGAAGAGGCGATACGTGAGGCTAACAATGGAGATTATCGTTTGGTAAACACCTTGCAGAGTGTGGTTCGGTATCCTTTTGATGCAAAGGATGAATACGCTCGCTATGCTGGGCAGCCGCCTGAATGGGCCGGTGGTATTAGCCTTAGTTGCTCATCGTAATGACTAGCTAAGCTTGAAAGGTTTTGCGATAAATGACTTGTTTCATCTTTTATGATGCGATGATGTTGTTTTAAGTTAATTAAATAAGTTGATTAAACAGCCACTCCATTGGGATAATTGTTTCATTGTGAGTGACTAATAGCGTTTTTTGAGGAAAGTTCATGCCATTGCTTGATAGCTTTACTGTTGACCATACCCGTATGCACGCCCCGGCTGTACGTGTGGCCAAATCGATGCAAACACCAAGTGGCGACACTATCACCGTGTTTGATTTACGTTTTTGCTTGCCAAATAAAGAGATTCTCAGTGAGCGTGGTATTCATACGTTGGAGCATCTTTTTGCAGGCTTTATGCGTGATCATCTTAATGGCGATAATGTAGAAATTATCGATATCTCTCCAATGGGATGTCGTACTGGTTTTTACATGAGCTTAATTGGCCAGCCTGATGAGAAAGCAGTAGGTGATGCTTGGTTGGCAGCCATGGATGATGTAGAAAAGGTTCAAGCCCAAAGTGATATTCCAGAGCTAAACGAATATCAGTGTGGAACAGAAGCGATGCACTCTCTGGATGAAGCTAAGTTGATTGCTGCTGATATTAAGTCGCGTGGTATTTCAGTAAATAGCAATGATGAACTGAAACTAGACCCTGAGTTTCTGAAAAGTCACTCTTAAGTAGGTTACCATTGTTACATGAAGCCTGGCTTTTAAGATAAAGCCGGGCTTTTTTTGTTGTGTCGGGTTGTTTATTAGTTAGGTTGCTTATTAATTACATTGCTTGATAGCGCATTACGTTTATCCGCTTGAGACCCCAGTACAACAGAACCTATTCCACCGCCAACGACTAGCACTACACCTGCAAAAGATAACCAATCCGGTATTTGATCCCAAAAATACCAGCCCCAGAAACCTGTAAACACCACACCGGTATAGCTCAGCGGCGAGATAACAGAGGCTTTCGCATAAACGTAGGCTTGTGTGTATAACCACATGGTTAACCAAATTGATAACCCAATCAGGGCCATTGGTAATAATGCTTTTGCCGGAATCGGTTGCCAGTTAAGCAGTGCTAAAGGAAAGCTAGCCGCCGCGGATAGAGTAAAATAGTAAAACAATACTCGGTTAGTTGGTTCGGTGCGTGTCAGCATGCGTGTTGTGATAATTGACCCTGCTAATGTGATGGCAGAGCCAAAGCCAACTAAGTGCCAAATGTTCAGAGAGTTGCCGTCGGGTTTGAGGATGAGCCCAATGCCTAAAAAACCGATAGCGATAGGAATCCAGCGGACCCAAGCAAAGTTCACTTTATGTATTATCAATACTAAGAAAGGAACGCATAAAGGTGCTGCGTTACGTAGTAAGGCCGCTTCAACCAGTGGTACATGTGCAATGGCTAGATAATATGTATAAAAACATGCCCAGCCACACAGGGCTCGAATAATATGTAAACCGAACTTGTCTGTTTTGATACCGCGTAGGCCTTTTTGTAAAAGCCAAGGCAGCATGAATACCACGCAAATCGCATACTGTACTGCCACAATGGTCTCGATAGAGATCAGTGTGGCGGTGTATTTAATCAAAGCGGCAGCAATACTCATGACCAAGGCTGTTGCTATGGCGTAAAAGGCACCAAGGCCGATATTTTCAGTTGGTGATGAGATCAATTGAGAATCCTGACACTTTAACTACAATGGGTGCTTACACACCCGCTGGAAGAGATAAATGGAAGAAATTTTCGCATTTTTTACACAAAACTGGTTAAACCTGACAGCTCTCGCGTGGTTCTTGCTCTGTTTTCGTGGCTATATTTTTTATGTCAAACGCAAGAGTTATACAACCCCGTGCCTTGTCAGCGTAATGCATATGTATCGTCAGGAATGGATGATGCGTGTTATGGAACGCGAAATCCGTATTGCTGATACATCAGCCATCGCTAATCTTGAACGTAGTGTATCCTTTTTTGCGTCAACCACCATGCTGATTTTAGCAGGTTTAATGACAGTGCTGGGCTCAACGGATAAAGCCATAGATCTGGTAGCTGATATTCCTTTTGCTGTACTGGCAACAAGGCAAGAGTGGGAACTTAAAATTCTGTTGTTAATTGTTCTGTTCATCTACGCCTTCTTTAAATTTACGTGGAGTTTACGCCAATACGGTTTTGCTTCTGTCATGATTGGTGGTGCTCCGTTACCAGAAGAAAATGTATCCCAGCAGGTGAAGCAAGTCACTGCGGATAGAATTGCAAAGATGACTTCTAAGGCGGCTAACAATTTTAATACAGGCCTGAGAACATTTTATTTTAGTCAGGCAGTTTTAGGCTGGTTTATTAATCCAATCCTCTTTATGGGTTTAGCTACTTTTATCGTTTATATACTCTATCGTCGTGAGTTTAACTCATCTACCTTGGATATATTAATGATGTCGTCCGAGACAGAGAACAAGTTATGAGTGAGAAAATTTTAGGTAAATGCCGTCGTTTTCTTGGCTCGTTAGCGCATATGCGTAAGCTACAAATGCAGGTGATAAAAGCGGATGAAAAAAGTGTCACTGTTGTTCTACCGGTGCAGGATCAACTGCTTAGCTCTGAGCTAGACACCTATATGCATGGAGGTGTGTTAACAACGCTGGTGGATACAGCGACTAGCTTATCAACGATTCCGGCATTAAAAGAATACGAGCTATGCCCAACGTTGGACCTAAGAATTGATCACATGTCGGCTCCGGTAACGAGCCAGCCTATGTATGCACACGCAGAGTGCTACCGTGTTACACGCAATGTGTTGTTTACACGTGCGACTGTATATCAGGAAAACCCGAGTAAACCAGTCGCGTATGCTATATCTACTTTTATGCGTCCTGGTGCTGGTAATACCGACCTTGCTTTTAAGGCACTAGTTGATGGTGTAGAGGATACTGTTTAATGGACCTGTTACAGCAACGAGTTAACCAGGCGCATGCTAGCGGCGATTATCAGCCTGTCATTGATCTTATTCCTTATGCTGGTGTTTTAGGTGTGAAGTGCGAGCGTTTTGGTGAAGAGATGATTTTTCGCTTACCGCGTAACTTGGATAATATCGGCAATCCAACTATCCCAGCGATTCATGGTGGTGTGATAGCGTCTTTTATGGAACTGACTGCTGCCTTTCAGTTGACGCTTCAGTTAGAGCACCCTGCATTAGCAAAAATCATAGATTTCTCGGTCGATTATATGCGTGCAGGATTGGATCGAGATACTTTTGCGATGTGCACGGTGGAGCGACAGGGACGCCGGGTTGCTAATTGTTCGATCATTGCCTGGCAAGAGCGAAAAAGCCAACCGATTGCATCTGCACGTGGGCACTTCTTGCTCGATTCATTCTCGTCGCTGACATAATCTAAAAAAATACCCTTGAAAAGCGAAACAGTGCCCCCATCTCTCAGGAAGTGAAAAAATCATTTTTCTAAGAGAATAAGGTACTGTATCTATGAGCACAGAAACGCAGAAAGAAACGCTTGGTTTTCAGACGGAAGTAAAACAACTCCTTAATCTGATGATCCATTCTTTGTATTCTAACAAAGAGATCTTCCTGCGCGAGCTGATCTCCAATGCATCAGACGCGGCTGAAAAATTACGTTTTAAAGCACTTTCCAATGGTGATCTATACGAAAATGACGGAGATCTGAAAGTCACTGTTAGTTTTGATCCTGAAGCAAAAACCGTCACCATCGAAGATAACGGCGTGGGCATGAACCGCGATGACGTTGTTGAACATTTGGGTACTATTGCTAAATCAGGTACCGCAAGCTTCTTAGGTCAGCTAACCGGTGATCAAGCACAAGATAGCCAGTTAATCGGTCAATTTGGTGTGGGCTTCTACTCTGCCTTTATTGTTGCTGAGCAAGTAGATGTTTACACACGTGCTGCTGGTGCGCCTGCTGCTGAAGGTGTTCATTGGAGCTCTGCTGGTGAAGGTGAGTTCAGCATTGCGACTATTGATAAAGCAACGCGCGGTACACAAATCGTACTGCATTTGAAAGAAGGCGAAGAAGAGTTCGCTGATGGTTCACGCTTGCGTAATCTGGTACGTAAATATTCAGACCATATCGCTATGCCAGTGATGATGATGCAAGAAGCACCACTAGGTGCAGAAAGCGCAGCAGATGAGGCCGCTGAAGGCGAAGAGAAAGAAGTAGCTCCGCTTGAACTGGAAACAGTCAACAGCGCTACTGCTTTGTGGACGTTGAACAAAGGCGATATTTCTGAAGAAGAATACAACGAATTCTATAAGCATATTTCGCATGACTTTGGTAACCCGCTAACGGTAGGTCATAACCGTGTAGAAGGTAACCTAGAATACACTAGCTTGTTGTATGTGCCAGAAACTGCACCTTATGACTTGTGGAATCGTGATGCACCACGCGGCCTGAAATTATACATCCAGCGCGTTTTCGTAATGGATCAAGCTGATTCTTTCCTACCATTGTACTTACGCTTTATTAAAGGTGTGGTTGATTCAAACAACCTTTCACTGAACGTATCTCGTGAGATTCTACAGAAAGATCCAAACGTTGATAAATTGCGCTCAGCACTGACAAAACGTGTACTGGATATGCTGACTAAACTGGCTAAAAATGAGCCAGAAAAATATGCTACTTTCTGGAAAGCGTTTGGTAGCGTAATGAAAGAGGGGCCAGCTGAAGATTACACTAACCGTGAAAAAATCATGAAGCTGTTGCGTTTTGCATCCACTAATACAGACAGCGATGAGCCAACAACATCTCTGGATGATTACATCAGTCGCATGCAAGAAGGCCAGACTAAGATTTACTACGTGGTAGCAGAAAACTACAACACAGCTAAAAATAGTCCTCACTTAGAGATCTTCCGTAAGAAAGGTATCGAAGTATTATTGATGACTGAGCGTGTTGATGAGTGGATGATGAGCCACTTGTTCGACTTCGACGGTAAGTCGCTTCAGGATGTCACTAAAGGTGAGCTAGAACTGGGCGAAACTGAGACAGAAGAAGATAAAAAAGCACAGGAAGAAGCAGCTAAAGAAGCTGAAGGCCTAGTTGATCGCTTGAAAACACGTCTTTCAGATAAAGTATCTGATGTACGTGTAACGCATCGTTTAACTGACTCTCCAGCATGTTTAGTATTGAATGCATACGACATGGGTGCTCAAATGCGCCAGATTATGGAAGCGGCAGGTCAAGCTGTTCCAGATTCTAAGCCAGTATTTGAGGTGAACTCAGAGCATCCGTTAATTCAGAAGCTGGATCAAGAGCCTGATGAAGACCGTTTTGGTGAGTTGGCACTGATCATCTTTGATCAAGCAGATTTAGCAGCCGGTGGGCATTTGTCTGACCCTGCAGCCTATGTTGCGCGTCTGAATAAACTATTACTGGAACTAAGCCAGTAAATTTCTGATTAGTATTTAAAAGCGGGCTTTTGCCCGCTTTTTTGTGCCTGAAAACCGCATGAGAGCTATGTTTACTGAGATCTGTAGAGGGGCTTGCTAGCGGTATTAGGCTATTCTTTTGGCTAATTTCAGAGGTCGATTAATAGAGCGGCTTTTTAATCGTCAGCAAATATGCTTCAATCATTCGCTTCAATTCATGTTTACTTTTATTGTATTGCTGCTCTGCAGGCAGCTATATGCAGATGTAACGCAAACTGACGATGCCCAAATGAAAAAATTGATAATGTGTGCAGGTTTATTGTTATTGCCTATGTTGAGTAATGCTCAAGAGCAGCGCTCTGATGATTATGTGGAGTATCGCCAAGCTGCTTTTAATGCGATGGGCTGGCACTTTAAAAAAATGGGCGCGATGATCCAGGGACGAATCCCTTATGATGCAGCAGAGTTTAAGCGCCGTGCGACCGCCGTTTCTGTTTTATCTAAACTACCTGGCGAAGGCTTTATAGCTGAAACAAAAAATACAGAATTACCAACACGACTGAAGCCTGAAATGTGGTTTCAGAAAGAGCGTTTTGATACGAATATGCAGGACTTAATAAAGGCAACGGCAGAATTGGCATCAAAAGCAGGAGTTGAAGACAAAAATGACCTTAGATCAACTTACGGGAATGCCGCTAGACAGTGTAAAAGCTGCCATGAGCGTTTTCGCGAAAGCAGCTAATGTGTTGTCGTAAGTATTATCGATGGCGTGCTAGCGTAAAAATTGGCCTGTTAAAAGCGCGTTTTGATATATAAGTCTTCAACTTTACTACGTGCCCAAGGTGTTTTTCGTAGAAATTTTAAACTTGATTTAATGCTCGGATCACTCTGAAAGCAACGAATGTTAATCAGTTGTCCGAGTTGTTCCCACCCATAGTGCGCTTCCAAAGCGCTGACTATTTTCTCAAGAGACAATCCGTGTAGCGGGTTGTTCTTTTGTGTCTCATTTTGCTGATCACTCATTACTAGCTTGTGTCCTGGGATGAAAGGTTTTATCTCGGGCTTCTTGTTTAAACTTTTAGCTTAAAAGAATTGTTGTCGATTATACGCAATTGAATAAGTGATTGCTTTGCTATCTTGCATGAGCAAGCTTTCACACAATGGCTAGATTTAGCCTGTCGTAAATGGGCTTTGTCTCGGCGTCACCAGTCATGGCACTTGCCTGCGTGGCCGCTATTATCACGTTCTTAATCTTTTTTACCAGAAGCCTAGGCTATTTTTGATCTGAGACGTCATACTCAGAGAACCTCACCCAGGGATTAAGGGCTTCTGGTTTTTCTATTGTGTTTACCTAGGCCGTTTTGTGAATTGTGTTTGCAGCAACGCTTAGGTAAAGAGTGATATGTAGTTTATGCGGCTGGTTTGTAGCTCAGTGTGTCTTCGGCCCATATATTCGAGCTTCTTGATAGCGTAATGTAGACTTATTAACGGTGTGGCTTGGGTTTAGCAATGAGTGAGTCGAGTACTGATAATCAAGGTGATAGTGCCTTCATAACGAAAAAAATTGGGTTTATGTTACTCAATAATTTCACGATGATATCACTAGCGTCCGCTGTTGAACCTTTGCGTATGGCTAACCAGTTGAGTGGGGAGACGTTGTATGAGTGGTTTACTCTCACCGAAGAAGGCCTGCCTGTTAGTGCCAGTGATGGCATTCGAATAACACCTGACTCCAGTCTACTTAATGCTGCATCACTAGATACTATTATTGTAGCTGGTGGGCTTAATGTTACGCGTGCTTTTACCAAGATTCAGCTCAATTGGCTTAAGATGCAGGCCCGTAAAGGTTGTCGATTAGGCGCTATTTGTACCGGCGCCTATGTTCTTGCAGAAGCTGGGTTATTAGATGGTTATGACTGCAGTGCTCATTGGGAGTATATAGCCGCATTACAAGAAGCTTTTCCTCGAGTCAGTTGTTCAAACCGCCTTTTTAGTATTGATCGTGACCGCATGACTTCCACAGGAGGAACCGCTCCGCTTGATATGATGCTGCATATGATCAAGCAAGAGCATGGAACCTTGCTGTGTACAGCGATTTCAGAAATGTTCATCTGCGACCGTATTCGCAGCGAAACAGATAAGCAAAAAGTTCCGTTACAGTATGTTTCTGGCACTACACAGCCTAAGTTGGTCGAAGTGGTGGGGTTGATGGAAGCCAACCTGGAAGAATTAATTGATATGGATGAGCTGGCACATTATGCCGGCCTTTCTCGGCGCCAATTAGAGCGATTGTTTTTAAAATACTTACAATGCTCGCCTTCAAAGTACTATCTGAAATTGCGCTTACTACGGGCGCGCCAATTACTAAAACAAAGTAACTTACCCATTATTGAAGTTTCTACCGCATGTGGGTTTGTTTCTACTCCTCATTTTAGTAAATGCTACCGAGAACAGATGGGAGTTCCTCCTAGTGAAGAGCGCTCAGGTAATTCACGTGCTAAAAGTGTTAAGCAAAATGTGCAGCCTATAATAGAGGAGGTTCCTCAAGAAGAACCGCCGCAAAGAAGGCAGCTAAGAGTACAAGACTGCGAATTGTCGGGTGGCCGCAAAGAAGAATCCGATCCTCCCTTAGAGCGCGGGAAAAATGTTGTACAGCAGAGCGGAAAAAGCGATTCAACGGCGAGTGACGCATTAGCGCAAGCGCGCTCGGAATCAACTTTTGGCAGTGTCCGCATTAAAAAATAACTAAGTCTGCTTGTACTTAGTTGTATCTAGTTCTCATCTATCCCGAATCCCGCTGCATTTATTTCACAACAAATCACAAGTGACGGTTTTGGTAACAAGAGAGTCGCTTCCAGCGTCTTGATGATCTCCATGAAATTTTACACTGGCCTGAATGTTCGGGAGATTTAGGTATTCGGTCTGTCCCTCACTTCAACACACCTATCTGTTGAGGTGTTATTGAATCAGGGCTGAGTAATAAGTGAAAAGCCCGGGATAGAAGGATAGAAAAAATGAATGCTGCTGAACTGCACCAAGATGCCATCGTTATTGATGGCCTGATCTGCGCGAAATGGAATCGTGAGCTTTTTGAAGATATGTCAAAAGGTGGGCTGACTGCCGCTAACTGTACTGTTTCCTTCTGGGAGAATTTTCAGAATACAGTTAATAATGTTGTTGAGATGAATCAGCTGATTGAGGCCAGCAGTGACCTGCTTCTTAAAGTGCATACCACCGCAGATATTCATCGCGCTAAACAGGAAGGCAAAACCGGCGTCATGATGGGCTTTCAGAATGCTAATGCCTATGAAGATCAGATTGGTTATGTGCAGGTATTCAAAGACCTCGGCGTTGGTATCGTTCAGATGTGTTACAACACTCAGAACCTAGTAGGTACTGGCTGCTATGAGCGCGATGGTGGTTTGTCTGGTTTTGGCCGTGAAATTGTTGCTGAAATGAATCGTGTTGGCGTCTTGTGTGATCTGTCTCACGTTGGTGCTAAGACCTCTGAAGAAGTCATCCTCGAGTCTAAGAAACGTGTTGCGTATTCGCACTGCTTACCTACCGGCTTAAAAGACCATCCTCGAAATAAGTCAGACGCTGAACTGAAATTTATAGCAGACCACGGTGGTTTTGTGGGCGTTACCATGTTCGCTCCTTTCCTGAAAAACGGTATTGATTCGACTATCGAAGATTACGTAGAAGCGATTGAGTATATCTACAACATTGTTGGTGAAGACAGCATTGGTATTGGTACGGACTTTACTCAAGGTCAAGATCAGAACTTTTTCGAATATCTGACTCACGATAAAGGCTATGCGCGCCGTTTGACGCGTTTCGGCAAGATTATCAACCCAGAAGGTATTCGCACGGTTGGCGAATTCCCTAACCTGACCGAAGCATTGCTGCGTCGCGGTTTCTCCGAAACACAAGTACGCAAAATTATGGGCGAGAACTGGGTCACGCTTCTCAAGGATGTTTGGGGCGCCTGATCACCTACATACTGACGCCGCACTGCTTGGCGATGTGGCGCTAGCATTAAGAATTAGCACAAAGAATTAAAACAAAAAGAATTTTGAGGTTAGAAGAAATGAGCGTACACGCACCAGAAATGCCAATTGATGTTAATGATGAAACCGGAGTATGGACGACTGATGCGCTGCCGATGTTATATGTGCCGCGTCACTTCTTTGTGAACAATCATATGGGTATTGAGGAAGAGATCGGTGCTGAGAAATACGCCGATATTCTCTATAAAGCAGGCTATAAATCAGCTCATTACTGGTGCGAGAAAGAAGCAGCTGAACACGGCATGTCTGGTGCCGATGTATTCGAACACTACATGAAGCGTTTATCGCAGCGTGGTTGGGGCTTCTTTATTACTGAAGAACTCGATCTTGAAAAAGGTACCGCCAAAGTACGCTTGGAAAACTCTGCCTTTGTTTATCAGTACGGAAAAGTGAATCGTAAAGTTGATTATATGTTTACGGGTTGGTTTGCCGGAGCAATGGATCAGATTGCAGAAAGCTTGGGTTATGAAGTGCGCACTAAAGCCATTCAGACTCAGTGTGCTGCAGAAGAAGGCTGTGACGTCGGGTACTTTGAAGTAGCACCATTATAAACAGCGATATAAAGGGTGTTGAAAACGCCACGAACGTTTTCAACTGCCTTTTAAGTGTGAAAAAAGTTAACGCAGCTAAGAACCGTCTGCGCCAATAATAAAATCGAAACGGGTCATCAGGCTAATAATCTTAGCTCTGTGTGACCTGTCAATCTGTAAAGGTGGGGTACGATCATGTCCCAGTTTGATATCCTGTTTGAACCGCTAAAAATTAATAACCTGACTATTCGTAACCGTATAGTGAGTACCGCGCACGCCGAAGTTTATGCAACCGATGGCGGAATGACGACTGAACGCTATGTTAAGTATTACGAAGAGAAAGCCAAAGGTGGTTGTGGCTTGTCGATCTGTGGTGGTTCCAGTGTGGTATCTATAGATAGCCCGCAAAGCTGGTGGAGCTCAGTTAACCTGTCGACTGATCGAATTATTCCTCATTTTCAAAATCTTGCTGATGCGGTACATAAGCACGGCGGTAAGATTATGATTCAAATTACCCACATGGGACGCCGCTCCCGTTGGGATGGTGGTGATTGGCCGAACCTGATGTCGCCATCGGGTATTCGTGAACCTGTTCATCGCGCTACTTGTAAAACCATTGAAGAAGAAGATATTTGGCGCATTATTGGTGATTTTGCACAAGCCGCGCGTCGTGCAAAAGAAGGCGGTTTAGATGGTGTTGAGTTATCGGCCGTGCATCAGCACATGATTGATCAGTTTTGGTCGCCGCGTGTGAACAAGCGTACCGACCAATGGGGTGGTAGTTTAGAAAATCGTATGCGTTTTGGTATGGAAGTACTAAAAGCCGTACGCGAAGAAGTCGGCCGTGACTTTGTCGTCGGTATTCGTATGTGTGGTGATGAGTTCCACCCAGATGGCCTGAGCCACGAAGATCTTAAACAGATTGCTAAGTACTATAATGATACTGGCTTATTGGATTTCTTCGGTGTGGTGGGTTCTGGTTGTGATACCCATAATACGCTGGCAAACGTTATTCCGAATATGAGCTACCCACCAGAGCCATTTCTACATCTTGCCGCTGGCATTAAAGAAGTAGTGGATGTGCCGGTTATTCACGCGCAGAACATCAAAGACCCAAATCAGGCTAAACGTATACTTGAAGCGGGATATGTTGATTTTGTCGGTATGACGCGTGCACATATTGCTGATCCGCATATCATTGCAAAAATAAAGAATGATCAAGTCGATCAGATTCGTCAGTGTGTCGGCGCTAACTACTGTATCGACCGTCAATACATGGGCTTGGATGTTCTGTGTATTCAAAATGCTGCTACCTCACGTGAACATATGGGGATGCCGCACATCATCGAAAAAACTACCGGTATTAAACGCAAAGTTGTGGTGGTTGGTGGTGGGCCTGGAGGTCTTGAAGCTGCACGTGTCGCTGCAGAGCGCGGCCATGATGTGACGCTTATTGAAAAAGAAGAAGAGCTGGGTGGGCAGGTTGTGATTGCTGCCAAAGCACCGCAGCGTGACCAGATGGCGGGTATCACTCGCTGGTTAGCAATGGAAGTGGAACGTTTAGGTGTTGATGTTCGACTAGGAACCAGTGCTGATCCAGAGCTTATCCATGAGCTGAAACCTGATGTATGTATTTTGGCGACCGGTGGCCGTCCGTTTATTGATCAGGAAGCTGGATGGGGCGCTGCTGAAGGCTTGTGTGTCTCTAGCTGGGATATCCTTATGGGCAAGGTCGAGCCCGGTAAAAATGTGCTGATCTACGACACCATTTGTGAATTCTCTGGTATGTCGGCAGCAGATTATCTGGCTTCTAAAGGCTCATTGGTTGAGTTAGTGACTGATGACATCAAACCCGGTGTCGGTATCGGTGGCACAACGTTCCCAACTTACTACCGTAACTTGTACGAAAAAGAGGTTGTTATGACCTCAGACATGCTGCTGATGAGCGTTTACCGCGAAGGTGACAGTCTGGTTGCTGTATTAGAGAACGAGTATACCGGCCAGAAAGAGGAGCGTGTGGTCGATCAGGTCGTCGTTGAAAATGGCATCCGTCCAAACGAAGAGTTGTATTACGCACTGAAACAGGACTCTTGTAATAAGGGGCAGCTGGATAACGAAGCATTGTTTGAAGCTGCACCACAGCCTGTTTTAGCCCTCTCTGATGAAGAGAAACAGGGCAATATGATCTTGTGGCGCTTGGGAGATTGTGTCTCGCAGCGTAATACTCATGCAGCGATTTATGATGCGTTACGCCTGTGTAAGGATCTCTGATCGGAGCGATTGTGCTGTGTTAATAGGCGGCGTTCATTACGCTCTGAACGTCGTCTGATAACAGAAGTATTCTAAAAAGATAGCTTCAAAGCTGGAGCTGATAAAAATAACAGGGCAGATTCTACTGCCCATCCACCTGCTTGTTGAGGGTGAATTATGACTTTTGAGTGGTTACACCCCTTTCTTATCGCGACAGCGTTACTGCTGGCTGCGGTGGGTGCTGTACGCCGAGTTAATTTGTGGCGAGCTGGGCAACCTGAATCAGTAGACTTTGTTGCTGGTTTAATGGCGATGCCTGGCCGTTATCTACATGATCTGCACGATATTGTAGAGCGCGACAAGTATATGTCTAAAACGCATGCTGCTACTGGCGGTGGTTTTGTTCTGTCGTTGTTATTGGTTGTGTTAGTTCATTTATTTGGGATCCAGAACCAGATTTTAGCATGGGCGCTGCTTGCCTCTTTAGCATTAATGTTTGTCGGTGCTATTTTTGTCTTTAAACGTCGTTTGAATCCGCCGAGCCGTTTGTCAAAAGGCCCATGGATGCGTCTACCTAAAAGTTTGCTCGCCTTTTCTAGTGCCTTTTTTATTCTCACATTGCCGATGGCGGGTGTTTTACCAGAAGGTGCTGGAGGCTTGCTACTGACAATTGTTCTGGGCATTTTTATTGCCATGGGATTGTCTGAGATGTTGCTCGGTATGACGTGGGGTGGGCCGATGAAGCACGCCTTTGCAGGAGCACTTCACTTAGCATTTCATCGTCGTCCCGAACGCTTTGGCGGCGGACGCTCAACGGGGCTTAAGCCAGTAGCGCTGGATCCGCGAGTATTGGGTGTACAAAAGCCTGAAGATTTTAAATGGAATCAGCTATTAGGCTTTGATGCTTGTGTACAGTGCGGTAAGTGTGAGGCAGTGTGCCCGGCATTTGCAGCAGGGCAGCCACTAAATCCTAAAAAACTAATTCAAGATATGGTTGTCGGCATGGCGGGTGGCAGCGATGCTCACTATGCGGGTAGTCCTTATCCAGGCAAAGATGTTGGGCAGGCGAACGGAGGCCCACTACTAACAATCACCGAAGGCTTAATTGATCCAGATACCTTATGGTCTTGTACTACGTGCCGTGCTTGTGTTGAAGAGTGCCCAATGATGATTGAGCATGTTGATGCGATTGTTGATATGCGCCGGTACCTAACCATGGAAACGGGCAGCACGCCTAATAAGGGCGCAGAAGTGCTGGATAACCTGATCGCTACAGATAACCCTAACGGCAACGCACCTGCTAGTCGAACCAACTGGGCTGCTGATCAAAACCTTCCTTTATTACGAGATGTTAAAGAAACGGATGTGGTTTTTTGGGTCTCTGATGGCGCCTTTGATATGCGTAGCCAGCGTATTTTGCGTGCGTTTGTTAGCTTGCTTAAAGCCGCCAATGTGGACTTTGCTGTATTGGGTGATGAGGAGCTAGACAGCGGTGATGTAGCGCGTCGTTTAGGCGATGATGCCACTTTTCAGAGTCTGGCTAAGCGTAATATTGCAGCCTTAAGCCAATATAAATTTAAACGTATCGTGACGACCGACCCGCATGCTTATCATTGCTTACGCAATGAATATACTGATTTTGCGGGAGATGTTTTTAAGGATGTCGAGGTCTTACACCACACGACCTTCCTAAATGAGCTAGTACAGGCGGGTAAGCTTAAGCTGAGCCGTTTCAAAGGTGGAAAAGTCACCTACCATGATCCGTGTTATCTGGGACGTTATAACGGCGAATATGAAGCGCCGCGTGAGTTATTGCGGTCACTTGGTATTGAGATTGCCGAGATGGAGCGTTCAGGTTTTCGTGCACGTTGTTGTGGCGGTGGTGGCGGTGCTCCAATTACCGATATACCGGGAGAGCGTCGTATTGCCGATATGCGTATGGAGGATGTGCAAACGACAGGCGCAGAATTAATAGCCGTCGGTTGTCAGCAATGTACAGCAATGCTCGAAGGGGTAGTTGAACCGCGTCCACAAGTAAAAGATATCGCTGAGATCTTAGCTAGTGTACTGCTTGACGATGAGGCAGCGAATGATGTGGAAAATCAGCTTGAGGAGGCGTTCTAATGTCTGATTCTGACTATTCACATATTCTTCGTAGAGATCCGCGTGCCGAAAGAATCGCACGTAACCGTTTGCACCCTCTACATAGCACGGTTGCTGTGCAAGTAGCTGAAACGCGTGGGCCTTCTGGTTTGTTACGTAAGAACCCTCATGCAGTCGGTTTTATTGGTCCTAATGGTATTAAGCGTATCGATAGGCTCAAAGGTAATGCGATTGCTATTACTGGCCGGCGTAACGCACAAAGTAGCCAAGAGGTGTTATTACCGTTACATCAAGTCAGTGAGCCTGCTTTCACTATTGTAGTGGTGCCTGACATGGTCGGCGGCCGACTGACTGCGCATGATAAAGATGTCCTAGGGCAAGCGCATCAACTGGCTCGATCGATGGAAGCCGGTGTTGCAGGAGAGAGTACAGGGGCGGGCGCTGTGATGGCGATTGTCTTTGGCGTTAGTAAAGAAGAGAGTTTTGATAAAGCCGGTGTTGACCGCTTGTTATTACTTGATGGCGCAGAATACGAAGGTTATTGCCCAGAGCAGCAAGTCGCTGCACTAGAGCAAGTAGAAGCACGCATCAAACCTCAATACTGGTTATTCCCTGATAGCGTGCATGGAGGCACTGATTTAGGGTCTCGTTTAGCTGCACGCTTGGGTGAGCGACCAGCTACGCAAGCGTGGCAGATGAATACTGAAACAACAATCTGCCGCGGTGCGAGTGGTTCAATAGATATCATTCGGGCTACGCCTCGTTTGCTAATGTTGGAACAAGAGTGTGCTAACCCTGTTGATGAAACTAGACATGAAGCTCAACCAGTTGAGTGGGCGCCAGTTCAAGCGGTGATGCCTGAACTGCACGATCTAGGGCAAGTGGCTGTTGATCCTAACGCCATTCCGTTGGCTGAAGCTGAATTTATTTTGGCGGCAGGTAACGGCATTAGAAATTGGGATCAATTTCATGCAACAGCAAAAGCACTTGGAGCAACGGAAGGTGCGAGTCGCGTTGCAGTAGATGATGGCAATATGCCACGTTTTCGCCAAGTCGGTGCTTCTGGAACATGGGTAACTGCTCGTGTTTATTTGGCCGTGGGTATTTCGGGTGCAATACAACATATGCAAGGGATTGGTCAGTGTGACAAGGTTGTGACGATCAACACTGATGCCGGTTGTGACATGGTAAAACGTGCTGACTTAAGCACGATTGGTGATGCTGAAAAAGTATTAGATGAGTTATTAGAACTAGTTGATACGTATCGCCAGCAAGCATCACATAGTCAGAGCGGTGAAAAAGAGGGAGCTAAAGATGCAGCTTGATGTAAACACCTCGATGGATTTAAAAATAGTCTCATTAATTTCTGTAGGTAAGCATCCTACATCAGGGCGAGCCCGTCGAGCAGAGCAAGATGGCAGAGCTGTTGAGTTGGGTCTGACCTTGGCTGAAGCGGGTCGCGGAAAACAAAACTTAACAGTATTGCATGCCGGGGATTCTCAACAATCTGCATTGCGTAGTTACGCGGGTATGGGGCTGGAGTCTGTGCGAGTAATACAGTTACGTGAAAGCGCCGATGCGGTAAACCCTTTGACTGAATATCTAAGTAAACATGCTCCCGATATTATATTAACGGGTGTACGTGCAGAAAGTGGCGAGTCTTCAGGAATGGTGCCTTATTTACTGGCTGAAAAATTGGGTTGGCCAGTGGTGCC
>JAWUYS010000145.1:0-17858 GCA_034110685.1 Neptunomonas sp.
GTTGGGGTGGTGAAGAGTTTTTGCTACTTTTTCCAGATACCGCACAAAACACCGCATTAGAACTTACTAAACGACTTTTAATAAAGCTGTCCCAAACCCCATTTTTAACTGACGATAAAAATGAAGTTTTCATGACGGCTAGCGCAGGAATTAGTGGCTGCCCTAATCACGGCTGCTCAATATCTGAACTAGTCAAAAGCGCTGATGCTGCTATGTTCCAAGCAAAGGCTCAAGGCAAAAACAGTGTATGTATCGCTGAAATATTCGAACGTTGAGCAGTTATTAATAGATGACTGCTCAACGTAAAAACCTATTCCATAGGTTATTTTTGATGTATGTATGTCCCTGGCGCATTACAAATAGATTTTCCTATGGGTTGAGCCTCTATTAACTCCCCAGAATGCTCTTTTAACCAATTCTCCCATTGCGGCCACCAAGAACCCTCGTGGACTTCATTGTCTGCCATCCAGCTATCAGGGTCGGTATAACAGTCATTATCATGTTCAGTCGAGATTCTATAATGCCGATGTTTATGACCAGGCTCACTTACAATCCCTGCATTATGGCCACCACTGGTCAGTACAAATGTGACAGCCTCACTGTCAGATTGTAAATGAAGCTTATAAACAGAGCGCCACGGAGCCACATGATCTTTCTCTGTCCCTACTGAGAAAATAGGAATATGAATGTCGCGAATAGCAATAGGCTTATCTTTAACCAGATACTGACCGGATGCTAATTCATTGTTTAGAAATAGTTTACGTAGATATTGAGAATGCATTTTATAAGGCATTCGTGTCAGATCAGTATTCCATGCCATCAAATCGTTCATGGTTTCAGGCTCACCTAAGAGGTAATGGTGAACCATACGAGACCAAATCAAATCATTAGAGTGTAAAATCTGAAACGCGCCCGCCATTTGAGATCCATCTAAAACACCTTGATCCCACATCATTTTTTCTAAGTACGATACTTCGCTTTCATTAGTAAATATCATGAGCTCGCCCGCTTCACTAAAATCAACCTGGGCTGCAAAATGAGTCATTGATTTAAGACGGTTATCTCCTTCTCTCGCCATTGTCGCTGCGGCTATTGAAAGTAATGTTCCACCTAAGCAGTAACCGCTCGCGTGTATTTTTTGTTGAGGACAAATCCTGCTTACTTCATCAATTGCCGCCATGACCCCTTTCTCCCTATAACTTTCCATATCAAGGTCACGGTCTTGCGTTGTGGGATTAAGCCATGAAATCATAAAAACAGTATGCCCATTCTCAACGAGATACTTCACCATCGAGTTATGAGCAGAAAGGTCAAGAATGTAATATTTCATAATCCATGCGGGTACAAACAGCACGGGTTCAGGGTAAACCTTATCTGTAACTGGGGTATATTGAATCAGTTCTATCAGATGATTTCTAAATACAACCTTTCCCTCAGTGACAGCGACATTCTCACCAGGAGTATAATGACTAGCGCCAGCGGGTAGTTTTCCTGCTAGGTGTCTATCCAAATCTTCAAGATAGTTCTTAAACCCATTGACCAAGTTCGCGCGACGCTGATCTTTAGTCTTTTGGATAACCTCTGGATTTAATATAGGAATGTTACTTGGAGAATATCTATCTAATATCTGTCTTGCGATAAATGAAATACTTCGCTCGTCCGCTTTAGACAGTCCATCAATATCAGTTGTAGCGTTATGCCACCACTGTTGTGTAAATAGGAAATTTTGGTAAATGTAGTTATATGGCCATTGCTGCCAACTAGGGTCGGAAAAGCGGTTATCTTGCGGTAGTGGGTCGATACACGGCGCACTATCTTTTTGTATCATACTCGGACCGGACCTAGATAACCTAAAAGCCTTGCGACACATTTTTTCCGTAAGGTTCGCTTGCTTGCCTGGCGATAATGCCAAATGAGAAGCCCATGTAAAATAAAGGCTAAGCAACCCGGCTGGAGAAATGCCACCTGTAATTTTAGCCATATTTGCTTTGAACACATTATCTAGCGCTGTAGGTGAAAAATAACCTACTTTAGCGTCTGGTGTAGCTAAGTTAGATGTATGGCTTGTTCTTGATTTTGTATCTGTCATTGAATCAATCTCCTGATATCAATTAAACATCTCTGTTTGCTAATACTATTATCTTCCTAACAACGACCGACAAAGTTGATACGCATCACACCTTTAGCGAAAGCTCGTTGTATTTATTTGTTGGGCTGAGGCTTTTAATGAAATAATTTTATTTATGTAACTTATGCTTTGCTTTGTCAGCTGTTAGAATTGCGTCCATTTTGACGCTAAGATTTTATTATTACCTATGCAAAAACACTCTATTGATCCATTACGTTTTATTCCGTTTAGAAAAGTTGACGTCATCGAAATGTGCTTATCTACAGGCGATCTAGATCAAGTACAACGGCAGCAGTTTCGCCAGATGGCTTCTATGATACAAAAGCTATTACATATCTCCTTTCAGACACGGCTTGAGTCATTAAAAGACAGCTTTTCTAAGATCAACCCTGACTCAGATACCATTAAAGTTGACCTACCCTCAACGATGCATCAAGACGATCCTGCCTTTATCGCGCAGTTAGAGTCTTTATTGGATAAAGCCAATTATGAAAAAATTACCGAGCAGACGTTAAAACAAGCCTTATGTCATGACTCGCTAGTGAAAGTTCGTTTACATGTTGATTTTAGTGACTTTGCAGAAGTTTTACTGTTTGCTCGTGGTGAAAGGGAAACAGAAGAAACCATCTCTTCATTTTTCGGCTTAAGAAAAACAAAAGTACGTTTTATTAACTACGACAGAGTTGCCATTTATATACGTTTTAACGAGCATATCGATCCCAAAAGACAAAAAGAGTTCAATCTCCAGCCTGGTGGAATGGTGTTAAAGCTATTCAAGAATGTTCCTAAAGCAGACTTGGAAATGCTATTCCCCAATACTGAAATAAAAATGCGCCTCATCGACAAGTTACTCATTGGTGTACCGGCAGTGATTAGTGGCGGTATTGTACTGACAACAAAACTGGGCGCGTCAATTCTTTTACTGGCTTCGTTATTTGGTTTTTGGCTAGGTTTAAAAACCCAGCCAGTAGAGTTAGATCAGGCCGCACTTGTTGTGATTTTTGCAGGATTTGGCGCGGTAGGCAGCTACTTATGGAAACAATTTAATACCTTTAAAAATCGTAAATTACAATTTATTCAAACACTGACACAGCACTTATATTTTAAAAATCTTGATAACAACGCAGGCGTTTTTCATCGCTTAATTGATGCCGCTGAAGAAGAAGAGTGTAAAGAAGCTTTTCTCGCCTATTATTTTTTACTTCAGGCCGGCACCCCACTTAGTCGCCAAGAACTTGATCTGAAAATAGAAAGCTGGCTATCTGAAAAATGGAAGCAACGAATCAACTTTGATATTACCGACGCACTGGAAAAACTAGAAACGCTAGGGCTAATAAAAAATATGGATAATGGACGATTCGCCGCCTCGTCACTTGATGACGCTCAAAAGAAGCTACTTAACATTTGGCAGCAGATAGGAGTGGAGTAAATTTTTCAACACAAGAAGCGTTATGAGTAATAGCCATCTAGATTCGATCACAAGCTACTAATGTCATACAAATGTAGCTTTTCATCACAAAAGGATAGATATTGAGCGGGCACTCAAGTTTAATATCACACTTACGTTTACTGATAAGGAATATAAGTGAACCGCTTATCTTGTTGTTGGGTATTACTTAATCTATTGCTGATATCAGTCAATAGTCACGCGGCACACAAACAACAAACTGTATCGTTACAATTGTTATGGAAACACCAATTCCAGTTTGCGGGCTATTACATTGCCCAAGAGAAAGGCTTTTATACTGAAGAAAACCTTGATGTTGATATTCGTGAATATCAACATGGGATCGATATTGTAGAGTCGGTTGTTAATGATGAAACCACTTTTGCTGTGGGACGCTCGTCAATTATTGTAAGAAAAGCTCATGGAGCCCCTATATCAGCTCTATTTGCTACCTTCCAAAAATCTCCATTAATGCTATTAACTCGAGGAGACATCAAGAAACCTGAAGACCTCAAAGGCAAACGCCTTATGCTAACAAGTGATGCATTGGATGTAGTAGAAATTCAAGCAATGCTAATAAAAGCGGGGGTTACCTCTGACGACTATGTCCAGCAAAGTCATTCATTTCAAATTTCAGATCTTATCAGTAAAAAAACAGATGTTATGGGCGCTTACATTTCTAATGAGCCTTATCAGATGCTGTCAAAAAATTTACCATTCGCCACTATTCATCCCGCTGATTATGGCTTTGATATGTACAATGACATTCTTTTTACACATAGCAATACGGTTAAAGAAAAGCCCTTATTGACAGAAAAATTCTTTAGATCTTCTATTAAAGGTTGGCAGTATGCCTTTGAAAATATTGAAGAAACTGCACAAATAATTTTTGAAAAATACAATTCTCAAAATCGTTCTCTCGACGCATTGATTTATGAAGGCAAAGAGCTTAAAAAGTTAGCTCTTTTGGGCAATAACCCTTTCGGGGATATCGATCAAAACCGCTTTAAAGAGATGGCTAATATCTACTTGATTAGCGGACACTTGGACGCAGATTACGACATATCTGAATTTATTTATAAAGGTAACAAGTCCCTGAGTAACAACACTTCAAGCCACTTCGCTTTTTGGCAAGTAACCATAATAGCGATCGTATTTATTAGTTATCTACTTTATAGAAACAAGGTTACGAGCACACGCAACACGCAGTTAATCATTATTGCAGAGCGTGACCAACTAACAGAACTTTACAACCGTCATAAGCTAACTGAGAGCTTGTCTGAGTACATTAATTTATCAATACGGTATCAGTGGTCACTATCTTGTATTTTTATTGATATTGACGATTTCAAAAAGATTAATGATACCCATGGTCATAACATCGGCGACACTGTATTAAAAGAATTTGCGCAGTTATTACAAAAAAAAACTAGACGCACTGATATTGTTGGGCGTTGGGGTGGCGAAGAATTCATTATTATTCTACCTGAAACAAACTTAAAAACAGCGGAGAGCATTGCTGCCAAACTAGGAAAATCGGTAGCATCTAATAATTTCTGCTCCCAATATAAGGTATCTTGCAGCTTGGGCGTGACGCAATATATACAAGAGGAAACGACTGAAGAATTCATAGGTCGCGCCGATGACGCACTCTATATAGCAAAAAGTGAAGGGAAAAATCGTACTGCTGTTTTATAAGATTGGTAGCATCAGATAATTGAAGTTACGAACCTGTTCAATTAAATTGTTTGATGTCTCTGAGTTGCAGAGCTGGCATACCAGCTCTGCTTAGCAAACAACTGTCGAGTTATTTTTTAGCTTTAGCCCAAGAGTCACGCAACGTAACTGTTCGGTTAATTACTAGCTTTTCTTCTGAACTATCAGCATCGATACAGAAATAACCCATACGTTCAAACTGGTAGCGCGTCTCAGGCTTAGCACCCTTAAGGCTTCGTTCCACTCTAGAGCCTGATAAAACAATCAATGACTCAGGATTTAAGAACTCCATAAAGCTGTGTTCTTTATCTGCATCAGGGTTTGCTTCAGTGAATAAGCGATCATACAACCGAACTTCACATGGCTCAGATAACTCATCAGAAACCCAATGAATAACGCCATTGGGCTTGTAACCCTCAGGGTTGCTACCTTTAGTGGCAGGGTCATAAGTACAAAGCAGCTCGATAATCTCGCCTGATGCATTTTTAATGACTTCATTACAGGTAATAACGTAAGCACCACGAAGGCGTACCGCATCACCGGTAGCTAGTCGCTTCCATTTGTCGTGTTTGTTTTTAGCAATCGGCTTTTCTTCGATAAAGTCTTCTTGCTCAATCAGCAAGTTACGCGTCAGGCCTACCCGACGTACACCCATGGTTTCATCTTTAGGGTGTGCAGGTAGCTCAAACCATTCTTCAACACCCTCTTCCATGTTAGTCAGCGTCACTTTAAGTGGACGCGTCACACACATGGCTCTTGGGGCTGTTGAGTCTAAATCTTCACGAATGGCGGCTTCAAGCATACCCATATCGACCACACCGTTTGAGCGAGTAACTCCAATCATGTCACAGAACTGGCGAAGTGATTTAGGTGTATAACCGCGGCGACGAAGACCGGAAATAGTAGGCATTCGAGGATCGTTCCAGCTAGTGACGGCATTTTCATCAACTAACTGTTTGAGCTTACGCTTGCTGGTAATCGTATAATTGAGCTCAAGTCGAGAAAACTCGTACTGCTTAGGAGTATAAGGAACGGGCAAGTTCTCAATAAACCACTCATACAATGGGCGATGATCTTCAAACTCTAGCGTACAAAGTGAATGAGTAATGCCTTCAATTGCATCTGATTGACCATGTGCAAAATCATAAATCGGATAAATGCACCACTTATCACCCGTTTGATGATGACTAGTATGCAAAATACGATAAATCATCGGATCACGCAGATTCATATTGGCTGCGCTCATGTCGATTTTAGCGCGCAGAGAACAAGCACCTTCTTTGAACTCGCCATTCTTCATGCGTTCAAACAGTGCGAGGTTTTCTTCAACAGAGCGGTTGCGATATGGGCTATCGGTACCTGCCTCGCTGAAACTTCCACGATATTCACGGGCGGCTTCAACACCTAAATCACAAACGTAGGCTTTTCCCTCTTTAATAAGATGAACAGCCCAATCAAACAACTGATCAAAATACGTTGAGGTATAACAAATATCCCCGCCCCACTGATAACCTAGCCATTTGATATCACTGAGAATTGAGTCAATATATTCTTGGCTCTCTTTATCAGGGTTTGTATCATCAAAACGTAAATTACAGACACCGTTATACTTTTCGGCTGTACCAAAGTTAAGACATATAGATTTTGCATGCCCTATGTGAAGGTAACCGTTAGGCTCAGGAGGAAAGCGAGTGACTACTTTCTCATGTACGTTGTTTTGTAGATCATTTTCAATGATTTGATGAATAAAATTAGTTGGCTTCTGGTTCGATTCGTTGTTAGACATGTTATCAGTGTGTATCCGAAACTGTTGGCCGGGCCTTCAAGCCCAAAATGAAGAGACATTATAAACGCTTAGACGTTTACTGCACACCGTCAGAGCAGAGAATTAACTGTAAAGATTTGCTGCTTTTTCGTGCAGAGATTTTAGACTTGCGTATAATAACCCGCTAACGACACAGAGCTAAAAAGGAATCATTAATGATTATTCTCCATACGAACCACGGCGACATTACTATTAAACTCAATCACGAGGAAGCGCCTGCTACAGCCGCTAATTTTGAGCAGTACGTGCGCGATGGTTTCTATGATGGTGTCATCTTTCATCGTGTAATTGATGGGTTCATGATTCAAGGCGGTGGTTTTGAATCAGGCATGGTTTCAAAAGAAACACGTGACACAATCGATAACGAAGCAGACAACGGTCTTTCAAACCAAGCCGGTACGCTAGCGATGGCACGTACTATGGACCCTCACTCGGCTTCTGCTCAATTTTTCATCAACGTCTCTGATAACACTTTTCTAGATCACACAGCAAAAACAACGGAAGGCTGGGGATACACTGTATTCGCTAAAGTCGTTGATGGCATGGATGTTGTAGACAAAATTAAAGGCGTAAAAACAACAATGACTGCCGGTCATCAAGACGTACCTGCTGAAGACGTTGTCATTCAATCAGCTGAAATCACTGAAGAATAAGTTAATTTTTCTATGAAATTACTGTTTGTTTCAGATCTCCATCTGAAAGCTGAACGCCCGGATATTACCCGGGCGTTTTTACAATTCTTAAACGACACCGCTACTCATGCTGATGCTCTATATCTTTTAGGTGATATCTTTGAAGCATGGATTGGTGATGATGTCCCTATGCCTGAGTTTGAACCTCTCTTTGAAGCGCTTAAAAGCTTAAGTGATCAAGGCTGCAAACTGTATTTCCAACATGGCAATCGTGATTTTCTTGTTGGTAAACATTTCCTTGAAAGAATTGGGGCAAAACAGTTAGCAGAAAGGCATCGAATAAGTCTCCCTATTGGTGAAGCTTTATTAATGCATGGTGATCAGCTGTGTACTGATGATAAAGACTATCAAGAGTTTAGAAAACTCGTTAGAAACCCCGACTGGCAAAAAGCATTTTTATCCAAACCTGTAAACGAGCGCTTAAGCATTGCACAGCAGCTGCGCGCTACTAGCCAGCAACGCACCACAGAGAAATCAAACGACATAATGGATGTTAATCCATTAGCCGTTGCATCTGTTTTAAAAGAAGCGGATATAGAGCTGTTAATTCACGGCCATACCCATCGCCCTGCAATTCATTACAACCAGATTAAAGCTGATAAAGGCATACGCGTTGTACTAGGCGATTGGGACACGCAGTTATGGTATTTAGAGTGTGATGATAACGGTTTTACATTGGTTGACGAGCCGATTTAGTTCGCCAACCTGGGTTTTACTTAGCTTACGATATAGCAGGTGGCACTCCGCTATGAAAACGGAAAAGGTCATCTTCTGACTCTATAAGTAAACGTTCAGCTTTGCGAAAAACTTCGATCCTCTCCTCTATAGGCTCACCGGCGTATTCGCGTGCTAACCATAAATAGTCCTGGTAATGACGCCCTTCTGACTTTAATAACGAACGGTAGAACTTCGCTAGCACGTCATCCAGATAGGGAGCAATTTTCGCAAAACGCTCACACGAACGCGCTTCAATAAAAGCACCGACAATAAGAGTATCAATTAATCGTGCAGGCTCATGGTTACGAACATTTTTACGCATTCCTCCGGCATATCCAGACGAATCCATATGACAGTACTCAATGCCACGGGCTTGTAGCAGCTCCAACACTTGCTCGAAGTGTATTAACTCTTCACGTGCTAAGCGAGACATCTTATGTAATAAGTCAGGTCTATCGACATAGCGAAACATTAGAGTCATAGCTGTAGACGCTGCTTTTTTCTCACAATGAGCATGATCAATCAAAAGTATATCTTGATTCTTTATCGCGTAATCAATCCAGCACTGAGGTGTTTCACAAGCAAGAAATTCATGTATTTCGTTAAGCGCGTCCATGGGTACCTACCTTATTATTTAGGCCGTTAGTATACACTTTCATTAAAAACTTGTTACACCTGTGAATGTTCACCTACAATTATTACCAGATGAACTGAAAATTAACAGGAAGGCATATTTGTGGTAGCCGAAAGCTCGTTTTCTGATATGCACCCTTTGGGTCAGCATGAAAGCTTACTGGAAACTGTATTCAACAGAATCGCACTTCCAACGTTTGTGCTAGATCAAAACCATACCATCATCTTTTGGAATCAAGCTTTGGAGCGCCTCACCTCCAAAAAACAAAGCGAAATGATTGGTACGCAGAATCAGTGGATTGCATTCTATGCATCTAAGAGACCAACATTAGCTGACCTGATAATCGAGGGCGGTAAAGATGAAGCAGTTTCTCACTTTTACGAAAATAAATATAAAAAATCTACTTTAGTTGATGATGCATTTGAAGCAGAAGATTTCTTCCCTGACATTGGTGAGCATGGTGAGTGGTTGTCTTTCACTGCGGCAAGCATTAGAGATAGCAAAGGCAATGTTATCGGCGCTATAGAAACACTCTCCAACATAAGTAATGAGAAGTTGAACCAACTAGCATTACAAGAAAGTGAAGAGCGTTATAAAAAGCTAAGTATTACTGACAACCTTACGGGGCTCTATAACCGAAGATTCTTTACTGAAAGCTTAACGCTGGAGCTTGAACGCAGCCGAAGATACTCTCAACATTTCTCGCTATGTCTTATCGATTTAGATGACTTTAAAGACATGAATGATAGTTACGGGCATTTATTCGGAGATAAAATTCTCTCTATTTTCAGTCATATTCTTAAACAAAATTTGCGACACTCTGATACTGCTTATCGCTATGGCGGTGAGGAGTTTGCGATCATTTTTCCTGGAAGCTCGCTCGAAGGAGCTGCGCTGGTTGCTGAGCGTATTCGTACAAGGCTGGCAGAATATCCGTTCAATTTTGAAAATAAGAGTAAAGAAATCCGAGTAACGGCGAGTTTTGGGATTAGCTTAACGACAGTAAATGATAGAAATATAGAAGAGATAATAAGGCGTTCTGATAAAGCACTTTATGTTGCTAAAAATAGCGGCAAAAATAAAATCGAGATATCTAAAGAAACACAGCTCATACCCAACCTAAGTTAACACCGATATCAATCTATCAGTGTATCAATCAAATCGATCATGAACTCTGTATCTTCTTGCTCCATTTTCAACCAGCCAGTCATCTGCATGCTATCAAGTACAGCCTTCCCTTTAACGTCATCCTGCATCTGCAGAAGATTATCAAGCAATTGCGGGATTAGGTGCTGAACATTCGGGCCCGCGAGAAGCGTATGATGAATAACGTCAATCTGACTTTCAACTAAGACTCGCATTTGGTCTCGAATGAGATCTGAAAGATCATGGAATGCATCTTTTAAGAAAAAGCCAATATCGGCTTGTCCTTTTAAGAGATGTTTAGCAACAATGACATAACTATGTACAGGCGTTACGATGACATTAGAACGATCAAGATCAGCGGGCTCCAACATAATCATGCCCATCATATGCACATCAGGATCATGCGTGGTAGCGACTCGCGCCCCTTCCTTAAGGTCGTCGACGCTTAGGTAAGCAGAACTATTAAGTACCGCTATGACAGCTTCGTCTGACGTGTTCGCGGGCCTTGCAACTGCTTGAAAGCCTTTTTCTCTTACCAGCATCGCCGCATCGTAGGGGTTGGCATAAATAAGATCTATTTTATCTAACTGAATATCACGTCTCTGCAGCTCAAACTCGTCATACAGCTCCAAATGAAAAGGCGTTGCTAATGATTTTTGCAACCACGTGTTGAAGATAAACCATCCGGACAAATGCTCAGGTGAAAAGTCAGGGCTTACAGATAACGTATAGGTTTGCATCAGTTAGGCACGTCCATTTTCATTTGTGCATATAGTGCTGTACAAGCATCGACCTTGCTTCGTGATGGTTTTCTTCTGACAGAGGTGTAACCCATCAGCTCGCCATTACGAATATTAGGAATAACAGTGGCTTTCACCCAATAAAAAGCACCATCTTTACGAAGATTTTTGACATACCCATGCCACTTTTTACCTGACTGAATGGTTACCCATAAGTCATTAAATGCTGCTGCAGGCATATCTGGATGTCGAAGGATATTGTGATTTATTCCAATTAACTCATCTAAAGAGTAACCAGACATTTCAATAAATGCCTGGTTTGCATGAGTAATAACACCAGCCGTATCTGTTCTGGAAACGATCAGCTTCCCATCTGGATAAGGAACTTCTTGATCGATAATAGTTATCTCTCGTGAAGAGCCATCATGGTACGTAATCAACATGAATAGAGTAATCCCTCAATTAAAGCAGTTTGCCTATTGCTTCAGCTGCGCGCTTCACATCGAGAAAGATCAAGCCTAAACGTGCATTGGGTTTAGCAACGACGGTCAATACAGAGTCACTATTGGCATGCGTCATTAAAATATAACCATCGACACCTTTGACCAATACCTGTTCTAATTCTCCGCGAGCAAGTTCTTGCGCTGTTCTCTCTCCTAAAGAAAGCATAGCTGCACTCATGGCCCCTACTCTATCTTCATCCATGCTCGCTGGAAGCAAAGCTTCTATCATCAACCCATCCGTTGAGATGACTGCCGAGGCTTCTATCTCAGCAGACGTTCCATTTAGGTCGCTAAGAATAGACCTCATCATTTCAGAACGCATAACAACTTATCTCCATAAATTTATTTTTAGTCTGATTTCATTTTCAGACTTATTGATCTAGATAGCGACTCGCAAGTGCGCTGATTAACTCAACAAATTGGTGCTGATTAAGATTAGGTTGACCATGAATCACAATAGCAAATGATTGGGAGCCCATATGGATAATCCATACTCCCAGCATACTGTTACCAACAGGGTCTAACAATCCCCAAGATTCACCCATCAATTGTAACTCTTTATTTAAAAGCAAATGATGTCGCTGATGCAGAGAGATTAAATCCGCAGCTAATGCAGCTAAAGCATCGGCATGATCCCTATCAAACCCAGATGACCCCAAACAGAAACCCTGATCATCACCTAGCACCACTTTTCCTGTTGCTGAAAGCGTTAATAGGATATCTGAAAGCGTTGATTCAAGGCTCCCTTGTCGCGGTGCTATAGGCTCTCTTACCAAAGCAAGAAATCTGCGAGCTACCAAGCGCTTAAATAAAGAATCTGCTAATTCTTTATCCAAATCAGCCAGTTCTGCAAAAATTTCTAAGGAGTGCTCAATCGCTACCTCACTGCTCATTAACTGTAACAGTAAAGCACGAGCATCATCTGGCTGAGAGTTTACCGTGGCATAATAGGCACCACTTGGCGTAACCTGTAAGTACCGTTTGTTAGTGCCTTCTGTAGTCACATTATCCTCTCATCATGTTAGTAAAAACATCAATACTAATATTCAAATTGCATCGCTGTCGTAGCAGCAGCCATAAGCCCAAATACATATCGTTGAGGAACATTAAGCTCACTAATTACTTCAAACGCACTCATTAAACGTGTTTGCCATAACTCTATAACAGCATGCACTTCAGGAATAGCGATGTCTTTCATGCAATCAGGCGCATGCATTAGTCGACGTGCTTTCGTAGGGTCATCACCAGGAAGAATGCGTCCTTGAGCAGTCCACAATCCTGCCAGCCACAAAAGTTCCTCAGCTGTCATAATGTATTCAGAAAAGCCGAGCCCATCTTGTAGGTCTTCTTCTACGACTTCTCCAAATTTAATCGATAATTCGCCAAGCCCAAAGCGGCTCGTCATTACTGTATAGAGAACTTCATCAGAAAGGTTGGTAACAAAGCAATCCGTCCATGGCAGGTATTCTAAACGTAAATGTAAACCATCGATTGAAAATGAAACATTCTGAGTTCTACCTTGCTCCACAGTTTTGCTAATCCAAGGCAATAGCATGCCATCAGGATTAATCTGTAAGCGACGTCTATCAGCTTCATGAGACCAATCAAGTTCTGGCAAATACCCAAAGGCAGTACTCATGATTAATTCTTTAGGTGAAGCTTTTGTATCAGCTGGCTTTTTTGCAGATGCTTTACGCTTCTTTTCGACAATAGGGGTTAGGGCAGCAGCACGCGTTGCTGTGTTCGTTGCAGCTATTGAGTGCGACACACCTAAGTTAGCAATGACATCAGCTTTAGGACGTCGTGCTGGTTGACTATGTTTTGCAAGTTTGGAAATGACTTCAGACCTCACACTTGAAACGGTGGCGTCAGAAGATTTTGATTGCTCAATGATTTGCTTCAAGTTAGTAGGTGCCAGCTTGGCGCGAGCAACCTTGACTGTTGGTACTTCCTTATTTTTAACCGGCGGCTTTTGCTGGATGCGCTGCTTTGTTTTCGCTATAAGTCTAGTAACATTAGATTTTGGCTCTGCTGGCTCTGCTGGCTCTGCTGGCTCTGCTATCAATGATGATGTTATTTGTGGAGTTATTCCAATAACTGTTTGTTTTATTTCATGTTTGTTGGAATTTATAACCTCATCAAAGAGCTGGGTGATTGAGCTCTCTAAATCTTTCACACTAAAAGGCTTACATAATGTAACGCTGTTATCCCATTGCAGTTCTTTAATGGAGATAACAATTGCTGGTAAACCTATTTTATTTTCAAGGTGTTCTCTTAAAAGCTCTTTAGGCTGGGGCTGATCCGCATTATAGATTACCCAATCCGCACGAAGAAGAGAGTCCACTAGTTTGAACTTTTTTCCGCTACGCTGTGATTGGAAAAAATACTCTAAAGTATGCAGTGTGCTGCCTTCAAAACCCGCCAGCAACACATGCAAGTAACTTCCATTGTTAGCAGCCATTTATGACTTATCCCTCTTTTGGTATGTTGCTGGCAAGCTACATCCATTAATCAAGACAGACCCTGAAACATCCAGTTTAAGTATTCCGTTTGCAGTTTTATCTTCTGCAATTGTTTTTAGGGTTTCGCAGAGCGAGGCTCCAAGAATAGCCTCCGCTTCCTTGATAAGCCTTAGCAGTAGAGGGTTACCTCGGTAACGTAAGATAATAAGTAGGTCTATTAATGCACCTAATACCTTTTTATCTGACTTACACAGCATCGCTAGATAAAAGCGTTTTACATGCACCATTAATTCCATGGGTTGGCTCGCAACTGTTCGAGTAGCATACTCTAAATTCAATTGCGCCAGAGAGCCTTTATAAATCAAGCTTTTCTGTTCCATAGATTCAAAAGCGGCCTGAATATTTTCAGCCAAATCGCTATCAAGCTCTGCGTTAATGTCCCAATCTGACAGTGCCATCCAAATGGGGGAATTAACCTTTTTATTTTCCTGAACTAGCATAATTGAATAATTCTTAATATTAACCGTCAGATTGTTAGCCGTATGAGCTACATAACAGCATAGTATAATAATCCATCTTTCAACTGAGAAATGCCTATTTTTCATAAAATTCAAAATAGTAGAACGGATCATGCAGCAACTTAGGCACAAAGTCTAACGCTCTGAATTGTCTACAAACTTAACTTTATGGCGCCTATAAGTTAGAATCTTCACGCAGATTAATAACGAGACTAAATCTTTACGCAGCATCGATTTCCGGTGTGATGAGTAAAGAACGGTGGGAATAACAGATGAGGGCTAAATCGTGCTAGAAGCTTATCGTAAACACGTAGAAGAACGCGCCGCTGAAGGCGTACCAGCAAAACCATTAGACGCTGACCAAACAGCTGCGCTGGTTGAACTACTGAAAAACCCACCTGCAGGTGAAGAAGAATTCTTGTTAAACCTGTTAACAGACCGTGTTCCAGCCGGTGTTGACCAAGCTGCTTATGTAAAAGCAGGCTTCCTTGCTGCTGTCACTAAAGGTGATGCAAGCTCACCTCTAGTTGATAAAGTTCAAGCAACTCAATTACTAGGTACTATGTTAGGTGGTTACAACATTCAACCACTAATCGACTGCCTGGATGATGACGCACTAGCACCTACTGCTGCTACTGCACTATCACGTACATTACTTGTATTTGATGCATTTCATGATGTTCAGGAAAAAGCAGAAGCAGGCAATGCTCACGCTCAACAAGTTCTTGAGTCATGGGCAAATGCTGAGTGGTTCACATCTAAGCCAGAATTGGCAGAAAAAATCACAGTTACTGTTTTCAAAGTAACTGGTGAAACTAACACAGATGACTTATCCCCTGCTCCAGATGCATTTACACGTCCTGATATCCCAGTACATGCTAATGCAATGTTGAAAATGTCACGTGATGGCATTCATCCTGATGTAGACGGTTCTGTAGGACCTCTTAAGCAGATTGAAGAGATCAAAGCTAAAGGCCACCCTGTTGCATACGTTGGTGATGTAGTAGGTACAGGTTCTTCACGTAAGTCTGCTACAAACTCCGTATTGTGGTTCTTCGGTGATGATATCCCGAACGTTCCTAACAAGCGTGCTGGCGGCTACTGCTTCGGTGGTAAAATTGCTCCTATCTTCTTTAACACAATGGAAGATGCTGGTGCTTTACCTATCGAGATGGATGTAGAGAAAATGAATATGGGTGACGTTATTGACGTTTATCCATATGAAGGTGTTGCTAAAAACGCTGAAACTGGCGAAGAACTTTGCACATTCGGCTTGAAAACTCAGGTTCTTCTTGATGAAGTTCGTGCTGGCGGCCGTATTCCTCTAATCATTGGTCGTGGCCTGACTGACAAAGCACGTACAGCACTAGGACTAGCACCTACTGAACTGTTCCGTAAACCAGATCAGCCTACTGACAGTGGTAAAAGCTATACTCATGCCCAGAAAATGGTAGGTAAAGCATGCGGCGTAGCCGGTGTTCTTCCTGGCACATACTGTGAACCTAAAATGACAACTGTAGGCTCTCAGGATACTACGGGTCCGATGACTCGTGATGAGCTTAAAGATTTGGCTTGCCTAGGATTCTCTGCTGACCTGACAATGCAGTCTTTCTGTCACACAGCGGCTTACCCTAAGCCAGTTGATGTTCAGACTCACCACACATTGCCTGATTTCATCATGAACCGTGGTGGTGTTTCACTTCGCCCTGGCGATGGTGTAATCCATTCTTGGCTAAACCGTATGCTACTTCCTGATACTGTAGGTACAGGTGGTGACTCTCATACGCGTTTCCCAATCGGTATTTCTTTCCCAGCAGGTTCTGGTCTAGTTGCTTTTGCTGCAGCTACAGGCGTAATGCCACTAGATATGCCCGAGTCTGTATTGGTTCGCTTTAAAGGTGACAAGCTTCAACCAGGTATCACTCTACGTGACCTTGTTAATGCTATTCCTTTGTACGCAATCAAAGCCGGTTTAATGACGGTTGCTAAAGCCGGTAAGAAAAACATCTTCTCTGGTCGTATTCTTGAGATTGAAGGCTTGCCAGACCTTAAAGTTGAACAGGCTTTCGAATTGTCTGATTCTGCTGCTGAGCGTTCTGCTGCTGCCTGCTCAATCAAACTAGATGAAGCGCCAATCCGCGAATACCTAAACTCCAACATCACTATGTTGAAGTGGATGATTTCTGAAGGTTACGGTGATGTTCGTACAATCGAGCGTCGTATCGTTGGAATGCAAGAATGGCTAGCTAACCCAGAATTGATGACGGCTGATGCTGATGCTGAGTACGCTGCAGTAATCGAAATCGATCTAGCTGACGTTAAAGAGCCTATCTTGGCCTGCCCTAACGATCCTGATGATGTGAAAATATTATCAGAAGTTGCTGGTACAAAAATTGATGAAGTATTCCTTGGTTCTTGTATGACCAACATTGGTCACTTCCGTGCTGCGGGCAAGCTACTAGAGGCCGCAAACACATCGTTGCCAACACGTATGTGGGTTGCACCACCAACGAAAATGGATGCCGCTCAGCTAACTGAAGAAGGTTACTACAACATCTTTGGTAAAGCCGGTGCGCGTATGGAAATGCCTGGTTGTTCATTGTGCATGGGTAACCAAGCACGCGTAGCAGACAAATCAACCGTTGTTTCTACGTCAACGCGTAACTTCCCTAACCGTTTGGGTACAGGTGCTGATGTATACCTATCTTCTGCTGAGCTAGCTGCAGTTGCTGCACTACTTGGTAGGATTCCTACTGTTGCAGAGTATATGGAATACACTGCTAAGCTGGATCCAATGGCTGAAGATGTATACCGTTACCTGAACTTTGATCAGATCGAAAACTACACAGCTAAAGCGGCAACTGTTATTCCTACAGTTCAAGCTTAATTACAGCTGACAATAAAAAGCCCGTCTTATGACGGGCTTTTTTGTTTTGTTATCACACTAGACGCTAAGCGGTTTTAGATAAATATCGATCTCCCATCACCAACATGCACGGTGTAAGAAACAACGTCAGCAAAGTAGCAAAGCTTAAACCACCAGCAATTGTACTGGCCAGCTGCGTCCACATTTGCGATGAAGGCGCACCAATACCTATCTGCCGGTTGATTAAATCTAAATTCAAACCGTATGCCATCGGAATTAGTCCTGTAATGGTCGTAACCGATGTCAGCAATACAGGCCTCAATCTCTCTGACCCGGTTGCGATAGCCGCTTCTATAGCACAAACCCCTTGCTCCCTTTTTCGGTTGTAAGCATCAATAAGAATAATATTGTTATTAACCACAATACCAGCAAGCGCGATAACGCCTATGCCTCCCATAACAATG
>JAWUYS010000146.1:0-10694 GCA_034110685.1 Neptunomonas sp.
CGCGAACGCCACCTAGCGCCATACGAACATATTTACGATTGGTAGCTCGCGCAATAGAGCGCCCTAGAGACGTCTTACCAACCCCTGGAGGCCCAACCAAACATAAAATAGGACCCTTGAGCTTCTTCACTCGCTGCTGCACAGCAAGATACTCTAAAATACGTTCTTTCACTTCAGTCAAACCAAAGTGATCTTCATCAAGAATAAGCTCTGCACGTTTCATATCATGTCGTACTTTAGAACGCTTAGACCATGGAATTTGCAACATCCAATCGATATAACCACGCACTACTGTTGCTTCAGCAGACATAGAGGACATCATTTTCAGCTTATTAAACTCAGCGATTGTTTTGTCGTACGCCTCTTTTGGCATACCTGCAGCATCAATCCGGTTTTTTAACTCGTCAATATCACTAACGCCGTTCTCATCCAAGTCACCTAGCTCTTTCTGAATGGCCTTCATCTGCTCATTCAAATAGTACTCACGCTGACTTTTTTCCATCTGCTTTTTAACACGTCCACGGATACGTTTCTCAACTTCAACTAAGTCGATTTCCGCTTCCATCAATGACATCAGATGCTCTAAACGCTGACGACTATCCAGCATTTCCAAAATACTTTGCTTTTCATCCAACTTCAGTGACATGTGCGCGGCAATGGTATCGGACAGACGCCCTATATCATCAATGTTCTGCAAAGACGCAAGCACTTCAGATGGGATTTTTTTGTTGATTTGTATAAAGCGGTCAAACTGCTCTAATGCAGTTCGCTTATACACTTCACTTTCAGCTGAAGTAAGCACTTCTACCGGCAAGCTACTTACTTTGGCTGTGAAATAATTATCGGTATCATCAAGCTCAAGAATTCTAGCGCGGTAATCACCCTCAACCAAAACTTTGACCGTGCCATCGGGTAACTTCAACATTTGCAAAACGCTGGCAACGGTTCCGATCTCGTGTAAATCACCTGCAACAGGCTCATCATCAGATGCGTTTTTCTGCGCGATCAGTAAAATTTCTTTATTAGATTCCATCGCGGCTTCGAGCGCCTCAATGGATTTTTCTCGGCCGACAAACAGTGGGATGACCATGTGCGGATACACAACCACATCACGTAACGGCAGTACGGGAAGCTCTACATTAATAATATCGGTAGCTTCAAACTGATCCATAATGGATATTGCCTCTCTGCAAGGCACCTCTAAGTTTCAGGGTGCGATATAAAAAACAGACATAGATGCCTTCTAATAGACTTTACGATGTCTGAATTAGACTATGGGGGCTACATACAAGAAAACAACCTTTATCAATTGCTGCTCGCATTTTTTAATAAGGATGGCCTGCACATGAATTATTTATAGCAACACAATGCAGATTGAGCAATGTGCCAGGCGCATTTAATATGAATACGCCTGGCCAGTAGAATTACTTGTAGTAAGAGTTTTCTGTCACACTATGGTCAGTCACGTCACGCACACCGAGCAAACCCGGAAGACGCTCTACCAGTGTTTTTTCAACACCATCTTTTAATGTCATATCAACAGCACTACAGCCTTGGCAACCACCGCCAAACTGAAGAACAGCAACATAACCATCAGTTTCTTCAACCAACTCAATCAATTTAACTTCGCCGCCATGGGAAGCTAAACCGGGGTTAATATCACTGTAAAGTATGTAGTTGATTTGCTCGCTCATAGGGCTATCAGAAGAGACCTTAGGCACTTTGGCATTTGGTGCTTTAATAGTCAGCTGGCCGCCCATGCGGTCTTGGGAATAATCAACAAGCGCTTCTTCCAGATACGGCAAGCTATTACGCTCAAAATAGAAGCGAATTTTGCTTAACTCCATTACTTCGTCATCTTCAACCAGCTCTTCTGGTCGGCAATAGGCCAAGCATGTTTCCGCGTACGGTGTACCCGGCTGAGTTACGAACATCCTTACAGCGATGCCTTCAACATTTTGTTTAGATAATAAATCGGCCAGATACTCTTCTGCGCCTTCGGTAACCGTCATGTTCATTTTTTACACCTGAATACAAACATAAGTACAAATAATGCCATCAGGATACACTGATTCTAATTCCGAGTAAATTGATCAGATATTGAGCAGCACAGTATCGCACTAGCAATTTTCACCCCATCAAACCCCAAGAAAAACCATCATCCAATTATCAGCTGCTAAACAGACAATATCCGCATCTGTTACACTGTGCGAATGCTTAAACGGAGCCTGTTAAATGCCTGAACATTCAGTAGTTTTTTCTTTCTTTCTAATTTTTACCGGCGCTGCCATCCTCGCCTCTGCTGCTCTATATACGCGTCAACCCCTGCTTGTAGCTTATATTGTCCTAGGCGCTATCTTAGGCCCTTACGGCTACAAACTAATCTCAGACACAGCTCTACTCTCTGACATATCTCATGTTGGAATAATTTTCTTGCTGTTTTTATTAGGCTTAGATATGCAGCCTTCTCATCTGGTGCAGATGATAAAAAAAGCCACCTGGGTGGCAGTAGGCAGCTCCGTACTCTTTTTAGCAACAGGCTATGTGGCATCACAGCTATTTGGCTATACACAAACAGAGTCATTGATTATTGGTGCGGCATTGATGTTTTCAAGCACCATCATTGGCATCAAACTTTTACCAACGACCGTATTGCACCATCGCCATACGGGCGAATTGGTAGTGGGCTTACTCTTACTTCAAGATGTTATCGCAATTCTGGTGCTACTCTTTTTATACAGCGGACAAAACGAAAACAACAGCGCAATGGACCTTATAAAACCATTACTCGCACTCCCATTACTGGTAATCGGCGGCTTTGCTCTGGTTAAATATATTATTCTGAAACTAATACAGAAATTTGATCGGTTTCACGAATACATATTCCTGCTCGCTATTGGCTGGTGTCTTGGGATGGCCGAAGGCGCACAATATATTGGTTTATCCGCTGAAATGGGTGCTTTTGTGGCAGGCGTGACATTGGCAACCAGCCCTATTTCACAATACATCGCAACAAACCTTAAACCACTGCGTGACTTCTTTCTGATTCTCTTTTTCTTCTCGGTCGGCGCAAGCTTCAATCTAGGTTTAGTCGGACAAATTCTCATTCCATCTGTCATACTCGCTATCCTCGTTGTTGCTCTAAAACCTGTGGTATTTCACTTACTGCTTAAAACGATTAAAGAAGACAACGCCATGTCTTGGGAGGTCGGGTTTCGACTAGGGCAAATCAGTGAGTTTTCACTGTTAATTGCTTACATTGCAGCCAGCACCGCCATGATAGGACAGGAAGCATCTCATGTTATTCAGGCCACTGCGATTCTTACCTTTATACTTTCCACCTATGTAGTTATCTTTAACTTTCCGTCACCTATTGCTGTTTCTGACCGCTTAAGGCGCGATTAGTATCGCACCTCTACCGCTACTCAATTAAAGACGGATTAAAAACGTGAGCGGTCGCGCCGCTCCCACAAATCTCGCGCCAACAGCAATGCATCGGCTTGTTGGTTCGCCTTGTTCAGCAGCATTAACAGAGAAGCCAATGTTGAGATCCCTGCGCCCTCCCCATATTCATGCACGCTTACTCCACGCCACAAAGCTAATAATAAAGCAGGCTCCAGTGTCTCATCTTTTACTAAGCGTTTTTGATAAATCCTAGGCCACTGCTCATCTGACAACTTTCCCTGTCTGATCCAGCGTATTTCGCAGTCAGAGTCAGGCTTAAGCTCAGCCTCCCCTCCATCGCCACGAATAGTCAAACCCTGCTGAACACCTAACAGTAAGCTTGTTTCCTGATGCATAGGCGCATAAGCCGGATGAAATACTCCATCCACAGTACAAAACGCACCTAAAGGGTTAATCAATCGACATAAGGTATGTACGGGAGATCGCAGCCCTAAAATTGGCCGCAACTGAATGATACTCCCCAAACGTGGCACCATCTCGTTAATAGACATATAGGCAAAGCGTTGCGCATCCAAATCGGATGAAACCTGATGCCAATCCTTTGCAGCACTCAAGCCAAAAAGTGCAAGCATATCTTCTATGTATAGCCTCCCTTCTGTATGACCTTTAGAGCCGTGCATAAATACTCGGGTATTATTTTCAGACAGCACCAAAGCCGCTAACAAGAACCAGGGCAGCTGACGCTTCTTACCTGCATAAGTCGACCAATCCAAATCGCCATCAAGCGCCTCTGGAGCATGGGCGTGCAAACGGGCCGCTTGAACAAAACCTGCAAGCTCCTGTGGAGATTCTTCTTTAACACGCAACAACATTAAAAAAGCACCCAATTGCTCGGGATGCACATCACCCGCCAATATCATACTCATTGCATCAAAAGCTTCCTGCTGCGTTAACGAACGGGAACCCTTTTTTCCTTTACCTAAAATGCGCACATAAGGTGCGAACGGATGCTCAGCCACTATCACTGCTCCAAAAAATATTCAGGCGCTCACTATACAATAGAAAGAAGTAAGAATGAGCCTGATGACTTGATCCTCACTATGATAAAATGCGGCCAGCTTATTCTGGAAAGTAATATGAAAAAACAATCAATTCGTTTTGGCCGCCCTAGCGCCAAAAGCAAACCCCTATCAAGCGAAGCTCTTTTGCTTCATATAGAATCACTCAGCCAGGAAGGCCGTGGCGTAGCTCGACATGAAGGCAAGACTATTTTTGTCGATGATGCCTTAAGCAATGAGGATGTTGAAGCACTCATCACCACTCAACATAAACGCTATGATGAAGCCAAACTCGTCCAAATAGTTAAACCCTCAACTGAACGCACGGAGCCTTTTTGCATACACTATAACGAGTGCGGAGGTTGCCAATTACAGCACTTAGAGCACAATGCACAGATCATTAGTAAACAAGCCAATGTGCTCAACCAGCTATCACGCTTCGGTGAACAAACACCTCTTATTATCGAAGAACCTATCCGCTCGGCGCCATGGAATTATCGTCGCTCAGCTCGATTAGGGCTTAACGTACTACACAAAAGTGATGAAGCTATTGTGGGTTTTCGACGCAAGCAAAGTAATAAACTACTGCAAATTTCCTCGTGTCCAGTTTTAGATAAACGCGGCGAGTCAATTTTTACCGACCTTAAAACAGCACTTGACCAAATACCCAATAGCAAATCCTATACTCATGCTGAACTGCTATTCGGTGATAACTCACAATCATTACTATTGCGCTGCAAAGGCACACCTAAGCAAGCAGACAAAGAATCACTTATCGACTTTGCGAAGAGCAAGCGATTTAATCTTTATCTGAAAACAGATGCTGAGACATTAACATTGCTCGAGCTAGCCCCTAACAGCTACTCACTCCCTGATGAAAACATTCAATTAGAATTTCATCCCGGTGACTTCTTACAGGTGAACGCTGACGTTAACCGACAGATGATCCGACAAGCCATCAACTGGCTTGAGCTGTCAAAGGACGATGTCGTATTAGATCTTTTTTGCGGACTAGGTAACTTCACACTGCCAATCGCCCAACACGTCAAAGCGATTATCGGCATTGAAGGTTCGAATGAAATGGTAAAGCGTGCGACTCGTAACGCCGAACTTAATAAGATTGATAATGCGCAGTTTTTTCGTGCAGATTTATCTGCCGATAATAAACATCAGCAATGGCTTAAGTCATCACCTAACAAAATCGTTCTTGACCCTCCTAGAACGGGTGCCTACGAAGTTATTAATCAATTACCCACACAAGCAACAGAGATACTTTATGTCTCATGCGATTCATCAGCGCTAGCAAGAGACAGCAAGCTACTGTTAGAAAAAGGCTATCAGTTAACACGCTTTAATGTGATGGATATGTTCCCACATACCAACCATGTTGAATCAATGGCGCTTTTCAAAAAAGTAGCTTTAAGTACAGCGAAGGCTAAAGCCAAGAAAAACAAAGGAATATTCAGACGATGATTCCCGTTCTTTTTTCGGATGATTACCTGGTTATCATTAACAAGCCTCATGATCTTTTATCGGTACCAGGGAAAGGTCCCGACAAACAAGATTGCCTAGGACGCAGAGTGCAAGCAGAAGGCCACCCTACAGCTCGCATCGTGCACCGACTAGATTACGCCACATCTGGTTTAATGATGCTTGCACTCACAGCCGAGTCTCTTGTCGAGCTAAGCCGCCTATTTCAAACCCGGCAAGTATCTAAACGGTACCACGCAATCATTAGCGGAAACCCTATTGAAGATAACGGTATAATTGAAGAGCCTTTACGATGTGACTGGGAGCGTCGTCCACTACAAATGGTTGATCATGAAAAAGGAAAAAGTGCGTTAACTCGATGGAAAGTAATAGAAAGGATGCAAGATAGTACTCGCGTTCTCCTCTATCCTGAAACCGGCCGTTCTCACCAACTGCGCGTGCATATGCAGTGGCTGGGCCACCCCATTGCAGGTGACCGCTTTTATGCCGAGGGAGAAGCATTAGCTCTTTCTGAACGATTATTACTGCACGCAGAAGAACTCTCTTTTACACACCCCTTTACGCAAGAACCATTATTATTTACCGCTAAGGCTCCTTTTTAAGCCTCTGAAAGAGGCTTTATATCACCCGTCGTGCAGCGTTTGCACAGGCAAAAGCATCCACATTCTCTACTGTTTGATCAATAATACGCTGCCGAGCTTCTTTACTACCCCAAGCGCTGTGGGGAGTCACTATCAGGTTAGGGATATTTGCAGATAACAAAACATTTCCTTCCCTTGGCGGCTCCACAGTCAGCACATCGGTAGCCGCACCCGCCAACTCTCCACTTCGAAGCGCATCTGCAAGCGCAGCCTCATTAACAACGCCGCCACGAGCAACATTGACTAGCACCGCATCGTTTTTCATTAATGCCAAAGCATCTGCATCAATAAGGTTTTGCGTCTCATCAGTCAACGGGCAATGTATAGCTAATACATCTACGATAGGTAACAATTCTTTAAGTGGAATCCGCCCTACTCGATCATCACCATCAGAACGACTTGCCACCAGCACTTGCATACCAAAAGCTTCAGCAATCTTAGCTACGCCCTGGCCTAAATGCCCATAGCCAATAATACCTATTTTACGGCCACTCAATTCACGAATAGGGTAATCCAAAAAACAGAACTGCGAAGCCTTTTGCCATTCGCCGGCACGCACCGCACGATCATAACTTAACAAATTAGTATGCAAGGCTAAAATCAATGAAAAGGTATGCTGAACAACGGAAGGAATACCGTAAGCCTGGCAATTGTAAACAGCCACATTATTCTGTTCAGCAGCATCAAGGTCAATATGGTTTGTACCCGTTGCCACCACGCAAATCAGCGCCAACTGAGGAACACTCTCGATTGTCGCTTTGTTCAGCTGTACTTTATTAACGATGACAACGTCAGCATCATGCACTCTTTGAATTACGTCTTCAGGCGCTGTACTTTTATATGCCACTAACGTTTCGAACATAGCCTCTAGACGAGCAAGATCCAGATCATCCAAGCTTTCAATATCAAGAAATACTGCTTTCATTTTACTCTCCAAAAACTTTAGACATAACAAAGGGGCACAAGGCCCCTTTATTATTTAGAAAATACACGAGCTAGCTCATGCTGAAACAGCACTAGCCTGCCGGCATATTATCCTTAACTAACCAGAGAATCTCTTCGGCAATGATTGCCGGTGCCGCCAAACCTTGATCGTTACGTACGGTGACATAAACACCCGAACGAGTACGGTTCATCTTCAACTGGTATTTACCGACATGTTCGTAAGCATTGGTGTCTGCATTAAACGCACCTTTTGTTTCATCGCCACCGAACACATATACAACTCGACCACCAATCCAGATTTTATAACCTTTTTGGTTAGCTGGATTATTAGGGTCAGCTAAAGCTTGGACTTCACCCTCTTCTAATACAGGTACATCTCTCGCCTCTTTAGCGCTATAAGCCACATCAGTGGTTTCTACACCCAACGCAGAAGATATAACACTCGTATCTAGCTTAATCTCTTCACGGTCAGAAAATATCCATTCAAAAAAGCCCATATCTTTCTGACTTTCAACTGGCGTCGACGTGGTATATGTCATATAGAGCATACCAATATTTTGGTTACGCGTGCCCACATCCATATCTGCACTATCAACTGCCGCGCTTAGCATATTCCAAGACTGGTCAATTGGCGCATCAATTTTCAGCACCGGATTACCACGAGAATCGCGACCTAATAATGGACGAGACGCATGTTTTTGCTGCAGAGCCAACAGTGAACGCTCTTCTGGTTTAACTGTTGCCTTACTCATGTAGCGCAACATTTCAAACATCATATCCGATTTATAGCCAACATCTTGAGACGATGTTTCCCAGTTAATATCGGTAACTTGTTGCTTTTCTGGAAACTGAACGTGCTTCATTTCAATCGAAGTACGCTCATAATCCTGTGGATCTGGACGCAAGCTAACCTGCAACTTGTTACGAGAACCACCTGGGATATCTTGTAGTGTCAGATGTTTAATCCAACGATCCATAAAGCTAAGCTCTGGACCATTAATTAAAATCCAATCACTTTCAATCACACCTTGACGAGCATCGGCACTGGCTATTTGAACACCATTAAACTTCATGAAATCCAGTGTTTTTTCCCAAACAGCGGCAATAGGCTCATCAACCACTATAATTTTTTTATCGCCCACTTTTTTGAAGTTAACCGCATCACTACCTGTATCCGCATAAAAGAACTCAGGACGTGGCACTTCAAACCCTGCAGTCCTCACGGAAGCCGTTTGGCCGACAGCAGGGATAACAAACTGATCTTGAGTATGTTTAGCCTGTATGTGAGCCGGGATTTCTAACTCTTTACTAACGGCTGCTTTCTCATACTCTTGGTTACGGTCTTTAAAGACACCATTTTCGCCATAAATTGGATTTTTACCAATAATGCTACAACCACTGGTAGACACCAGTCCAACCAGAACTGCATATGAAAGCAACCGTGTATTCATTAGATATTCCTTACTTTGAAACGTTGCTATCAACGAGCGCTTGGCGCACTACAGGATGAAACTCATCTGACAACACCGTCAGCGGCAGACGAATACCCAAATCCATCAACCCCATGTCATGCATGGCCCATTTTACAGGAATAGGATTCGCTTCAACGAAAAGTTGAGTATGCAGTGGCATCATACGCTGCTGCAACGCGCGAGCTTCTTCAGCCTTTCCTTCCAATCCCAAATGACACATCTCAGCCATTTCAGCAGGAGCAACGTTAGCCGTTACAGAGATATTACCCTGCCCACCAGCAATGATCATTTCAATAGCCGTGGCATCGTCACCAGAATAAATAGCAAAGCCTTCTGGCGCCTTCTCAATAAGAAGACGTGCACGATCAATATCACCTGTTGCTTCTTTAATACCAATAATATTGGAAATTTCAGCTAAGCGTAGTACTGTCGGCGGCAACATATCACACGCTGTACGCCCAGGAACATTGTATAGGATCTGATCAATATCAACCGCTTCAGCAATCGCTTTGTAATGCTGATACAAACCTTCTTGAGTCGGTTTATTGTAATAAGGCGTTACCAACAAACAAGCATCAGCACCTGCACCCTTCGCTTCACGTGTTAACTGAATGGCTTCAGCCGTTGAGTTAGCACCTGTTCCTGCAATAACAGGAATGCGGCCATTAACGCGTTTAACAACACGTTTGATTACCGCACAGTGCTCTTCACAATTAAGTGTTGCAGACTCACCTGTTGTGCCAACTGCCACAATAGAGTCTGTGCCGTTTTCCAAATGAAAATCTACAACCTTATCAAGACCAACCCAATCGATCTCTCCGTTGTCTTTCATTGGAGTCACTAGCGCCACAATGCTGCCGGTAATCATTTCACTCTCCGTTAACTTAGGTTTGGTATGTTGCATTTATCTGCACACATCCAAAACCTGATCTGATATCGTATAAGGCTCGATATTCTATACGAAATAAAGTACATAAGCGTAGTAGCCACGCCGCTTTTTTGTAAATACAGGTGAAAGAATAATGCCAAACATAGTTGTAGGACAATCAGTACCGGACTTCACAGCATCTGCGACCAGCGAAACTACCGTTTCTTTGTCTTCATTACAGGGCAAAAATCTGGTGATTTATTTTTACCCAAAAGACAATACACCGGGTTGTACCACAGAAGGACAGAATTTCAGAGACTTTTATAACGAGTTTCAAGATGCCAATACAGAAATCATGGGTGTTAGCCGCGACAGTATGCGCACACATGAAAACTACAAAGCTAAACACAGCTTCCCTTTTGAGCTAATTAGCGACCCTGATGAAGCACTGTGCAAGCACTTCGACGTGATTAAGCTAAAAAAGCTGTACGGTAAAGAGTATATGGGAATTGAGCGCAGCACCTTTTTGATTGATACAAAAGGTGTGCTACATCAGGAGTGGCGTAAGGTTAAAGTAAAAGGACATGTTGACGAAGTTTTGGCTACGGTAAAAAGCCTCTAGCTCAACATGCTTCACACTTTTGATGTAATGCTCCCGTTATAGCGAGCATTACATCAAACGAGACAAGCCTATATATCTAAGCGGCTATCTCTTCGTTAGGATCATTATCCAACGGACCGGGCCAAGCATTCAAAATAGCCTTTACTAACGTCGCTAGAGGTATCGCGAAGAACACGCCCCAGAACCCCCAAA
>JAWUYS010000147.1:0-11168 GCA_034110685.1 Neptunomonas sp.
CAATACTGCCAAGGCCGTCTTCATCAGTAAGCGTATCCGTGACGCTCAGGGTTTCATTCTCAGCGGGTGTGCCATCCGAGGTGATCGTGACATTACCACCAGGGACATCATTAACGTTTGTGAAGTTAATAGACGCAGCAATAGCAGCTGTCGAATTGACACCATCAGACACTGATAGTGAAAAAGCAGGAGCCATTTCATCACCATTATCTACAAAAACAACATCTGCTAGTGTAATTTGATTCTGCGTAAATGTTGTAACAGCAACTCCCGTATCACTCGCAAGTTCAAACTGCCCACCAGCTACGAGACTAATGTTGAACACAAGCCCAGAATCCGAATCATCTGCATCTATAGCGCCCAACATAACACCAGTAATTGTTGTAGTTGAACCCTCACTCAGCACAAAGTCATTGGTCGTTAACGTAGGAGCCGTGTTAGTTGAAGAAAGGCCAAACGTTAGGCTAAAACCATCAAGTGCTTCATTTCCTGAATCAAAATTAACATCACCACCATCAAATAGGATCGAAGCTTCTGCCTGTGTAGAGCCACTACCCAGTGTTGTTTGTGAAACATTAAGAGCAATAACATCATGTTTTGTGACACTTATTGGTGTATTACCAAGAGCACTATCATCATCCTTTAAAGCAACAAGCAACGTTCCTGCATCATAACTTTGTCCGCCAATGGTAAGATCTGATTCCAATATATCTAACCCAAACACCTGCTTGTCTAGACCAATCCCCGTATCATCACCTTCAATGAGTATGTAGGTATCAGCTGCGAAAGCACCACTGGCCCCCAGATCGATAGCAGACGTCCTTAAAAAGCGAACATCATTATCTTCCGAGCCTCCCGCATGACTAAACAACAAGTCGCCCGCTTGTAAAGTATAATCACCTACAATGACATCTCTCTCGACCAAAGAAATAGCTCTAACTTCTGCATTACCACCAAGAATATCACTTACCAATAAATAGAAATTACCCTTTGAGTAATCCCCAGCAGAGTCCGGGCGAAAATAGTAAACATCACCTTTTTCTATAGTTACTGCCGAGGGTGCCAACGTGCCATTGCTATTAAATGTCATGCTATTTTTACTACTCAGCAACACATCACCAGCCTGCAAAGCGACACTGCTTGCCCCTCCTACTGTGATGTTACTACTGACGTAATGCAGGCCGATAGTATCGTCTTGCGAAGAAAAAAGACTCACATCAAATGCTGTACTAAACGTTCCGTTAGTTGTCCCCTCACCCATCGCAAAATTAGGATCGGCTTGCTGTAAAATATCACCTTTAGTGATATTACTGCCGTCTAACCCTGGTATACCGTTAGATGTCCCTTCATTACCTTGAACACCTAACCACAACGTGCCAGAAGGTGTACTAGAGAAAGAGATTGCAGCACTGCCTAGAGCCGAAGCCCGTACTCCATCTGAAACGTTAACTTTATAGGAAGAGGTGAGTTCACCACCTTCATGAACAAATACAACTTCATTCGCTGTAATCTTGCCTTGAGTAAAACTTGAAATAGGATTTGTTGGGTCTATTGTCCAAGCAAAATAACCATTTTGCACAGTGCTAACGTTAAATGTGAGCAGTTCATCATCAGAGTCCAGATCGGTTGCGGACAGGTCCGTAGAAAATACCGTTACAACCTCTCCTTGATTTACCGACAAACTATTATTTTCTATGCTAGGTGCATAATTTTGAGGTACGAGTGCCAACGCATCATAGGACTCTTGAGCGTTATTTAAACCAATATCGCTGCCATCAAAAATATTTTTCAAATAAATATCTGACGAATTAACCCCTGTCAGCGTAACAATGTCATTTTGTGAGACGGATGGTAGAGGGGTCTTTCCAACACTAGTCTGATCACTATCAAACGATACTAATAACTGTCCTTCGCTTAGAGTCTCCCCACCAACATCATGCGTATAATTGACAAGTTCGACTCCCCCAATGGCACCACTAACATTAATAGCGCTACCGTTAACGAGCAAAGTAGGGCTGTTTTTAACCGTAGCGGCCTCTCCCACAGCACTTATAGAGACGTAATAAATATTTTGATCAAATAACGCCCCATCAACATTGTAAATAATATCCCCCACATTGAGGGATGCACCGCCAGCAACTGTCATTGATTTTTCTACTAAAGCAAAGTCCTCAAGATCAGTGCCCGTTGTTGTTAAGTTGTCTAATAGAAGCTGCGTTGTACCAGATGAATAATCACCTGGTACATCAGGCCTAAAAAGAACCACATCGCTATCAGTAATTGATACTCCATTTATAGTTTCGCTATTTGCCACTGAAAACAGAACATCTCCCTGCAATAAATCAGCAGAGGCTGCGCCGCTTCCAAGCGTCAAATTAGTTGAAACAAAATGAAGCCCATCAATAGCCAAAGATCCATCGCTCGCTAAAGCAGAAAGGTTTTGAAATAGGCTCAGCGTTCCGTTTGATGAAGCGCCTAAGGTAAGATTAGGGTCAGACAGGCTTATGAGATCATTACTAGTCCAGCTATCTAAACCATTTGCCCCACTGGGAGACACAACAGTATCCGTCGTAATTAAAAAACCCGCGGGCGGTAATGCTAACGTTTCAGCCCATTGTTGAACTGCTGTATCCTTTAATATGTTGGTTTCTATTGTTCCTGCGGCAAACTCCAGCTCCCAATCCCCGCCAAGTGATTCAGCACCTGTGGTGTCATCACTGGCAGCTACATCTGCACCACTTAAACGTTGCAACGTCTGTATAAAATCAATACCTGCGTCACTGGACGTCACATCGCAGCCATAGATCAAAATATCAGCACCGTCGGTCAATACTGACGACCACTGAGCTATTTGATCAGCCTTTTGTTGCAGAGAATCAGCATCAACCCAAGCACTGCCTAATTGCACACCATCACTCTTACCATGCGAAAGAATATGAACGGCATCGATCTGTGAATATTGGTTGAGTAGTTCAGAAACCTGGTTAATGCCCTCACTGTTCTGATCTAAATAATGTATCTGATAATTGATATGTGAGTCTGTAGGAATAATCTTCTGCAGTAGGTGCTGCTGGTCACTAACAGCGGAATCAATAATGATCAGTTCTGTTCGGGCAGTGTCGTTCTCAAGCGTGCTAACAAAGGTGCCATCTTCAGGCTGAAGATTAGTGTGTAAATTGTCAGATAGCGGGTCTTGCGAGGCAAACAGTGCGGTAACAGAAGCAATGTCTAGTGGATCCAACTCAGGACTAGCAGCTTTAGCAGGCGCATTTACTTCATACGCTGCTTCATCTTGCTCCCCCAGTAATAGATCAACAGCCACTTCTGCAGCGCCAAAAGGGTCTGCGGATAACATAATCCTGGGCTCTAACAACTCCAGAAGATACGACTCCTGCATAGCTTTATTGTTTCGGACGTTATCCGCACTTGCCATGTAACTTCCCTTCATATACTACGAAGATTATCGATATTGAGTCGTTTTATCAGCCAATGTCCCTTTGCTAGTTATAAACATCCGTTATTTGATCAAGTATAGCCGTGATCTTTGATTCGGCTATTTCATCAACATCCAGCCACAGGCTCGCTTTTTCTTTTCGACGAGTAATAACTTCGCTGCGGATACCTTTTCGAGTTAGGCTTTCATGCCTGCTATTTGCCATTTCAGGGCCGTTATATGCACCAAAAGATAAGCGCCCGTTATAGCTTCTACGAGGCAGTATCATCATGCCGCTCACACCACGTTGACCAAACTCCATCATCAATTGTCGTTTTGATTGCTCATAGCCCTCAGCAAGTAAGACTAAGTAACCTTTAATAACAGACAAGTCCTCAACGCGGCGGGAAAACACATAGCCGTGCTTCGTTAATATCTCACCTGCATTGAGTAATATAGATTCATCTTTAAATGGCCCAAAAGAATGCCTTTGCAAAACGTCTAAAGTAACGGGGAATTCATTTTCAACCGTTAGATCATTTTGAGGAATAAGACTGCTTGATACTGGCAACACATCTTGAGAAGGTAACTTACGTTGAGCAGTCGAGTATTGAGGCTCTTTTTCGATAGTGTGGGTTTTTGCAGCAGGTAGGGACGCTGAAACGATTTCTGTATTACTTTGCTCCTCAACGGTTTGAGCATGCATTGAAGAGTTAAGCTTTAAAACACATTTCATTCCTGCAGGAATCTTATTCTCAGGGTTGTCTATGGTTAACCGGACACCAAAGGTACCACTCGCCGTATCACCAACAGGGTCAATAATAATAACTTTAGCTTGCAGCTCATCATTTGGATCTAATTCAGAAAAAACACCGCCCAGCATATTCTTTTGGACTTGCCCATAATGCTCCATGGGTAAAACCGCTTCTATATGTAACGGGTTTAGCTGTACCAATCGCATAATTGGTTGGTCTTCTATATATTCCCCTTCCGTTTTATATACCTGGGCAACCACACCATCCAGCGTTGAGTAAACTTTTGTTTCTTCAAGTTGGGCCATCGCTCTTGCAAGCTCAAGCTGGCGTGTTTTCAACGTGTCCTTTGCTTGCTTGAGTCTCCAATAAGTCACTTTTTCTAGACGTGCTGCTTCATCTTTATTTTGAGCTGACGTTAAGTTCTTCTGTTTTAAATCGTTAACTCTACGACTTTGTAGCCGGTCATATTTAAGATTAACTTCCTCGGCAGAAATCTCAGCGCTCATTCCAGCACGCACACGTGACAGTTCTACGTTTGCCTGCTCAACGCGGGAGTCCAATTCAGCCAATAACTCCCCATTACGCACTACGCCACTACGCTCGGTATAGAGGGTTTTAATAACACCCGAGACAGCCGCACTAATGTCTACTGTTTTACTTGGCACAATAACGCAATCGACAGCAGGGAAGATTGTTTCAGCCTGTGTAAGATGTGAAAAACAAGCCGCTAACACAACCGGGACTACAAAGCGTACTTTCATTCATTAACCTTTTTAATTTTCATCCAAACCAATCACTTACTGGCATTAAGCATAGTCGAACTTTAGTAACTCTCATTAAAATTCCGCGACCAGTTCGCCTCAAACCAAGACATAAACCTGTTCAAAAAACTGCTTTCGTTAAACACAAATTTCAACTGCGCTGTTGCTGACTTATAACTAACATTACTTCCCTGAATAACTTTCACCTGAACAGCAAAGTTATTACGCACGGCCTTAGTACCACTACGATCACGACCGTCAACAGCTATATCCCCACCTTCAAGACTGCCTAAATAACGTGAAGGTAATTGATCACTCGCAGCAGGAACAATTCCAAGCAGCTCCCCACGATAAACAACGCTAGGGTTTGCAATAAACACCACTGATATATGGGATAGTCGTTGACGAATTTTATCGATATCCATCTGATCAACTATTACCGTCACCACAACAGGCGCCTGATCATGCACCATACCAACAACAGCGCCTCTTTTAACAAAGCTTCCTTCAGCATCTTCCAACCTAGGACTTACAAACACCCCTTCACTATTAGCAACTATCGTCAATCTCTCCCACTGCTTCTCTGCCTCTGACAACTCTAGAAGCAATCCTTTGCGCTGGTCAAAAAGATCGGCTGCAACAAGCAAATCTTTAGCACGCACTTCATCATAACGAGCGGTTAATTCCTCAATATCAATTGTTAAAGCAGAAACCTTATCCAATAAACTTGAGTTCTCCATGCTCATTATTTTTTGCCCTGCAGCAACGTTTTCACCATGACGAACAAATACATGCGTGATAACACCCTCTTGGCCCGCTCTTAATTGCTGTGATTCATTTAAGAGAACAACCCCGGAAGAAGAAAAGCTATATTGAAACTTCAGGGCCATACCCAAAATAAAGCAAACCCCGATACTCCCTAAAAGAACCGCCAAAAACCGCCCTATTCTCTTCTCTCTTTTTGCTATTTTATACGTATCCAAAAAACCACGAACAAGTGGTAGCATCATTTGCTGTGCCACAACCCATATAGCCAATAAAACCCCAAAAACAAAAAACTTTGAACCCAAATAAAACACAATAAATAAACTAATAAAAATCCTATACGGAATAGCTAAAACACCATATATGAACAACCATTTGTATTCATGCTGAGCTATATAGTCTGTTTTCTTTGTTAATTTCAGAACATATTTTTTGAATGAACTAGCGACAAGTTGCCTAGAACGGTTATTTAGATTAACGATAGATAACAAATCTGACAGTATGTAGTATCCGTCAAATTTCATCAGTGGATTAAGGTTAAATACCAATGTAGAAAAGCTGCCAATAAAAGCTATATCAAAAAGAATGTCCGAAACCATTCCAGTATTATCAGTATGACACCAGGCAACCCAAGCAATCATCGCTAAAAGTAACTCTACCAACATGCCCGACAATCCAACTAACACTCTTTGATACTTATCAGTAAAAAGATAACTAGATGATGTATTTATATACGGCAAAGGCATTAAAACTAGAAAAATTATTCCACACTCTTTCGACTCGCCACCAAAATGCTTCAAAGTAAGGCCATGGCCTATTTCATGTATGGCCTTCAAAGCAGGGTATACAAAGAGCATACAAAAAATGTTTATTGGATCAAAAAATCGCGTGTCCCAGTGGTAACCCACTTCGCTAGAGTACACTGGTATCAATGAAAGACTATAAAAAAACAAAGCGATGTATAAAATTAAAAAATATTTATTTAATAGTACATCGCCAATAACTGATAAAAAACCTAGTAGTTTATCTGGATTAAAAAGAGGGATTTTAATGGCCATAGGTTGTTTAAGATTTTTGACCCAGTGCTTTTTACCTATTTCTTTTCTATTTTCATAAAGAACCCCCATTCTTAATAACTTAAGAACAACCGGAGAAATATCGTCTTTATTAAAACCGTAACCCTTAATATCATTATTAACTGTAACTTCATGCAAAACTTCTGATAATTTTTTATAGCCGTCAAATAACTTTATAAAATTCAATACATTCTTATTACAGCGAAAATAATGTGACTGCTGACTATCAGAAACAAGAAACCAAGAACCTTCAGACGTTTCCTGCTCAATATATTTCATTTTCAGATCAGCATGAAAAACAGTGGCCATTAAGTAATCAATATTTACTGTTGTATCGACTTCACTCACAACCAAAACTTCCAGGCAATAATACGTAGCCAATCAATAAAATGATGAGATAACACCCACGCTAATGAATAACTACCTACATTAATACGAGCAACACCTTCCATACCTGGACGCAATGGTGTTAAAGACTTCTCAGCTAATGCCGCTTCAGCTAAGTATACGATCTTATTTCCTGCTTCAGAAAAAAGTGGTGAAGGCTTTAATAGCAAAACATTAAAAACAGTACCAGGAAGCGCTGACAGTTTAAGAACGCCACCCTGCCCTTCTTTTATAAAGCGAATATCAGACTCTTGAACTTTTAGCATGACGCGATATTGGTTCAATGGAGCCACTTGAAATAAAAGATCTCCTGCTGCTACTGGAGCCCCCAGTTCACGACTCAAGTCTCCTGAAATGATCACCCCTGAAATTGGCGATTTTAAAGATGCTTTATCAAGTTTTAATTCAATTTGTTTGAGCTGAGCAGAGGTTTTTCTGAGCTTAGCCTTATATACATTTGAACGCCCATAGTCACGCTCAGCGAGCGCTTTGCGATAGCCTTTCTCATATTCTTGATGCAGGCTGTTAACCTGGATAACATCGAGTATAAGCTGCTGATCATCTAGCTCAGCAATAACACTGCCCTTACCAACGCTATCACCCGCTTTTAATTCAGTAGATTTAATAAAGCTATCAAAAGGCGCTACTATAGATTTTTGAATCTTTCCTTCTATCCCCGCAGTAACAGGTATTTCATAACTTATTGGGATGCATAAAATCCCAAGTATTACTAAAGCAGCTATGCTAAAGCGCTTAATTTTTGGAGCATCAAATTTAGCTCCAACCAAAAACCATTGTTTTTTATGTACTTTATTATTCGCTGATAATTTTTTTGACACCAATAACAAAGCGCAACACTGTTCCAATAAATGTTGAATTTCACGGCCTTGTACAGCTTCATCAAATGACTGATCAACAGAAAGAAAAGCTATCAACTGCAAACCATCAACACGCACGATAAACACCCGATAAGAAGCGCCTTTAGCGCTACTTCCCAGCAGTTCTTCAAGCACAGGAATAGCCTCAAGAGCTTGACCGCTTCTAACTTCCAATGCTTCTAATACACTCGTGCAACCAGGCGACTGTAACTGCTTCGTGAATGAAACACCTTCAACACCATAAGATTCCACTAAGACACATTTATCGGAATACATCATTAATTGGCAACCGCTCAAAGCATAATGCTCTGTTAGATACCTAGATGTAGTCTTGAGCAACGCATCCTGTTCAGGAGCTGATAAAAAACTCTCAAAAAGAGGTTGTCCAATGGTCTGGGTGGCTATATCACTGCTCAAAATTCGGGGCTTTAAAAGCTCCGTTAGCCAGCGTACTGACCAATTTATTAGCCGTTTAATAGGTTCGACAGCATCGGGTTGCGCATGAATTTTTAGCGCAAGCACCGCCACCTGGTTTCCCGAAACTTCTATTGGAGAGATCACCGTTAATATAGGTGAGGTATAAAAAGTAACAAGCGAATCGCGTTCTGCAGCAAACTCCAAATTCTCCATCAACTGTCTATCAGGTTGATCTGAATTTGGCCACGTTGCACAAGCTTCAACTTCGCCGTCTGTGTATTTCAAAATGGCGCTACGTGTATCTGGCACCATCTGACACACTAAATCTAACCATTGCATATAAAGGGACAAATTAACTACTCATCTTTCTACAGAAGTACTTCGTAAGCTCTATTTAACTATAGCTGAAACGCGCGCAACTGCAGCATGCCAAACACTTTATATGTAAGTAGCAAAACACTGATTATAAAAACAATAGGTTTCAGCTAGGCCTTGGTATATTCAATACATCTCCCAAAGTCGCGTACTCATTTCCGCCGAGGCGGCTTATGGGGTCAACTGCTGCAGCACTCACCTCTAAGCGCCCTTTATCATTAGTTACTGCTACTTTGTCATCTAACCAAACCTTCTCAATTATCCCAAAAATCAAATGTTGGCCATTATTGCCCATGGTTTTTTCTTCATGAAAACGACAAGACATAGCTATCTTCGGGCCTATAATTCTTGGTAAGGAAAAACCTTCAACATCAGCTGTTTCTAAACCACATAAATCAATTTCAGATTCACCCTGCTCTAATACAGCTGAACTTTTTGTCACGACACCCGCCAGATCAGAGCTAGCAATATGGATAATAAAATTCCTACGCTCGATTATATTTTGATAAGTATCTTTCTCTGATCCATCCGGCTTTTTACCCACTGAAATCATCATAATAGGAGGGTCACCACAAACGGCAGAAAAATAGGAAAATGGTGCTAAGTTATACTCTCCGTTTTGATGCTCAGTTAATACCCATGCTACGGGTCTGGGTATAATGATCTGTGTCAACACATGGTAAACAGAATTCATACTCATTAAGTCTAAGTTTAAAACCACAAAGCACCCCCGCAATAATCCATTAATTTATTATATATCAACAATATAACGTGAATTTTATTAGTTTAATTAGCACTTTCAACATGAATATCCAAACATATGAACCTTGCATTGCATGAATATTAATACTCTTGACATTATAGATTAGATAGCATCTATGAGAATATACTAATATTGACTTTTCAGAGGAGCGAGAACAAAGATTTAGCTCTCTGCCCCATCGATTAACAATGGAGGATACACCATGTTGACCTATGAAGAATGCCTAGCGATGTGTGACGTAACACAAGACGAAGTATCAGCAATTGCTGAGCATGAACATGTTGATCCAATAATTGCTTTAGCTATTGGCCAATATCTTTGCTGCCATGAAGGCGAGCACATGATTAAAAAAATAATCCTAGATGACATTAAGCATGCAGAAAAAATTGGCAATGCCGAGCATGCAGAAGTACTCAAAAAAGTGTTATCACACTTTATGGCAACACACCCTGAAGGCGCTGCTAGCGATGCAGCATAAGCACTGCGCTTAATTACAAGATTTAAAAGCTGGCTGCCATATTGGTGGCCAGCCTAATATTGCACATATAAATAAAAAAACCCGGACTAGCCGGGAAAAAAAGACCCGGACGAACCGGGCCACAAGCAAGAAAAGGGCGCGTAAGTAACGCACCAAAAAGGCAAGGCCATGTCAGGCTTAACCAGAGGGAACCTAGAGCTGTTGTTCTAGCTGCGGAACGGCTTCGAAAAGGTCCGCGACTAATCCATAATCAGCCACTTGGAAAATAGGTGCTTCTTCATCTTTATTAATAGCAACAATTACTTTTGAGTCCTTCATTCCAGCTAAATGCTGGATTGCACCCGAAATACCTACGGCAATATACAAGTCTGGGGCGACAATTTTTCCTGTCTGGCCTACCTGCATATCATTAGGCACAAAGCCCGCATCTACTGCTGCACGTGAAGCACCCACAGCAGCACCCAACTTATCAGCTACCTTTTCAATAAGGGCAAAGTTCTCACCACTACCCATACCACGGCCACCAGAGATAATAACGCTGGCCGATGTTAGTTCTGGACGATCAGACTTCGCTATTTCAGCACTAACAAATGAAGATATGCCGGCATTTTTAGACAACTCAACTTTCTGAACAGTTGCACTACCACCTTCAGCAAGAGCAGCATCAAACCCAGTCGTACGGACAGTAATAACCTTGGTTGCATCCAAAGACTGCACCGTAGCAATCGCATTGCCCGCATAAATAGGTCTATCAAATGTATCTGCGCTATCTACTCGAACGATTTCAGAGATCTGAGCAACATCCATCAAAGCCGCTACGCGCGGCATAAAATTTTTGCCTGATGTTGTCGCGGGAGCAACAATATGACTGTAATCTTTACCTAGCTCAGGCACTAACAAAGAGATATTTTCAGCTAGCTGGTGCTCATATACAGCATCATCAACTAAGACTACTTGGTCTACACCTTGAATCTTAGCAGTCGCATCAGCCACAGACTGGCAAGCTAAACCTGCAACCAAGACGTGCACATCACCGCCCATCTGGGACGCAGCCGTTACTGTATTTAGCGTAGCTGACTT
>JAWUYS010000148.1:0-10400 GCA_034110685.1 Neptunomonas sp.
ATGACCACCCAAGCGGTGTCCATCACGATCACCAACACCGACGATGCGGCCAGCATTGGCGGCAACACATCAGGCTCCGCCGCTGAAGGCGTGGTGGTCACCGGTACCCTCACCGCCACCGATGCCGATGGCTTAACCGATGGCAGTTACTTCAGCATCAGCGGCACACCGGCCAGCAACGGCACGCCGGGCATTGATGCGGCCAGTGGCGCCTGGACTTATACACCCAGCGATGCGAATTGGTTTGGGAGTGATAGTTTTGAAGTCACCGTCACCGATGATGAAGGCGGTACCACTACGCAGATCGTCAGCATCACGCTATCTAATGTCAATGACCCTGCAGTTATTAGCGGTGACAATACCGGCACCGTCACAAAAAGCCTTGATGTTGATTTACTCTTAAAGACATCCGGCACACTCACGATTACCGACGCAGACCCGGGAGAGTCTAGCTTCCTACCTGCTAGCATTACCGGCAACTATGGCGTCATAAGCATTAACACTACTGGAACATGGAGTTATTCAGCTGATAACTCTCAAGCAACTATTCAAGCATTAAGTGGATCTCAAGCTTTACTTGATACTTTTACAATCATGAGCGCCGACGGTACTACTCATAATATCGCTATCACAATTAACGGTGTTGATACCCCCCCTAGCGTAATCATTCCTATTACACCGGAACCAGAGCAGCCAACAACTCCACCTACAGAAGAACCAGATGATGAAAACACTTCCGAAATAGAAGAAACCAACGACACGAATGAAACTAATGATACAGAAAACACGACGGAAACTATTTTCGACAACAGTAACTCATTAATCCCTGCGTTTATAACTGCTACACCAACGCCTCTCACACCCAACGACCTTTTTCTAAGCGTTTTGTCAGAAAGACCGTCTACAATTAAAACAACAGACGATGTAAAGCCTAGTGTTGAAATAACACAGACATTCCTTCAAGAGCTTGCTTCATTCTGGAAAGATGATGGCATTGCTACGGTAGACCCTAGTGACTCAAGTACAAGTAGCCCCGAATTCTTAGATGACCTAGACAAAATGCTCCAAGATCTTGATGAATCAGAAAAGGCGAAAGAAAAAGAATTAGAGTTAAGCGCAGAAGCCATCACGGGTGTCAGCATAACCTTGACTGCCGGTTTTGTTAGCTGGGCACTTAGAGCAGGATCATTAATGGCCAGCCTTTTAGCGGCAATGCCCGCTTGGAGGCATTTAGATCCTATGCCTATTTTAGCGGCCAATGAAAAAGATCAAAAAGAATCCCTGCCTATTGAGCATGATTTAGACAATATTCAAAATGAAAAAACAGAGAATAAAGTTGATGAGTTATTTGAGCGTTAAGGCCATACGTCTATCTAAAAACAAGTTGGAAAAACAATGATACCGGCTGTTTCACCTGTTTTTCGCCTTTCTATTGGCTTGATCCTATTAACGGTTAGCTTACTCTTAATAGGAGATCTGCTGGGTGTTATTCCTGACCAAAAACATGCTGAGTTTACAGCACGAAAAACCATTTCCGAATCACTTGCCGTGCAAGTTTCATCAAGTATTGCACAAGGCCACATGGACTCTGTCACTGACACAATCCACTCTTTGCAAGCTCGTAATGAGAGCATTCTTTCCGCCGGTTTAAGAACGGATGATGGTCGCTTAATATCCAGTGCTGGAGATCATATAAGCTATTGGAAACCCACTGACAAAAATGTATCAACAGCCACTCATGTTCAGGTTCCTATTCATAATGAATCCGGACGCTGGGGAGCGCTAGAAATCAGCTTTAAACCACTCGGTGCCAATGACTTTGAACTTTTTAATGGTGGCTCCATTGTAACCGTGATTTTATTTATTTCTTTATCAGGTTTTATTGCTTACTGGCTTTTTCTCAAACGCGCACTCAATGAATTAGACCCAAGTGCGGTTGTCCCCGATCGTGTACGTGCCGCTCTAGATGTATTAGCCGAAGGGCTGGCCATGCTGGATACTAAAGGACGTATTGTTTTTTTAAACACAGCATTTGAAGAAAAAATTGGTCAATCATCCAATACTTTAATAGGTAAATACCTTTCAGACCTAGACTGGACCTCAGCATCACCTAAAGACGAGGGCGGCCCATTAATCTTGCCCTGGCAACTTGCTTTAGATGGTATTGAAGCCCCTCCTTCGTCCCAGCTCAAGCTTACAACTGCTCTTAAAGAACAGCTTAGCTTTGCGGTGAATATAGCGCCGATACAAACACCTGATGGTGATGTTCGCGGCATCGTCGCCACCTTCGATGACGTAACAGAACTTGAGCACAAAAATACTGATTTAAAGCGCGCACTAGACCGTATTCAACACAGCCAAAGAGAAATAACTCGCCAAAATAGAGAACTGCAAGTATTAGCCACCCGAGACCCACTAACGGGATCTCTAAACCGACGTTCGCTCTTTGATGGGTTTACAACCTTACTAGCAGAAGCAGCTGATGAAGGGACATCCATTAGCTGTATTATGGTAGATATTGACCATTTCAAGTCAGTCAATGATAGGTTCGGCCATTCAACTGGAGATAAAGTCATCAAGCTTCTTGCCAGGATTTTAGTTGAAACAGCGCGTACTGAAGACCTCGTAGGCCGCTATGGCGGCGAAGAGTTTTGCATCGTACTTCCTGGCGCCGATGAAGAACAAGCAGCCATTATTGCAGAACGAATGCGGGTAGCGGTTCACGAAGGAAAAATTGATGAATTTACCAGCGCTATTCGCTTCACTGCAAGCTTTGGAGTTTCAAGCGATTTCGGGGGAACATCAACACCTGGAGCCATGATAGATCTAGCTGACAAAGCGCTTTATCAATCTAAAAACTCTGGTCGTAACCGAGTAACTCGCTGGTCAAAATCAAGTACCACCGATGCAGTTAGTAATGAAGAAAATACTGCTGTAGCGCTCCCTCCAACTGATACTCCTGACTTAATAGAAAAAACCCAGATTGAACGTGAGACCGAGCAACAACTACAGCATCGCATAACAGAGCTTGAAGCATTAATCCGCGCCCAAAGTGCCCACGGTGTAGCATCAACTGACGAAGCTACTGGCCTTCCAAACCGCATCGTTCTGGTTGACCGGATCAAGCAGAATGTAGAACGTAGCCGCCGCTTCAACACCAAAATAGCCGTGTTATTTATTGATATAGACACGTTACAGGTGATTCGAAATACTCTTGGTGACCTCAGTGCTGAAAAATTAATCAAACTGGTCGCAGGCCGTTTGAATAAAACGCTTCGTTCTACCGATACTGTCGCCATCGATGGCACATCAAATATTGGTATTAGCGTTTCGCGTATTAGTAGTGGTGAATTTGTAGTGCTACTAACCGATATGCAAAGCGATGAGTCTACTACTTGGATTATCCAACGTATGTTCGCCTCGATGAACGAACCAATCCAAATTGAAAGCACTGAAGTATTATTAGATGTTCGTATCGGCGCCAGTATTTATCCTAATGATAGTGATGATCCCGATATTTTATTAGCGAATGCAGCGGCCGCATTACGCGAAGCTAAGTCGGCACCAGGGAGAGATGTGTGCTTATACTTCAATAAAGAGATGAGTCTACGTTCAAAAAACCAATTACGCATGGAAGGACAACTTCATCGTGCCGTAGAACGCGATGAACTATTTCTTGAGTACCAACCCGTTGTCGATATGAGTACCGGTAGAATATCTAGTTTTGAAGCACTCATACGCTGGCGCCATCCAGAACTTGGACTAGTCACTCCAGACAATTTCATACCTATGGCTGAGAATGCGGGCCTTATTGATGAAATTGGCAACTGGGTGCTAAAAACTGCTTGTAGACAGCTAAAAGTGTGGCAATCAAGCGGACATGAGCATTTATCCATGGCAGTCAATTTTTCAGCCGTTCAGCTACGCAAATCTGAACTTGCTGATTTGGTCATCGATATTGTTGAGCAATCAGGTGTACCTCCTTCATCTATAACTATAGAAATCACTGAATCAGCATTAATACAAAATCTCGATACTGCTGTCTCCATCATTGATGGTCTCAGTAATGCGGGGCTACGTGTCTCATTGGATGATTTTGGTACTGGCTACTCTTCTCTGAGTTACCTAAAGCGATTTCCAATTGATATTGTGAAAATTGATCGGTCTTTTCTGCGAGATTTCCCAACACACGCACACGATACAGCGATCATAAGCGCAATCATTGCGATGGCTCATAGTCTAGGGTTGCATGTAATTGCTGAAGGAGTAGAAACTGAAGAGCAGTTGCACGTACTGCAAAATCTGAAATGTGATGAGATCCAAGGTTATCTATTCAGCAGACCAATCTCACGTGAACAGGCTACTATTCTTCTCAGAAAACCGACGGATATACGTAGAAGAGTTTGGGAGTCAGGAAGTAACGATCATGCGATTGAAAATTCAGCACTTTCAGGTGTACTCAACCATGCCCCTATACGAGAGCCAGTCATATAAGAGCGAAGAGTCGAGATAGGTTATTTAACTTTCATCATCTACAAAATGGTGTTCAGTCATCATATGACCCATTTTTCCCATTTTGGTAGCAAGGTATTCTTCATTATGGCGATTTTTGCCAACCTGCAATGGAACTCGTTCGGTTACTGTGACGCCATATGTTTCTAACGCTTTTACTTTACGAGGATTATTTGTCATCAACCTAACCGACTTAATCCCCAAATGTTCTAGCATTGGTTCACACATAGTGTAATTGCGCAGGTCGGCAGCAAAGCCTAGACGCTCGTTTGCTTCGACAGTATCAGCCCCTTGGTCCTGAAGGTGGTATGCCTTAATTTTATTAAGCAAACCAATACCACGGCCTTCTTGGCGCAAGTATAAAAGAACACCACGACCATTTTCGGCAATCCGTTTTAATGCCTCTTGTAGCTGAAAACCACAATCACAACGCAAACTAAATAACGCGTCACCTGTCAGGCACTCTGAGTGCACTCGCGCCAATACTGGCTCATCACCGGAGACATCACCAAAAACCATAGCGATATGTTCTTTACTGGTTTCTGTATCCTCAAAGCCCACCATAGTAAAGGTGCCCCATGGCATTGGCAGTTTGGAATCAGCTACATACTCGATAGTCACTCATCTATCCTCAAAAAACAGGCAGCATAGTTTAGCAGTGGATGGCCCTTTTGGGTAATCATTATCACTGACTAGTTAGCATGACAGATTTCAATTCAGCATTCTGCTGACGGGGTAACAATAGATGCGTATGCAAACCTCCCATTTGGGAAGGCAGGAGTTGGAACACGCCTTTATACTGACGAACAATTTCCATAACAATACTGAGCCCTAGACCGTGACCAATGGTAGATTCATCGAGGCGTTCACCCCGCGACATTAGCAGTGTCATTTTATCTTCAGGAATACCCGGCCCATCATCTTCAATGCATAACTCTAAACAATGTTCATTCATCATACCCCTGATGCGAACTTTTGTTGTCGCCCATTTACTAGCGTTATCAATCAAATTGCCCATAAGCTCAATTAAGTCGTCGCGCTCACCAGGGAAGAATGTCGTACTTTTTATGGAAATTTCGTATTCGAGTGCTTTATCACGATAAATCATCTTCATCGCTTTCGTTAATTTTTCGACTTCTTCTTCAATAATCACTTTTTGCCCTGGCATTGCTGCTCCAGCAATGCGCGCACGAGTGAGCTCTCGTTCGACTAGGTTCCTTAAAGCTTGAGATTGCTGCTCCAGTGCATTCGCACAATCGGGGCTGGATTTTCTAAGTGTTTCAATCTGACGATCAATCACCGTCAAGGGAGTTTTAGCCGCATGCGCCAAATTTCCTACGGCATGCCGAGAGCGGTCTAATCGCAAACTCATACTCTCGATCATATAGTTAATTTCATTCACTAGAGGTGAAATCTCTTTAACCTTAACTTCAGGAAGTGAGCTTATATCACCCTCTTTAAGCCTGATAATATCCTGCTGTATGCATGTGAGGCTTTTCAAGCCATTGCGAATTACCAAGATCTGAACAATTAATAGAAGAAGAATAAATAGCAGCCCAATACCTGCTACCCACCAACTTAAGGACTCAAGCTTTGCCTCTATTTGGCTGATATCTTCTGCCAAGACAATACGAATCGTATGGCCAGATTTTTCAAAACGATTGTCATAAACAAGCCAAGGTTTATCACGTTTATACTGCAAATCAATATTAAGCTGACCGACAGGTTTTCCGTCATAGGTAGGAATTTCTTCATCCCACAGCGATCTGGAGAAATTCCACTCTCCATCATCGACAAGAAACTGGTAATAATGCCCAGACATGGGCTGCGTATAAACGGGAGAAATATAATCAGGATCAATTTGCCACTTGTCATCTTTACTCATCACAGCTTGCAGCACTGTACGGGCATCACCTTGCATTCTAGCGCTTACAAATTCATAGGCGACTTCTCGCACTGCCATGCCCTGTAAAACCCAGAGTATCGCAAAGACAGTTAGTGTCAGCCCAATAAATGCAAGATTAAGCCTTCCTTGTATAGAGTTTTTCATAGCTGATTTACAAAGATATAGCCTTGGCCACGTTTTGTTTGTATGCGCTCTTTACCAATTTTTTTACGTAGCATTTTGATATAGGCTTCAACAACATTACTGTCATTCTCTGCACCATCATCATAAATATGCTCCACAATTTGGAGTTTAGAAAGCAATCGTCCTGGGTTGTGCATTAAATATCTTAATAACTTGTATTCCATCCCCGTTAACTCTAATTCATTACTGCCTTCAACACTGACGGCTTGAGTCTTCTCATTTAAAACTAAGCCAGACGTTTCTAACTGTTTCGTTGGCTGCTGCTTAGCGCGACGCAATAAGGCGGTCATGCGTGCAACGAGTTCTTCCGTATGAAAAGGTTTAGCCAGATAATCATCTGCGCCAGCATCAAATCCATCAATCTTTTCTTGCCAAGAAGAGCGAGCTGTTAAAATTAATGTCGGTATATTATTGCTACGCTTACGCCAATTCTTTAATACTTCTATACCTGGCCGTTGAGGTAAGCCCAAGTCGAGTACCGCAAGATCATAGATATCTTCATACCCTAGAGCTTCAGCATCCACGCCATTATCAGCAAGATCTACCGCATACCCAAGTGCCGAGAGCTCTTTCTTTAAATCTGGCCCTAACGTTCGATCATCTTCTACTAGCAGTATTCTCACTGAGCTACCTTGAAGTTTTGTACAATTTCGCCATTTGTGGCGTCCATATAAAAGACACTCACAACCCCATTATTACCGACTGACTCGATTTGATAATAGTACTGATCGTTCTCTTTCACTAGGTATGCATCAAGAATATGATCGCTGGAACGCTTATTAGCTAATTCCATCAGGTCTGACATTGGCAAAATTTCGCCACGTTTTACTAACACTCTACATGCTTGATAATCTAGTCGATCACCATTTTCAAAGACTGCAGGTGCAATAGGAGTACCTTCACCAGCATGTAGTAAAGGGGAAAAAAGTAATATAAAGCTAAGTACTATTTTTATTTTATTCATAAATTAACAAAGTCCATGATTACCCTCACAGTATAAGAGAGGTACGTTAAGTGTGCCTCTCTATACTATGAAGTACTACAGAAAAAAACATATTCAGCATTGCTTACCACCAAGATGGTTTTCAACTGAATTCTCATTAAGTGCAGCAAATAAGCCTGTTGTTAAACAAAATTCAGATGCCTGAAGAGTGCCCCCAGTGATACCTTGTCCTAAGTGTCGCTCAGTTGAGCTACTTGAAAGTGCACTATCGTAAATACCAGTGAATACATAATGGTCATCCGCCATGATAGTACTTGGGGACTGCATATTAAATTCAGTTGAGTGCATTGGTGGAGCCAATCCTTGAGTTGAAGCGATCGCGCTAGCAGCAAAGAGGATTGAGGTAAGGGCAATTGTTTGTGTAAACATTTTCATGACCGTTCTCCGTTTTTTTATTTCAATTGCAGAGTAGCCCCTGAAACTGAAACGAAACTGAAAACGAAATTCTTTTTAAGAACAAAAAGTTCTCTGTTAAGACACTAAACCAATAAATAGATGTAACACTCCTAACGCCAACAGACCTGCCAACACATCATCTAACATAATACCCAGCCCTCCATGAACATGCTGATCAACCCATTTAATCGGCCAGGGTTTCCAGATATCAAAAAGCCTGAATAGCGCAAAGCCAAGCAGCACACTCCACCAAGAAACAGGTACGGCTATCATGGTGATCCAAAAACCTGCAAATTCATCCCAAACAATACCCGGGTGATCATGCACTCGTAGATCTTTAGCCGTTTTCCCACAAAAATAAATACCTACAATTGATGCGAAAATGACTACAAATAAGTATTCAGAAAAAGACAGATAGGATAGCAGCAAAAATAAAGGAACCGCAGCCAAAGTTCCAAAAGTTCCTGGAGCTTTCGGCGCTAATCCACTGCCAAAACCAAATGCTAAACAATGCACTGGATTACTTAAAATACGTTTTGCGCTGAGCTTCATATTACTGTCTTCTTTACTCATTAAAAGTGCCTATACCCATTTGCTTCAACAAAACGCCATTCGCCTTGAATGAATAGCTTCAAGCCCTTAGCCTCACAGATAGCACCTACCGGCGTTACCTGAACATCATGATTTTGTAAGTGTACCTGAAGGCTTACCCACTGCTCAGGAGGCACTGTAAAGCACAGTTCAAAGTCTTCCCCCCCTGATAAAGCCCATTGTTGTGCTGTTTTTTCGTCAGTAAAACGTTTTATCTCAGCCGATAAAGGTAGCGCATCAGGATTAATTTGAGCCCCCACATCTGACTGATCCAGAATATGCTGTATATCGCCTAACAAGCCGTCAGAAATATCAATACATGACGAGGCATAAGCGGCTATCAACAGCCCTGTAGATATTCTAGGTCGAGGACGGTAAAAACGCTGGCGCAGATATTCTACAACACTGCCTGACGGGGCCTGTGTTAACAGCGTTTCTAATCCAGCCCGACTATCCCCGAGTGATCCGGTGACACAAATCAAATCACCCGCATGTGCATTACTTCTTAGCAAAGCAGCATCTGTTTTAACAAAGCCATGAACCTGTGCCGTTAATGTCAGCGGCCCACGTGTAGTGTCACCACCCACTAACTGAATGCTGTAGAGCTGAGTAGCTTCAGACAGCGCAGCCGAAAAAGCGCTCACCCACGCCTCATCTGCATGAGGCAATGTCAGTGCAAGTGTCAGCCAACTAGGTGTTGCCCCCATGGCAGCTAAATCACTGACTGAGGCTCCAAGCAACCGCCAGGCGAGCTGCTCAGGCGGGGTATCCACCAAAAAGTGCGTCCCTTCAACCAGCGTATCGATAGACACAACAAGTTGCTGCCCTTCTGGCACATTGAGCACCGCACAATCATCTCCGATACCCACTGACACACTGCCGTCACAAGCTCCTTTTTGGCGCTGCTGTAACGGCTGAAAGTAACGGCGTATCAGTGCAAACTCGTCCATGACTACTACTTTCCTCGGGCGCCTCGGATCTCAACCATACGTACTCGTTGAGCCAGCTTATCCAAAATACCATTTACATAACGATGGCTATCGGTAGCTCCGAAGATTTTAGCTAAATCAACGCTTTCATTAATAGCAACACGATAAGGCACTTCTGGACGGTTAATCAGTTCATAACTACCAATGCGTAATACCGCCAATTCAACCGGATCTAGTTCATGTAATCCGCGGTCAAGAAAAGGCTGAAAAGCCTCATCCAACTCGCTCTTAGAGTGTGAAACACCCTGTAAAATTTCACGAAACAACTTAACATCCGTGCCTGCCATATCATTATCAACACGAAACTGAGCTTCAATTTCGTTAACTGGTTGCCCAGCCATATGCCACTGATACAAGGCTTGCAAAGCAAAACCACGAGCGGAACGACGTTGTGCCGTTAACGATGTTTTTTTAGCTTTACGTGGAGCTGGTGAGCTTTCTTCTGTCATTCCAATTACGCCTCAAGGTTACGCAGTAAGCTAACCATTTCTAGTGCAGATAACGCTGCTTCAGCGCCTTTATTTCCCGCTTTAGTACCTGAACGTTCAATCGCTTGTTCGATACTATTAACTGTCAAAATGCCGTTAGCAACAGGAATTCCAGAGTCCATTGCGACTTGTGCAACGCCCTTAGAACTCTCAGCTGAAACATACTCAAAATGAGGTGTTCCACCACGGATAACCGCGCCTAAAGCGATAATGGCATCATCTTTTTTCTGTTCAGCAATTTTTTGCACAACCAAAGGAATTTCAAATGCCCCTGGCACACGTACAACACGAATATTCTCTTCTTTAACGCCATGACGTTTAAGCGTATCCAG
>JAWUYS010000149.1:0-11521 GCA_034110685.1 Neptunomonas sp.
CAGACAGCATTACAGATCTTTCTTATGAAGTACTGTTGGCGTTTTACCGTACGCATTATCATCCGAGTAATGCCGTGTTTATGACCTTCGGTAATATTCCTGCCAAAGAACTACAAACACGCTTTGATGAGCAAGCACTCAGTAATTTTGAGAAGCTTGATATCAATATCGAAGTGCCAGACGAAAAACACATCTTCTCACCGGTTAAGGTGGAAGAGGCCTATGCGCTTGATGAAGACGATGTATCAGGAAAAACTCACCATGTAATGTCATGGTTGCTTGGGCAGTCAATTGACCTTAAAGAGCAACTCAAAGCGCATTTGCTATCTCGTGTATTACTAGACAACAGTGCTTCTCCTTTGCGTTATGCGTTGGAATCTTCAGAACTCGGTAGTGCGCCTTCACCATTGTGTGGCTTAGAGGACTCAAACCGCCAGATGTCGTTCATGTGCGGCTTAGAAGGTAGCGAGCCTGAAAGTGCAGAAGCATTTGAGCAGCTTATTTTGGAAACACTACAACGTGTTGCAAAAGAAGGTGTGCCGCAATCGATGGTTGAAGCACAGCTGCATCAGTTAGAACTAGGCCAACGTGAAATCAGCGGTGATGGATATCCTTATGGCTTGAGCCTGATCATGGCATCTGTGTCGTCCGCTATTCATCGCGGTGACCCAATAGCGTTACTGAATCTTGATCCTGTACTGGATGAACTACGTGAACTCATTAAGGATACTGATTTTATTCCTTCAATGATTCGCGAGCTACTGTTAGATAACACTCACCGTGTACGTTTGACTTTGCGCCCTGATAATAAAATGACAGAGCGTAAAGATCAGGATGAGAAAGCTAAGCTTGAAGTCATCAAAGCAGGTTTGTCACAAGAGCAAACACAGTTTGTGATTGACCAAGCGGCTGCACTTGAAGCACGCCAGATGCAACTAGATGATGAATCGATCTTGCCTAAAGTGACGTTGCAAGATGTACCTGCACAGATGCACGTTCCTATGAGTGAGCAGCAAACGTTGGCAGGCCAAACGTTTGACTGGTATGGCCAAGGCACAAACGGCTTAGTGTATCAGCAGGTGATTATTGACCTACCTGAACTCAGTGATGATGAATTACAAATCATGCCGTTGTTTAGCCACTGTATGACAGAGCTTGGTTGTGCAGATAGAAGCTACCAAGAGAACCAGCAATACCACGTGCAAGTGTCAGGAGGTGTAAGTGCGTATACCACGATGCGTGGCGCTACGGATAACGAGCAAAACGTTAGCGGTTACTTTGTTGTATCGGGTAAGGCGTTGCTGCATAACCAAGAAGCGCTCACTAAACTGCTACATGAAACATTAAATGAAGCACGTTTTGATGAAACAACGCGTCTACGTGAGATAGTTGCACAACAGCGTAGCCGTAAAGAGCAAAGCATTACAGGGCAAGGCCATAGCCTTGCAATTATGGCCGCCGCCGCACAGCTAAGCCCAGTAGCAAGCGTAGACCAAAAATCACGTGGGCTAGAAAGTATTCGCTTTGTTAAAGATCTGGATAAGCAATTAGATGATCCAGCAGCACTGCAGGCTCTATCTGCAAAACTGGTTGTGATGCATGAGAAAATTAAACAAGCGCCTCGCCGTTTCTTATTGATAGGTGAACCTGAGCAGAAAGAATCCCTAGCCGCTTCTATGAATCAGCAATGGGGAGCATCAAAAGGGGCTACTACTTCTAGCTTGGCTCTTAAGCCGACACGTGACATTGTCAAACAACTTTGGACGACCAGTACTCAGGTGAGCTTTTGTGCAAAAGCGTATCCTACCGTACCTGTTGATCATGAAGATTCAGCAGCGTTGACGATACTGGGTGATTTCTTACGAAATGGCTTCTTGCATCGCGCGATACGTGAACAAGGTGGTGCATATGGTTCAGGAGCAGGGCAAGACAGTGGCGAAGCAGTATTTCGTTTCTTCTCTTATCGTGACCCGCGCTTAACAGAAACGCTGGATGATTTCGACGAGTCCGTCAGCTGGTTATTGGATAATGATCATGATGAAGCCAAGCTTGAAGAGGCTATTTTGGGCGTTGTGAGCTCTATTGATAAACCAGGCTCGCCAGCAGGTGAAGCTAAAGGGGCATACCACAGCTCACTCTTTGGGCGCACACCAGAGCATCGTAAAGCTTTTCGTCAGCGCATTCTGAATGTGAAAACTGATGACCTTAAACGTGTTGCTGCAAAATACCTTAAGCCAGAACTGGCCAGTATTGCTGCAGTGACCAGTGTAGAAAAAGCTAAGGGTCTGGAAGACCAGTTTGAAGTGATCGCACTGTAATCAATTGACTCAAGGAAGGCCGTTTGAGCACCCGCAAGGGTGCTCTTCTCGTTATGACTAACAATTTTACTGATAATGCCATTTACAAAGGTGCTTTATTGATTCTACTGTCTGAACTATTTTTGGTTTTTTCAGGGATGGTCATAAAGCAAATTAGTGGCGAACTACCTACCGAAATAATCGTATTTATACGCAACCTATTTGGCTTAATGTTATTGATACCTTGGTTGCTCAAAAATGGCACCAAAGCGATTCGCACAAACTTGCTACGTTTTCATTTTATGCGAGCAGCCGTTGGTGTCACCGCGATGAGCTGTTTGTATTATTCTTGGGGGCATTTACCCTTAGCTCAAGCAGCACTACTTAAACAAACAGCACCGTTTTTTATGCCCTTGATAGCGTTTTACTGGCTAGGTGAAAATATTAGTGGACGTGCCAAACTTGCAATACTGATTGGCTTTATTGGGGTTTATACTGTTCTTAATCCACACGAGGGCAGCTTGAATTTTGCCGTTATCATCGCGGTAGTTGGGGCTATGCTAGGCGCGTTAGCTAAAGTGACTATTCGCCGTATGGTGGGCACAGAAAGCCCGCAACGTATTGTGTTCTACTTTGCTTTTTTCAGTGCGTTACTGTCAGCTATACCAGCGTTACTTGTCTGGGAAATGCCAACAGCGATACAGTTTAGTTGGTTGCTACTGCTGGCCTCTACGTCCACAGTGGCACAACTCTTATTGAGCAAAGGCTATAGCTATGCACCTGCAGGGCAGTTGGGGCCATTTACCTATGGATCAGTCGCTTTTGCTGCATTATTTGGCTGGTGGATTTGGGCAGAAAGCCTCGGTTGGAATACTTGGATTGGTATGGTGCTTATTACAATGGCAGGGCTAATGGCAATGCTAAAGAAAAGGGAATCAAAAGCCCCTAAAGTCAGTCGCACATCTTGAAACTAGCGTGAAAATAGTAATGCTTCGATGTGTGATAATGATCAAAACATACCTTGGATTCAATGAAAAGATAATTGATTCTTTCTTATCTTGCTGCTAAAAAATATAGATTATTTCTGAATCATACTTAAATATTCATGCTGATTAGCCTGACATTATTGGGTGTTATATTTTTTGCTTACAGGAGGTGAGCAATGAAATTTAATTATTTGTCTACGCTGTTTTTAATGATGCTAATCGTGCCTAGCTTGGCGGTGGCCGGTGAGCAGGGGCACGCGTATAAACACATGCACCATCATGATAATTTTGAAGTGTCATCATTTGAGATGACACCGACAGTAGCTCTAGAGGTGCTGCGAGATGATGTAGGAGGGTGGAACATACATGTGAAAGTAGTGAACTTTAGTTTTGCACCTGAGAGAGTAAATACGGCCCCTGCGTATAGTGAGGGGCATGCGCATTTATATGTTGATGGGAAAAAGGTGGCACGACTATACGGTTCCTGGTTTCACTTAGCAGATCTGTCTTCAGGTAAGCACACAATCAGAGTATCCCTTAACGCAAATAATCATGCAGGTTTAGTTTTTGAAGGGACACCGATAGCAGCTTCCCAAGAAATTGTTCAGTGAGTGTAATTGATGCCTTATATAAAGTCGGTCGTGCTGTCTGCATTAGCTTGACGCGTTTATATATTTTTTCCTAACAATGTTTGCTCTACACGTTGAGCGGCTTCTCGTACGGCTTCAATATACTGTGTCTGTTCGCGCGGGCCAGCATTTACTAGAGGCCGAACCATCGATATGCCTATAGAAGCCAAAGGTATGTTGAATTTGTCCAAAATAGGTGAGGCAATACAACAGACTGATTCGTATCCTTCGCAGTCATCAAATGCAACATGCTCTTGAGAAGCTAAAGCCAGCTCCGCTTCTAATTTTTCAAATGAATCTAATGTATTTTCTGTTAATGGTGTTAATTCCATAAGCGCTTTTATACGCTCATACTGTTCTTCAGGAAGAAAAGCCATAATCGATTTTCCAACGGCGCTTGAGTATAACGGCTCGTAATTGCCTACATCTTGGCGAACATAGATCATCCCTTTAGCATCTTCAACAGCCACTAGTTTTATCTGGTCTCGATCTAACACAGCTAAATGAGCAGTTTGGCCTGTGAATTTCACAAGATCCTCTAAGTGAGGCTGAATTTTTTCTATAAGGCGCTCACTGTTGCTTTTGAGATGGCTGAGTCCCTGTAATTTAGTTGCTAAGGTGTATTCTTTAGTCGATGGGTGTTTATCGATATAACCACACGCCTCTAGAGTAGATAAAAAACGATGTGCAGAGGCTTGATCTATTTGAAACTCACTGATTACATCTTTTAAGCGTACAGTACGAAAGCTACCTGCAACGTACTCCATTATGGCTAACCCTTTAGCAAGGGATTGTACTGCCACACCTGGTTTTTTAGGACTATTTTTCATATTAATCACACGCATCACCGATAATTATCAACAGAGCTAAACATCTAAATACTCTGTTAACTTCCTTATTTTACTCACTTTTCATAGCTGCAAAGCAAGTCTTTACAAAATAATATCCTAGAGAATATATCACCCAAACAAACAGTTATTGATTCAATAACTGTTTGTTTTCAGCATTACTTCTAACAAGAATTTTAGCATAAATTCGTTTGAAGATATTCCTTATAAAGAAAAGATATTTCCATATAAAACAATTTAAATTGTTTTATATGGAAATAATGTTTATGCTTCAACAACAATTTATTTTGACAATATTGATGTGAAGTCATTAAAGGAGTCTTGAAATGATGCAATTAGAAACCCCTGAAGATCGGTTGAAAATAGCAGGAATTGATCTTCCTTTACCTCCAAAAGCCGTCTCAAATTACGCACCCTGGAGTAAAACAGGGAACCTTATCTATACGTCCGGGCAGCTTCCTTGGATATCTGGAGAGTTGATGTTTGAAGGAAAACTAGGTTCATCCTTAACGGATGAACAGGGTTATCAGGCCTGTCGCCTATCCGCATTAAACGCGATAGCACAACTTAAAGATGCCGTGGGTGATTTGAATAAAGTTACACAAATAGTGCGCGTGGAAGGGGTGTTAAATGTAGCGATTAACTCAGGTTGGAGTGGTCAGCCAAAAGCATTGGATGGTGCATCTGATGTTATTAATGAGGTTTTTGCAGAGCGCGGACTTCATACCCGAATGGTGTACAGCAATCATGAGATGCCATTGGATTGCGCATCATTAATTTGGCTTATAGCTGAGGTGGAATAGCACCTTAACTAGTTAAAGCATTCAATAAAAATAATTACGGGAACGCTTGCTATGTCTACATTAAAACAATATGACATTAATAAAATTTTTCTGATAAGTGTCTTGGCTCTGTTTACTTCAGGCTTAAGTTTTGCCTTGCGTGGCTCTGTGGCGGGAGATATTCAGTCGTTGTATCTAGACTCAATCGATATGACAAATTCTGCAATGATGATTGGTGAAATACTAGGAGTCGCTTTCTTAGGGTTTGCTATCACTTTGTTTATAGGTAGCCCTATCTTAAATATTATTGGGATAGGGCGAATGCTTGCACTAGCTGCTTTTTGTTTTATTTCGGGTACTTTAATTGTTGTCTTTGCTGATCTTATTAGCACTGGAGCATCTATTTATTGGACGTTCTGGATTGGCATGGGACTTACCGGCGTTGGTTGGGGGTGTACAGAGTGTGCAATCAACCCATTAACAGCCACTATTTATCCAACTGAAAAAACTCATCGTTTAAATATTTTACATGCTTGGTGGCCAGCAGGCATTGTGGTTGGCGGCCTTGCAGGGTTAGGGCTTGGGGCTTTGGGACTCAGCTGGCAGGCTAAGTTCTTTATTGGTTTGATTCCCGCAATTGTATTTAGTTACCTCCTATTAGGCTTACGCTTTCCTCCAACTGAGCGTGCTGCTGCAGGTGTTGGTTTTGGGGAAATGATGTCTGAACTAATTATGCGTGCTATTTTTCTAATCTGGTTTGGCGCTTTGTTTCTTTCCGCTTCTACTGAGCTTGCTCCAGGGCAATGGGTTGATATTACTTTGAGTCATACGGTAGGTATGCCGGGCATTGTTATTCTTATTTATGTATCAGCATTAATGTTCGTCATGCGTCATTTTGCAGGACCACTTGTGCATAGGCTATCGAATACTGGGTTGCTCCTCTGCTCGTGTGTATTTGCTGCGTTAGGTCTCTACTTACTCAGCATTGCACAGTCGCCTTTCATCGCATTCTTAGCCTCAACGGTATGGGGTGTAGGAGTATGCTTTTTGTGGCCCACTATGCTTGCATCAACCTCAGAAAAATTCCCACGTGGCGGCGAATGGTTCATGGGATTAATTGGTTCTGCTGGAGCATTATCTATTTACTTTGTTTTGCCAAAATTGGGGGCGATTTTCGATCAAGAAAAATTACAAGTCGCGGGAGGAGCTGAGGCCTTTGCTGCACTTGAAGGTAGTCTCAGGGAAGCTGCTATTGCGAGCGCAGCGCAAGTGTCTTTCCAGTCTGCAGCCATTTTTCCTCTTATCCTCATTGTGGTGTTCAGCGTTTTGCTCTTACTGGATAGAGTGCGACGAGTAAAATCTAAAGCACCTTCTGTGGCAATACCAAAAATCTAAAAAACTTCTTTATTAAATCACTTTTCCGGCTGCTCGGCGGCGGGAGAGTGCCTTGTGCAACAGTGTTAAATGTTATCGATACATTAAAAAATAAGGAGCAGCAGATGTTTGTACGACGCATTGACCATTTCACCATCCAGACTGAAAAACTGACTGAAACACGTAACTTCTTTGTAGAGCTTTTAAATATCAACGAAGGACATCGTCCACCATTTCTTTTTGAAGGCTACTGGCTGTACTTAGATAACCAACCAATTATTCATCTAATAGAAGCGGGATACAGCGCTGATGATGAAGTGGCTAGATATCTCGGGTTACGCCCAGGACCTAAAACAGGTTCAGGTGCTTTTGATCATATTGCTTTTCGACTAGAAGGCTATGGTTCGCTATTAGCTAAATTGAAGCGCTTAGGATGGGGGTTTTTTGAGCGTACGGTGCCTGATGTCAAAGAACATCAGGTGTTTGTTCGAGACCCTAATGACATAACTGTTGAGCTTATATTCAGTGATGAAGAGTTCCTTCGCTGGCAGCAACAGTAAGTGCATATTTACCAATAAATTATAGTTATTAGAAAGGACTTAACAATGAAACGTCGTACTTTTTTTAAAGCAGGTGCAGCAGCAACAGCGTCAATTGCTGCAGCGCCTTTAATGGCTAAAGATGCACGCAAATTACGCATGGTAAGTTCATGGCCTAAAAACTTCCCAGGTATTGGCACCGGTGTAGAACGTATAGCTGAAAGGGTTCAGGTACTTAGTAATGGCCAGATTGATATCAAGGTTTATGCCGCAGGAGAGCTTGTTTCGCCTCTTGAGGTTATGGATGCGGTTTCAGCGGGCAGTGCTCACTTAGGGCACACCACCTCTTACTATGCGATAGGGAAAAATCCTGCTTTTAATTTCTTCGCTACCATCCCTTTTGGCATGACAGCAAACGAGCATTTTGCCTGGATTCGCTACGGTGGCGGTCAAGAACTATGGGATGAATTAGGGGCACAGTTTGGTGTTAAACCTTTATTAGCAGGTAACACTGGGCCGCAGATGGGAGGGTGGTTTATCAAAGAGATAAATTCACTTAAAGATCTTGAAGGGAAACGTGTACGTTATCCAGGCTTAGGAGGTGAGTTACTCAGACAGGCAGGCGCTACTCCTGTCAATATTCCAGGCGGGGAGCTGTTTACGGCACTACAGTCCGGAACTGTTGACGGCGTTGAGTGGATATCTCCTTGGAATGATTTGGCTTTTGGTCTTCAGCGGGTATGTAAACATTACTACTATCCAGGGTTTCATGAGCCAGGGCATGGCTTTGCTTTATATATTAACTTAGAGCTATGGGACTCCTTTTCCAAAGAGGAGCAGGCTATCTTCGAAGCTGCCGCAGAGATAGAAAACTCAGCAATGCAGGGTGAATATAACGCCTATAACCAAGGGGCTCTAGACCGCTTGATTAACGAACATGATGTGAAACTGCATAAGTGGCCAGATGACGTTCTGGATCGTTTAGGTGACATCGTTGAGAAGGTTATTGCTGATGATGCTTCACGAGATCCTTTTGCAAAGAAAGTTTATGACAGTTGGAAAGCATTCTTAGAAAGTCAAAAGAAATGGGCTGAAATAGCAAGTATCCCATATTTAGAAACACGCCATCGTTAATTCCCTTGGCGGGCTTACCCGCCAACTTTCATACAGGTATAAACATGACTATTCCAATCGTTATTGGGGAGATCGACTTGTCTTTCCATAAAGGATCTGCAGCTGTGCTTGCTGTTTTACTTGAGGAGGCCGGGCATTTGACGCAGCGTATTACGGCCCCTCATGAAAAAATGTTCCAGATGTTGGCAAAAGGAGAGGTTGATATTATTGTTTCTGCATGGTTGCCGGCCAGCCATGATATTTATTTAAATAAGGTAATAGCGGAAGTAACCCGTTTTGCTGTTGTTTATTCACCCTATTGCATTTGGGGTGTCCCCGATTATATTCCTGAAGAGATTATTGCGTCGGTTAATGATTTAAATAAACCGAGTGTTAGTGCGCGTATGAGTAAAAAAATTCAGGGTATTGGCCCCGGAGCAGGTATTAGCCGCTTTTCTCGAGCAATGATTGATAGTTACGGGTTAGGCGCTCAAGGATATGAGTTTCACAATGGTTCACTAACTGATTGCACCGAATACTTTTCTAACGCGGTAAGTGAAAAGCAATGGATTGTTATTCCATTGTGGCACCCACAGTTTTTACACCATAAACATGATATTAGAGCACTACAAGAGCCACAAGGAATGCTAGGCGCTACTGATGATGCAACACTCGTCATGAGAAGTGATCGATTATATAAACTGAACTCCATTGGCCGGCAAATAATGGAAAACTTTTCATTAGGGAATACGGCGGTAACAGAAATTGATTATTCAATTTGTACGCAACTTCTTTCACCTGATGATGCTGCAAAAAACTGGCTTGTCAGCCATTCAGAAGATTACCAGCGCTTAAGAGGTAAGGCCTCATGAGTTCGCAAGACTCGCGAGTACTTCGTGTCTGTAACACTATTGACGGAGTTAATCTTCATGCCGGACAGATGGTGGCGTGGCTGACTATTGTCATGGTGGTTATTCAGTTGTTAGTCGTTTTATTGCGCTATGTTTTTGGCTTTGGAGCTGTTTTTCTTCAAGAAAGTATTCTTTATCTTCATTCTACGGTTTTTCTCTGTGGTGCTGGTTATACCTTACTGAAAGATGCCCATGTTCGTGTTGATGCTTTTTACCATAATGCTAGGCGACGTAATAAAGCAATTATCAACGCTGTTGGGTGCATCTGCTTTTTAGGCTCTTTTATTGGGGCTTTATCCGTATTTAGTTTTCCTTATGTAATGGAAGCCTGGGAGGTAATGGAAGGTTCCAGAGAGACAACCGGTATACCTGCCGTGTTTTTACTAAAAACACTCATACTGGTTTACGCTTTTTTGCTGGCGTTACAAGGAACCTCACTGTTTCTTAAATCATATCGTCAGATATTTTTGGAGTTACGCTCATGAATCCAGAAATCTACTTATTAATATTACTGTTTGTCAGCTTGGCTTGTAGTCTTATGCTCGGCTTCCCCGTTGCATTTACATTGGCAGGTGCTTCTTTACTTGTAGCGTTAGTCGCAGAATTTTTCGGGTATTTTGATGTCTCTTTACTGACAGCTCTTCCGCAGCGTGTTTTTAGCATTATGGTTAATGAGCTGCTGCTTTCTATACCGTTATTCGTCTTTATGGGAATAATGTTAGAACGTGCAAAAATTGCTGAAGACTTACTAGACACCATGGGGCGGTTATTCGGTCGGCTGCCAGGAGGATTAGCTGTTGCAGTAACAATAGTGGGTGCGTTGCTTGCTGCGTCAACGGGTATTGTTGGTGCTACCGTTGCCACGATGGGATTACTTTCTTTGCCGGTTATGCTTCGCTGGGGCTATGACCCTAAACTAGCAGCAGGTGGTATTTGTGCAGCAGGGACGCTAGGGCAAATTATCCCTCCATCAATTGTTTTAGTTTTGCTAGGTGATGTTATTTCATCTGCATATCAGCGCGCTCAAATGGACCAAGGGATTTTTGCTCCTGACACTGTTTCAGTAGGTGATCTATTTGCAGGTGCTCTGTTGCCCGGAATTTTACTAGTATCGCTTTATATTATTTATCAAATTGTTTTTGCTTTGCGTAACCCTCATCTTGCGCCGTCTGCAAAACAGGCAGCGAATGCAGGGCAGCTTGTATTCCCGTCAGCGTTAGAAATTATTCAAGTACTTGTTCCGCCTTTGGGATTGGTGGTTGCAGTACTAGGCTCGATACTAACAGGGCTAGCCACACCAACAGAAGCCGCGGCAGTTGGTGCAATAGGCGCATGCTTTTTAGCAGCAATTAAACAAAATTCATCTTTGCGTTCGTTGCTTTATGCAAGCTTAGTTGCTTTGTTTTTACTATTTTTTCTATCAACTCAAATTGATCTTGTTTTTTCACGAGAGGGTCGTAGTACCCCTGAGCTTATTGGTTTCAGTGTAGCTATTGTGCTCACGGTTCTTTCCCTCGCAGGACTATCTTTGTCTTTATGGGTGATTTATCGCAACAACACACTAGTTACTGTATGCCGGTCAACCATGAGTCTGGCCGCCATGATCTTCTCTATCTTGATAGGCGCAACGTTGTTCTCCTTGATATTTAGAGGGTTAGGCGGTGATGACCTAGTACATAGTTGGTTGCAGGACTTGCCTGGCGGAGTTTATGGCGCTCTGTTTGTCGTGATGGTGATTATGTTTTTAATGGGGTTCTTTCTAGATTTTATTGAGATTACCTTTGTTGTTGTACCTGTGGTCGCTCCTACATTGCTCATGCAAGGGTTAGATCCTGGTTGGCTTGGTATTTTGATTGCTATGAATTTACAAACGTCATTCTTAACGCCCCCTTTTGGTTTTGCGCTCTTTTACCTTAGAGGTGTTGCTCCTCCAGAGGTATCGACGATAGATATTTATAAAGGGGTTATGCCATTTGTATTAATTAAGTTATTTGCCATGGCCTTGCTGGTCATCTTCCCTGAGCTAGTCCCATGGCTCCCTC
>JAWUYS010000150.1:0-7473 GCA_034110685.1 Neptunomonas sp.
AAATTCGTTCCAAATATGTATCATGCAAAAAATGCATGTACTACACCTAAATTAAAGCCTCAATCACCATACTACCCCAATATGATATCCGCCTAGATGCAAGATAACCCTGACATTAGCGCTTCTTTCACATAAAATTCAACTTTGATTATAGATCTGGGAATACTTGTGGAATTAAAGCACCTGGTAATTAGAGAACTACATAAAGAGGAAGACCAGGCCACTGTCATCAGTGAGCGTGGTGGTAGCGTTAACACTCAACCCCCTGTTGTGCCTGACATGGTGCTTTCCTTAAATAACGCCTTAGCTCGACGCTCAACGCTTACCCATGGATCTTTTAACAAAGAGAACCCTAATGGCTACCCGTTCATTCAAGCATTTGAGAGCTATTTATCGGAAGAGCAATCATCTTCTGACTTTCTAAAGCTTTCAGACCTTGGGATCACTCAGCTTGCTGCGGCAATGGATTCACCATCGTCTCACTCAGCAGTCGGCGGGTATATTATTTTTGCCCATTATCAACAAGAACGTTATGAGTTTTTATTAGTCGCACTGGTGCGTAATCGTTCAGCCATATCCTTAAACGAGCAACTCAGCCCTACTGAGGTTAATGAAGTCGATCTGGATAAATTACATCAAGCTGCAAAAATTAATATAACGTCATATCAAAAAGGTAAAGACAGTTATTTGAGCTTTATGGGCACAAAAGAAAAAGGAGATATTACTCATTATTTTTCTAATGCTTTTGGCTGCACAGATGTTACTCCGTCTAAAAAATCTACGGGATATCTCATCCGTGCTACGCGTGACTTCTGTACACAAAATGGCATGTATGACGAAAGAGAACAGGTTGTCGAAGATGTAGTCAGTTACTTAAGCCGCCAAAGGTCTGAAAAAAACACGGCCAACCTGCCTGAAATTGAACAGATCTTTGATCAACATATTCCGACAGAAAAAGCTGAAGAGGTCACCGGAAAGTTTGGCCGCTTTGCAAATAGCGAACGATACCAAGTCAGCCAAGAGTTTCAGCCGCACACGCACACACTGAATGCCCACACAAAATTAAAAGCTAAAGCAGATAACTGGCAGGTTGATTTCGCTAAACGTTCACTTGGAATAGTAGGTTCTGGAAGTGATATTGAATTTGATGAAGAAAAACAAATTTTAGTGTTACGTCGTATGCCAAGTCGCGTTGTTGAGCAGATAAAACGCACTCTGGAGGGTGAAGAGGACTAAGCTGATGCTTTTTTAACATCTTAATCCGTCAAAACAAAAGCCACTCCCTGCCAAGCAACCCGCTTCAGCGGAGTGGTTATAATCTCTAAAACGACATATTATTTTTTGCCTATTTCAAACAAGCCGCGTAGCTTAAAACAGAATCACACAAACCTGACACACTTACACAGAAGTCGGCTTTCACACCTAATTTCACCATAAACCGGGCAGTGCTGCCCAAATTTGCTATATTGTATTAACGGGCTTTATACAAACACTGTCATCAGTAAGCATTCCATTTCAAACAAAAACCCGTACTATAAACATTACACCAACACCGAGTTAAATTTTATAATGCTAAAACTCCGGGGGTGAGATGGACGAACCAAATAAATCTAAAATTGATTTACTGGAAGAAATCAAAAGCTTACGCACGGAACTAGCCTCTGTAAAACGGACCAAGGAACAGCGCACCGCCGAACTGTATAAAAGTGAGGAGCGCTTTGCGCTAGCCATGCGCGGAGCCAGCGATGGATTATGGGATTGGAACCTAGAAACCAATGAGGTTTACTACTCACCCCGCTGGAAAAGCATGCTGGGCTATACAGAGGATGAGCTTGAAAACAAATTAGACACCTGGTCATCCCTGACTCACTGCGATGATAAAGATGATGTACTGCAAAGAGTACACGATTACTTATCAGGAAAAACAAGCGCATTTGAAGTTGAAATGCGTATGTACCACAAAAGTGGTCACTATATTTTCATTAGATCACGAGCGTTCAAAGCCATGCTTGGCTCAAGCGATGTGCCTGCTAGGCTAATTGGAACTCATGTTGATATTACTCTGCGCAAGAAAGCCGAAATATTTGACCATCGAAATACTAATATTTTAGAAATGATCGCAAAAGGCGTATCTGCTTCAAAGATTTATAATGAAATTGGCTTACTGTATGAAGAACGCAACCCTGGAATGCGCTGCTCTATGCTTGAACTCGATGGCAATACCCTCCTGCACGGCGGCGCCCCAAGCCTACCCAAAGAATACTGCGATGCTGTTAACGGCTTAAAAAACGGCCCCAACATTGGGTCATGCGGGACATCTACCTATACAGGAAAGCGAGTTCTCGTCGAAAACATTGATACAGACCCTAAATGGGCTTGCATTAAACATCACGCCTTACCCCATGGAATGCGCTGTTGCTGGTCGGAACCCATCAAAAGCTCTTCAGGCAAAGTCTTAGGTGCATTTGGTATGTACTACAACTTCCCGTCACTCCCTAATGAGCATGAATTAAATGATCTGATATCGGCAGGAAGACTCACCGGTATTATCATGGAGAGAGAGCACAACCAAAAATTGATACGCAACCTAGCCTATACAGATAAGCTAACAAGGCTATCGAGCCGTGCGCATTTATACTTACACCTTAAAAGTTTAATCAATAATTCACTAAAACATAACAACCCGTTTAGCGTGCTATATATTGACCTTGATAACTTTAAGCACGTTAACGACAGCCTTGGCCATGATAGCGGTGACTACCTTCTTCAAGAGGTAGCAAAAAGATTGAAAAGCATCACTCGGGAAATTGACTTTGTCGCACGTCTTGGAGGAGATGAATTTTGTATTGTCATCAAAGATGTAATAGACAATGCGCATATCGCGGACATGGCCCAACGCTACCTAGATATTATATCTATACCTGCTGATTTTTCTGGCAGGACCTTCATACCAACCTGCAGTATTGGCGCGGCTCGCTATCCAAATGATGGCGATAGTTTACAGGCCCTTTTAAAAGCTGCGGACACTGCACTTTATGCAGCGAAAGACTACGGAAAAAACCGCTTTGCCTTCTACAACAAAGAGCTCACCCAAAAAGCTGAACACCGCTTTAAAGTAGAACAATGCCTTAGAGAGGCAATAGAGCAACAACTATTAACGCTTGTTTACCAACCTCAAGTCGATATCACTACCGGAGAAATCATTGGTGTAGAAGCACTATCACGCTGGAAACATCCACAGCTTGGCCAAGTCCCTCCTGCCGACTTTATTCCAATAGCGGAACGTATCGGCATGATAAAGCCGCTAACCGAATGGGCATTGCGCACAGCCAGTATTCAATCTGTATCGTGGAAGCAAGCAGGGTTACCTGCCATGCGTATGGCCGTAAATATTTCACCTAGTCACTTTCTCGAAAATGACCTAGCCCCAATGATAAAGCGTGTTATTAACAATACGGGAATGCCAGCAGCGGAGCTAAAACTAGAAATTACTGAAAGTGCGGTTCAAACGAGCCAAAAGAATCTATCGATTTTTAAGGAGCTCAAACAATTAGGGACTTTGCTCGCCATTGATGATTTTGGAACCGGCTATTCATCTTTTGCTTCACTAAAGCACTTAGATGTAGATTTTCTTAAAATCGATAAGCATTTCATTGATGACATGCTAGTTGATAAGAAAACACGGCTCTTGATTGGCTCTATGATAGAGATGGGACATAATTTGGAATATAAAATCATCGCTGAAGGTGTTGAAAGCACAGAGCAACTAAGCATGCTTAAGAAACTTGGCTGCGATCACGCTCAAGGCTACCTATTTAGCAAACCCGTCTATGCTGAAGAGATTTCAAACTTATTGAAACAGCAGCAAGTGAATTAAAAAAGCCACTCAACCTTAGGTGAGTGGCTTTAAATTCAACGGCACAACCAAATAAGACCGGCTGTTGATAAATCTACAATGCTATTTACTGTCTGCAGCTTTTTTCTCTGGAGCTTCATAAATCAATATTGGTTCAGATGTTCCATCAATAACACCTTCATCAATAACGACCTTGCTTACATTTTCCATCGAAGGTAGCTGATACATAATATCAAGCAATGTCCCTTCAAGAATCGAACGCAAACCACGTGCACCTGTTTTACGCTCTAATGCATGTTTAGCAATCGCATGAAGTGCTTCTTTACGGAAATCAACTTCAGCGCCTTCCATTTCAAATAGCTTTGTATACTGGCGCACTAAGCTATTTTTAGGCTCAGTCAGAATTTGCATTAGCGCTTCTTCATCCAACTCTCCAAGTGTGGCAATCATTGGTAAACGACCAACAAACTCAGGAATCAGACCAAACTTAACCAGATCTTCAGCTTCAATATCTAACAATGTGTCAGTAATCGACTTAGTGTCATCTTTACTTTTCACACTGGCATTAAAACCGATAGAGCTTTTTTCAGAGCGATCACGAATAATCTGCTCTAGACCAGCAAAGGCCCCACCACAAATAAACAAGATGTTTGACGTATCAACCTGCAGAAACTCCTGCTGAGGATGCTTACGCCCACCTTGTGGCGGCACTGAAGCAACAGTCCCTTCTATCAATTTAAGCAAGGCTTGCTGCACACCTTCACCCGAAACATCACGAGTAATCGATGGGTTATCCGATTTACGTGAAATCTTGTCGATCTCATCAATGTAAACGATACCCAATTGCGCTCGCTCAATATCGTAATCACATTTTTGCAGCAGCTTTTGAATAATATTTTCAACATCTTCACCAACATAACCCGCCTCTGTGAGCGTAGTTGCATCAGCAATAGTGAAAGGCACATTCAGTAAGCGCGCTAATGTTTGGGCCAACAGTGTTTTACCACTACCGGTTGGACCAATAAGCAAAATATTACTCTTGCTCAATTCAATATCTTTATTCGCCGCACTACTTTGAAAACGCAAACGCTTGTAATGATTGTAGACAGCAACGGCCAATACTTTTTTAGCACGGTCTTGACCAATTACATAAGCATCAAGTTTTGCTTTAATTTCAGCGGGAATCGGTAAGCTCTCTTGTGCTTCCTGCTCATCGGTGTCCTGAATCTCTTCACGAATAATATCGTTACACAGATCAACACATTCGTCACAGATAAAAACAGACGGGCCGGCAATTAGCTTTTTTACTTCATCCTGATTTTTGCCACAGAATGAACAAAAAAGCTTGCCCTGTTCGTTGTCTTTATCGTCGATATTATCGCTCATTAAACCTACCTCAAACTCATTCCAGCAAAGCGGTATTCTAATTAATAGTGACTTACGAGGATTTTTTCAACTCATAACCACATTAATATACTACTTGGTAACCACGCTTTATTGCCCTTGACGCCTATCCAATACTGAATCTATCAAACCATACTCAGCAGCGGCAACAGGATCCATAAAGTTATCTCGATCAGTATCACGACTAATAGTCTCGATATCTTGGCCGGTATGCTCAGCCAAAATACGATTTAACTTTTCACGAATACTTAGAATTTCTTTGGTATGAATTTCAATATCAGTTGCCTGCCCCTGAAAGCCACCTAACGGCTGATGAATCATCACACGGGCATTAGGAAGAGCATGGCGTTTGCCAGCAGCACCAGCGGATAGCAAGAATGCACCCATACTAGCAGCCTGACCTGTACACATAGTGCTTACATCTGGCTTGATAAACTGCATTGTATCGTAAATTGCCAAGCCTGCTGTAACAGAGCCACCTGGTGAATTAATATACAAGTGAATATCTTTATCTGGATTCTCAGCTTCCAGAAACAGCATTTGAGCAACGATCAAGTTAGCCATATGATCTTCAACCTGGCCAACAAGAAAGATAACTCGCTCTTTCAGAAGACGTGAATAGATATCATACGCACGCTCACCGCGAGCGGACTGCTCTACTACCATCGGTACCAGACCAGAGTTTTCAATGATCTTGGCATTATCCTGATGGAATACTGACATGCAACTTTCTCCTTAAACCTAATAAACAAAAAACGACAGAGGATTACACCAACTGTCGTTTTTCATTCAGTCAATGCATCATTTAACGACGCAAGACAATACGACCTTACAGCATTTTACTGCTGAGCAGGCTTAATTGCTTCTTCATAAGCAACTACTGCATCAGTTACCTTGGCAGATTCGAGCAAGTGATCAATCACAAGATCTTCCAATACCAAACTTTTAACTTGATTCAGCATATCGTCATTGCTGTAGTACCAATCAATAACTTCTTTTGGCTCTTGATACGTGCTTGCCATCTCTTCGATAGTAGAACGTACACGGTCATCATCAGCTTTGATTTCGTTAGCTTTAATAACTTCTTGAACTAGTAAGCCTACAGTAACACGACGCTTAGCCTGATCTTCAAACATTTCTTTAGGAAGCATGTTTGGATCAATCTCTGCACCGCCACCAAAGCGCTGTACAGCTTGCTTGCGTAGGTTATCAATCTCACTATCAACTAATGAAGAAGGTACTTCAATACCGTTGATATCGACCAACTGAGTGAATACCTGATCTTTTAGTTTCATTTTAAGAGCATTTGCCATTTCACGTTCCATATTAGAACGCACTTCAACTTTAAATGACTCTAGATCTGCAGCTTCAATACCAAACTTAGTGAAGAATTCTTCATTTAGCTCTGGCAATTCTGATGAAGAGACAGTTTGTACTTTAACGTTAAATACAGCGTCTTTACCTTTTAGGTCTTCAGCATGATAGTCAGCAGGGAAAGTCGCTTTTACTTCAACAGCGTCGCCAGCTTTAGCGCCAACAAGACCATCTTCAAAACCTGGGATCATTGAGTTAGAACCCAAAACTAGATCCATGCCTTCTGCTGTACCACCTTCAAATGCTTCGCCATCGACGAAACCTTCAAAGTCAATTTTTAGGCGATCAGCATCTACTGCTGCAGTCTCAACTTCAGACCAGTTTGCTTGCTGCTTGCGAAGCGTATCAATCATCTGCTCAAGATCTTCATCTTTCACTTCTGAGCTTTGCTTTTCAATTTCAACAGATGTGAAGTCAGCTAGCGTGATTTCTGGGTAAACTTCAAACGTTGCAACGTATTGGAAGTCTTCACCATCTTTATCGTTCTTAAATTCGATCTGTGGCCCGCCAGCAGGTAAAACATTTTCCTGCTGAACTGCTTCATAGAAGCTCTGCTGGATCACTTCACCAATAACATCCTGACGAATACCAGCACCGAAACGCTGCTTAGCAACTTTCATAGGAACCTTGCCAGGGCGGAAACCGTCCAAACGCTGTGTACGAGCAGCTTGCTGAACTCGCTTATTTACATCACCTTCAATGCGCTCTGCAGGAACAGTGATTGTCATCTGACGCTCTAGAACGGAAGTCGTTTCAACAGAAACTTGCATGGAATTCCTCACCAAAAAATACTATGTACCGGTTTGTCGACCTACATGAATTAATTATTCAGATGCTTT
>JAWUYS010000151.1:0-12845 GCA_034110685.1 Neptunomonas sp.
TGATCAAGGAAAAATTAAAATTCTTTCGTCCTTGCAACAGGTAGCAACAATGATGGATGCAGAGTCTATCGATGCCGCGCCTCTACTGGATATAGCAGCTCCGGCAAAAGACTCTCTTCCTGAAGAAAAGTAAGGTAGTTTTAATCGGATTCGGCTACTGCAAAAGCGACTACGTAATCTTGTTCATCACTATAAGAGATATGCATAGTGGCAATACCTTGGCGCTCTGCATGCTCTTGAGCGCCAGCTGACAGCGTAACTTCAGGCTTACCTAAATCATTGTTAGTAATTTCAATATGCTGCCAACTAACACCACGCCCTATACCGGTACCCAAGGCTTTCACAATGGCTTCTTTTGCTGCAAAGCGTTTTGCAAAAAAGCGCTCGGCGACTCCTGACTTCTCATAAGAACTCAATTCAGATGGTGTTAGTACCCGTTTAGCCAAGCCCGGCGTACGCTTCAGCGCATCACGGGCTCGTTCCAACTGCAAGATATCGGTACCAATACCTCTAATCATTTTACTAATTTCATTTAAGTAAGGCATCTCGCTGATGCTGGACACGCGCTTGCGTACTTTGCATTAACTGGCGCATTTCAGACACCGCTTCTTTTAAGCCTACAAAAACAGCACGGGCAATAATCCCATGACCTATATTCAGTTCATTAAGCTGAGGGATCTCAGCGATTTGCTCAACATTATGATAATGCAAACCGTGACCTGCGTTGACGATTAAACCTTTTTCGTAAGCGTAAGCGGCTGCTTTTTGAATACGTTCAAGTTCAATTCTTTGGTCTTTAGCATTATCAGCACCAGCATAGGCACCGGTGTGTAATTCAATCACAGGAGCACCGCAAGCTATCGTCGCATCAATCTGAGCATTATCAGGATCAATAAAAAGCGACACTTCAATCTGATTAGCCGCCAAACGCTGTGTCGCAGATTTAATCTTTTCTAACTGCCCAACAACATCCAAACCGCCCTCTGTCGTCAGCTCTTCTCGTTTCTCTGGCACTAAGCAGCAGTGCGATGGTTTTACTTTTGAGGCGATACCAATCATCTCTTCAGTAACGGCCATTTCAAAATTCATACGCGTTTGCAGCGTATCTTTTAGCATGTAGATATCACGATCCTGAATGTGGCGTCTGTCTTCTCGCAAATGAACGGTAATACCATCAGCACCAGCCTCTTCTGCTAAGGCTGCAGCCAATACGGTATCAGGGTAACGAGTCCCTCTTGCTTGTCGGAGAGTCGCTACATGATCAATATTTATACCTAAAAGTAAACGGCTTGGCTCAACCACAGTTTTTCCTCATTGTTTCTTAAAGAGTGTTCGGCTATGTAAAGGCCGACCCGCAAGTAAATGATCTATAGCTAAACGCATCAAGCGCTTAGCTGATTGTCGAACTTCAGGCTCATCATAACAATCCTCACCAATAGCCAGAAGATCTTTTCCATGAAAACAGCGGTTACGATTGTTGTAAGCTATATTTTTTATCGCTTTAAACTGCCAATCACTCATATCAAACAAGTAAACCTGATCAGAAAAAACAGTATCCATAGACAATCCATAGCCCGTTTCTGCCAATAAACGATGTTCAAAAGTACGCAAAGCACCTTCAATATCCTGGCCTAGAATCAACTCATTTAAAACATATTGGTAATAAACATAAAGACGTGGATGGGAGTCGAAAGGTGATAATAGGCGCTGCATCATTTCATTGACATACATACCGCACATCAAAGCGTTACCCTGCAGAATTCCATTCATTCCCACAGGTTCAGCTTGCGTCAGTGTTTTAAGTTCTTGGCGCCCACGTAAAGCAATTTGAAGTGGAACAAAGGGTTGTAAAACACCCCGAAGTTTAGAACCAGGGCGGCGTGCACCTTTGACAACAGCACTAATTCGCCCTTGTTCCAGCGTAAAAAGATCTACTAAAGCGCTCGTTTCAAGATAGGGACGAGTATGAAGTACATAGGCCGCTTGTGCATCAACCTTGTGATTCATTATTCGCCATGATTATACCCAAGGCTACGTAGCGCACGTTCATCATCAGCCCAACCACGGCGAACTTTAACCCAAAGTTTCAACATGACTTTACAGTCGAATAGACCTTCAATATCAAGACGAGCATCCCGACCGATAGTTTTCATTCGGTCGCCTTTATCACCGATGATGATCTTCTTCTGGCCCTCTCTCTCAACCAGAACAAGTGCACTAATCGTTAATAAAGAGCCGTCATGTTCAAACTGCTCAATTTCAACAGTAGCCCCGTAAGGTACTTCATCACCTACATTTCGCATCAATTTTTCACGAACAATCTCAGCGACCATAAAACGAGAACTACGATTAGTTAGCTGGTCTTCTGGATAATGATGTACGCCTTCAGGCATATAGCTGCAGATGATTTTTTCAAGTTTATCTACATTAGTCCCACTTTTTGCAGATATAGGGATAATATCTGCAAAGTCCATTTTTTCAGATAACACACCCAACTGAGGTAGCAAAGTAGACTTATCAGCAAGTTGATCTACTTTGTTAACCACTAAAATTACAGGACATTTTGCATGCTTAACCTTATCAAGTACGATTTGGTCTTCTTCTGTCCAAGCTGTTCTATCAACAAGAAACAATACTAAATCAACACCACGCAACGCTTCTGATGCCGTTTTATTCATATAACGATTCAGTGCTTTATTCTGTTCTTTATGCAGCCCAGGTGTATCAACAAACATAATCTGCAGATCATCAACTGTCTTAATGCCGAGTATCTGATGGCGAGTTGTCTGTGGCTTTTTCGAGGTAATGCTCAGCTTTTGACCCAGCATAAAGTTCATCAGTGTTGATTTACCCATGTTAGGACGACCAACAATTGCGACAAAACCACAGCGTTGTTCATCAGCACCATCATTTTTGGGCTGAATCCAACTTTGCATATCTTCACTCATTTCACCACCTCTTCTAGTTGAAGAAGTGCTGACTTAGCCGCTTCTTGTTCCGCTTGTCGACGACTATTCCCAACACCTTCCGTTGGCTTACTCAACGGTTCTATATTACAAAGAATATAAAAAGTTTGCGCATGAGCCTCACCATCAACACTTGTCAACTGATAGTCCGGCAAAGGTAAACGACGAGACTGCAGATATTCCTGTAAGCGTGTTTTTGAATCTTTAAGCGCCTCATCAATATCAAGCTTATTTAGACGCTCTTCGAACCAGCCTAAAATAAATCCTCGAACAATTTCAAGGTCACTATCTAAGTAAATAGCGCCAATCAACGCTTCTACGCCATCGGCTAAAATAGAGTCGCGGCGAAAACCACCGCTTTTCAGCTCTCCAGGGCCTAGGCGCAAGTAATCACCCAGTTTAAGCTCACGAGCAATTTCAGCGAGTGTTTCACCCTTTACCATACTGGCGCGCAAACGGCTTAATTGGCCTTCACGAGCATTGGGGAAGCGCTCAAAAAGATCGTCTGCTATAACAAAGTTAACAATAGAGTCGCCAAGGAACTCAAGGCGTTCATTGTTCTTTTTCCCACAGCTTCTATGTGTTAATGCCAACTCACAATAAGCAATATCGTTAAATGTGTAACCGAGTCGGCGTGTAAGGTCTGGTATTGGCTTAATCAAGGTATTACTGCTTCATAAGATTCAGAGAATTTAACAACGGCATCAACATTAAAAAACATTGGTAGCCTAGTTTCATACTGTAAATTAAAGGTTAAGACGCCTTTATCATTAACGATGGTTAATGCTTCTTGCGTTGGCAAACTGACTTGATTGATATACAAGCGTTTATTGACATCATTTTTAATAGTCGCTATCGGCTTGCGCAACACATCATAGTCTTGTGTAATATTTTCAACCACAGACTTAATGGTCATATGGTCCAGATAGGGTTGATAGATTTTGAATGCTGTTGCCAACAAACTACCAGCCATCATTAGTACTATTAACATACCAAAAAATGACGCACCTTTTTCTTGTTTACACATTTATGTCCACCATTTCATTAGATATTAACGGATAGCACGCATCGCCGTAACATCAGGAACACTGAAGAAAGTAGGCCAATGCATCCAAACAGCGAAGGCTTTACCCACCAATAATTCATCCGGAACAAAGCCCCAATAACGGCTGTCATTGCTGTTATCACGGTTGTCTCCCATCACAAAATACTGGCCTTCAGGTACCGTCCACTCACCGTTTCTGTTAGGTGCTTTGACATCATTATAGATTTCATGTGCAACATCGCCCAACTTTTCGTTATAAAGTAAGATTTCAGGCGCTCGAGGTGGTAGTTGCGCCACCAGATCTTGCATTTGCGGCTTACCATTCACATAAACGGTCTTATCTTGGTAACGAATAACATCACCAGGTAAACCAACCACTCGCTTAATGTAATTGACGGCCGGATCATTCGGGTATTTAAAAACAACAACATCACCACGAACAGGATCATTAATAGGTACGACTTTTGCGTTCACTACTGGTAAACGCAATCCGTAGTGATATTTATTCACAAGAATAAAGTCACCAATTTGTAGCGTTGGTAACATTGAGCCTGAAGGAATTTGAAAAGGCTCAACCAAGAAAGACCTAACCACCAAAACAACAGCAAGCACGGGAAACATTGATTTAGAAAAATCAGCCCACCATGACATCCGAGTCACAGTTTCTTTTACCTCTTCAGGCAAGCTACCCCCAGCCGTTTGCTCTGCAGCCTGCAAAGCGGCTTTTCGCCCCCCTGCAAATAATAGTGTATCTAACAGCCATAAAACACCTGTCACAAAAGTGGCCAATACCAAAATTAGCGCAAAATCAAAATTCATGGTTTTTCCTTAACTATCCATTTTCAATACAGCGAGGAATGCTTCTTGTGGAATATCCACACTACCAACCCGCTTCATGCGCTTTTTACCTTCTTTCTGTTTCTGAAGAAGTTTTTTCTTACGGCTAACATCGCCACCATAGCATTTTGCAATAACGTTCTTACGTAATGCTTTAACAGAGGTTCGGGCAATAATCTTTCCACCTAAAGCCGCCTGAATAGCCACATCAAACATTTGTCGAGGAATTAACTCTTTCATTTTTTCGCATAGTATACGCCCTCTATACTGCGCATTATCTTTATGTAAAATCAGCGCTAGAGCATCAACTTTTTCGCTGTTGATAAGGACATCCATACGCACTAAACCGGCGGGTTCAAAACGAATAAAGTTATATTCAAGAGAGGCGTAGCCACGACTAACTGATTTCAAACGGTCAAAGAAATCCAACACCACTTCAGCCATTGGAAGTTCATAAGTTACTTGAACTTGCTGACCAATGAATTGTAAGTTTTTCTGTACACCACGTTTCTCTATACACAAGCCAATCACTTGGCCAAGATAGGTATTGGGCACCAGAATGTTAGCGAGAACAATAGGCTCACGCATCTCTTGAACACGTGCAGGATCTGGTAATTTAGATGGACTATCAATATGTATAATATCGCCCGTATTCAGGACTATTTCATAGATAACAGTGGGAGCCGTCGTAATTAAATCTAGGTCATATTCACGCTCTAGACGCTCTTGGATAATCTCCATATGGAGCATTCCAAGAAAGCCACAACGAAATCCAAAACCTAATGCATCCGATGTTTCCGGCTCAAAAAATAGCGAAGCGTCATTCAAAGTCAACTTATCAAGTGCATCCCTAAAGTCCTCATAATCATCAGAACTCGTTGGAAATAATCCCGCATAAACTTGCGGCTGCACTTTTTTAAATCCAGGCAACACAGATACATCAGGTGTTTTTGCATGGGTAATCGTATCCCCAACCGGCGCACCATGAATATCTTTAATCCCAGCAACAACAAAGCCAACTTCACCAGCTTTGAGCACACCAGTCTCTTTACGTTTTGGCGTGAATATCCCAACAGAGTCAACCTGCTGAGTTTGACCCGTAGATTTAAGCAGAATTTTATCTTTTTTCCGCAAGGTCCCATTTTTCACTCGAACAAGCGAGACAACACCTAGGTAGTTATCAAACCATGAGTCAATTATGAGGGCCTGAAGTGGCGCATCAATATCACCTTCAGGCGCAGGAATAGTCTGCACTAATGCCTCAAGCACCTCATCAATACCCATACCGCTTTTAGCAGAACAAGCGATAGCATCAGTAGCATCAATGCCAATTACTTCTTCAATTTCATGGCGAACACGTTCTGGCTCAGCCTGAGGCAAATCCATCTTATTCAAAACAGGCAGAACTTCTAAGCCTTGCTCTAAAGCAGTGTAGCAATTGGCTACAGATTGGGCTTCAACGCCTTGAGCTGCATCTACAACTAACAGAGCGCCTTCACAAGCAGCCAGTGAGCGGGATACTTCATATGAGAAATCTACATGCCCCGGTGTATCAATGAAATTCAACTGGTAAGTGAGACCATCTTTAGCCGTGTAATCCAAGGTTACACTTTGCGCTTTGATAGTAATGCCGCGCTCTTTTTCCAGTTCCATTGAATCAAGAACTTGCGCAGCCATCTCACGTGATGACAAACCACCACATGTTTGGATGAAGCGGTCAGCTAAGGTGGATTTACCATGATCAATATGGGCAATAATGGAAAAATTGCGAATGTGCTCGATGTTACTCACGATATATAATTCTCAGGCGCTTGGAACGATTAGCGAAGCTTGCAAAAAAGGCGCAAGTTTAACGTATTTCTGGAGTTTCGGCTATCTCAACAGCCCGAATAGTGGAATCACTAGTAGATACAAAAACACCCCATCTGGGGTGCTTTCTATTAGATTTGCTTTTCCTCAATGTTTACCCAATTTAAGAGGTATAAACAAAGGGCTACCCCGTCGAACAATTCTCATAGGAACAGAGCGCCCCTCAGGCAAATCATTCACCACCGAAACGAAGTGCTTAACTGATTCAACACGCTTGCCGTTTAGCATTGTGATAATGTCACCAGCAACAAGCCCTGCATTAGCACCAGCGCCGTTTAAAACCTTCTCTATGGCAATACCATTTCTAATATTCCATTTATTTTTTTGCTGATCTGTTAGCTCAGAAATAACCACATTTAGACGATTAGTTTCTGGTTCAGAAGTAATACGGCTTGAGGCTTTTAGCGGTGCTTCCCCGTCAGATAAAGTACCTATTTTGGCAAGTATTGTTTTACTCTTACCAGCCCTTACAATGTTCAACTTAACCTCACTACCGGGTACAACTCGCCCTACTTGATGAGGTAAATCAGAAGATAAGTTAATTACCTTTGTGTTAAATTTCAGAATGATATCACCATCCTGCAACCCAGCCGCTTCAGCAGGGCTACCTGGAAGCACTTTTGCTACTAACGCTCCTGAAGGTTTATCTAAACCAAAAGATTCAGCTAGGTCCTTATTAACTTCTTGAATCACTACACCTAACCAGCCTCTCGTTACAAAGCCATCTGATTTAAGCTGCTTTGAAACATTCATAGCGACATCAATAGGAATAGCGAAAGACAGCCCCATAAACCCGCCAGAGCGTGTATATATTTGCGAGTTGATACCGACAACTTCACCCTCTAAATTAAATAAAGGCCCGCCAGAATTACCTGGGTTAATAGCTACATCGGTCTGAATAAATGGTACATAAGTTTCGTTTTCTAATGCGCGACCTGTCGCACTTACTATGCCAGCTGTGACAGTGTGATCAAAACCAAAGGGAGAACCGATAGCCAAGACCCATTCCCCTGCTTCAAGTTTTGAAGAGTCTCCAAATGTAGCCACAGGTAAATTTCTGGCATCAATTTTTAAAAGAGCCACATCAGAACGCTCGTCCGAACCAACAACTTCTGCTTCCAACTCGCGGCGATCATTGAGCCTTACAAGAACTTGGTCAGCCCCTTTAATCACATGATGATTCGTCAAGATGTATCCATCTGCGCTGATAATAAAACCAGAACCTAGAGATTGTGGTGCTTTTTGAGAGGGAGAATCAGGTGCTTGATTCGGGTTTGGAAAACGGAAGAAGTGACGAAATATTTCAGGAATTTCCTCACCATTAGGCCCTTGAAAATCAAAGCCTGCGGCTCCTTGTTGCGGCCTTTTTTGTATAGTGCTGATATTAACGACTGCTGGTGCTGCTTTTTTTACCAAATTTTTAAAATCAGGTAACTCAGCCTGCACAGGCGTTATAACGAAAGACAGGAAAAAAAAAGACGCGATCAGAAAACGTTTCATGACTCCACTACCCTTGTATCATTAAACAATATTCGAAGCAAAACAGGCTTATACTGACAACGTTTTTCAAGCTGCCGACTCAGCAATCGAGCTCCCACAAAACCGATAACAAGACCTACGAATGAAAAAGTGATAGTCGACACTTCAGTGCCAATCCAAAGTTTCGCCAAGCTACCCAACAGCAACATCATGACCAACGGCAATAAGTACATTAAAGCTGATGCTTTTAAGAAGCTACCTTCATCAATCCCGACAACAACTTTATCACCGGCTTCAACATTTATACTATTAGGGTTTTCTATCTCTAACTGTGTCATCTTAGAAGATGCCCACTCTGAAATAGCTTTTTGCCCGCAGCTATTTCGAGCTTGGCACTGCCCGCAAGCCGAGGTTCGAAAAGACTCTATCAACACCCGGCCTGCAGTCGCACTTACAACTGTCGCATTCTCTTCAATCATAATTACCGTACAGCTTTCACTGACTCAGCAATACGATCAGCTATCATCAGCGGAACATCTCCCACGACAGTAATAAAGCCATCAGCCTTTACTCGCCCTACAGCGACAATATTATCTGTTTGCACAACACCCGCAGGGACACTTTGGCGCCCAAGCGGCTCAACACTAATCGAAACAGAATGCTTGCCATCAGAAAAAACCATCACTTCAGCATGTGGCATAACTTCATGACGCACTTGTGCGAAGCCTTCGGGCAGCCAGTTAGTCTGCCATGCTGGCTGACTTGAACTTAGTAAATGACGATGCTGGTCGATATAACGATTAAGCCCTTGCGAAAGCCTTATAACTTCTGGTTCACCACCGGCAACTGCAGCGCTTTGCTGTCTAGGGAAATTACTACTGTATTGAGCCCTAACAAAATCTTTCGAAGCCTGCATACTAGGGATCGTATAGGCTTGTCGCAATGAAGTATCCACTGCACCGTCTGGCATAAACTGCTGCCCACCTAATATAACCACCGCTGTCACTGAAGCAGCCATGGCCATACTAGCCACAGGTTTCCACCAAGCATGAGACGTATTGTGCTGTTCTTCAGCCTCGGGAGCTTGTACATCTAACTGAAGTTTTTCACCCTCTAAAGCAACGCTGACTCTTGAAACCAAATCAACATTCTTAGTTTCTTGAGAAAATTTCTCACCATGCATCACTTGCTGTGCAAGATGGTAACGCTGCCACTTATCCAAAGATGGCCCACTACTAGGAGTTTGCCCATCTTGGATTCGGGCCAGCATTCGACGTAATTCAAAAGACGATACTTCGCCATCCATTGCCGCCGAAAGCGACTCGCAAGACTCATCGCTCATTTTATTACCCTCATCATTTAAACATCATATATAAGCACCTAATCCATCAATCCATCAGCGGCGCTATCTCTTTATCAATTGCTTCCCTTGCCCTAAAAATACGAGACCGAACGGTACCCACCGGGCAATCCATAACAGTCGCAATATCTTCGTAGCTCATACCATCAAACTCACGCAATGTTAAAGCTGCACGTAAGTCCTGAGGCAGTTGATCCAACGCTTTTTTAAGGACAGACTCCAACTCGTCTCTAAATAGACAGTTTTCAGGGTTCTCAAGTTCCCTTAATTCATCACCACCATCGAAATACTCAGCATCAGCGACATCCACATCTACATCAGGAGTCCTACGGCTTCTAGAAACCAAGTGATTTTTTGCAGTATTGATGGCAATTCTATACAGCCATGTATAAAAAGCACTATCACCTCTGAAACGCGGCAACGCACGATAAGCTTTAATAAAAGCTTCTTGTGCTATATCCATCGCTTCGTGATGGTCGTAAACGTACCGACTCACTAAGCCAATTATTTTATGTTGATACTTACCAACTAAAAGATCAAAGGCGCGTTTATCTCCGGCCTGAACTCTCTCTACAAGCTGCTGGTCAATATCCGTCTGGTTTTCACTCGACACTACAAATCCTTATCACCAATAAGAACAAAAACCTACCCGAAAACTACGGACACTAAAAACAGCTCAGTATGTAACTGGATACCATTTAAATGCAACCTAGCGACACTTTTAACGCTCAACAATAAGACTTTACAGATAATGAAAAGTTCACAAAAAAACATCAGATAAAATATATGACGAATTAGCAAAGAAAGCGGCATAATAGGCTGCTCGATTAATCGGTAGAAATGTGATCAGCATGCAACAAGAATTTGATGTCCTCATAATCGGAAGCGGCGCTGCCGGCTTATCTTTAGCGTTACGTTTAGCAGACAGCGCTAAAGTAGCCGTACTTAGCAAAGGCAGCTTAACGAGCGGCTCTACATGGTTAGCTCAAGGCGGCATAGCGGCAGTTCTCGATGAGAGTGACCTTATCCAAGATCACGTATCTGACACGCTTACTGCCGGAGCTCATTTAAGCCATAACGATGCTGTTGAGTTCACAGTAAAAAATGGCAAGCGATCAATCGAATGGCTTGTTAATCAAGGAGTCCCCTTTACTAGAGATGGCTCAAGCTATCACCTAACCAAAGAAGGAGGACACTCCCACAGGCGCATCATCCATGCTGCTGATGCGACTGGAAGAGCTGTTCAAGAAACACTTGTAAAGCGAGCCCAGGAACACAACTCAATTCACCTATTTGAATATTGTACTGCTGTCGATTTGATCACTAGACGTAAGCTAAAGCATGCACATAACCGCTGCCTCGGCGCCTACGTTCTCGATTCATCAACGGGGCATGTAAATGTCTTTAAAGCAAAATATGTTGTTCTAGCAACAGGTGGGGCATCAAAAGCATATTTATATACCAGCAATTCTGATGGTTCAAGCGGAGATGGTATAGCCATGGCTTGGCGTTCAGGCTGCCGAGTTGCCAATATGGAATTTAACCAATTTCATCCTACTTGCCTCTACCACCCTCAAGCAAAATCTTTTCTCATTACTGAAGCGGTTCGTGGGGAAGGAGGTAAACTCTTATTGCCTGATGGAACACCCTTTATGGATAAGTTCGATGAACGTGGAGAACTAGCACCACGCGACATCGTTGCCAGAGCAATAGATCATGAAATGAAACGTCTCGGATCAGATTGCTTATACCTTGATATATCGCATAAACCTAAAGCATTCATTCTTGAGCATTTTCCGACTATTTATGAGCGCTGCTTAAAACTAGGTATAGATATATCTAAGGACCCTATCCCCGTTGTACCTGCTGCTCACTATACATGCGGAGGCGTGATTACCAATCAACAAGGACACACAGACTTAAATGCTCTTTATGCTATAGGAGAGACTTCGTTCACTGGATTACATGGAGCCAATAGATTAGCCTCAAATTCATTACTGGAGTGTTTAGTTTTTGCCGAATCAGCAGCTACCGACATACTAGCAAGACTTGACGAAAATCTCGAAACCGTAAATATACCTGATTGGGATGAATCTCAAGTAACGGATTCAGATGAAGATGTTATTATTTCGCACAACTGGGACGAGCTCAGACGCTTCATGTGGGACTATGTAGGAATAGTCAGAACGAACAAACGCCTCCGTAGAGCTAAACACCGTGTCGACCTTTTACAACAAGAAATTACTGAATACTATTCAAACTATAAAATAAGCAAAGACCTTTTAGAGCTGCGTAACTTAGCATCTGTATCTGACTTGATTATACGCTCTGCCGCTCTGCGTAAAGAAAGCAGAGGACTGCATTACACTCTCGACTACCCAAACCAAGGGCCTGAAGCACGAGATACCATACTTACACCCATTAATTTTGAATGGCCTCAGTAGCAGCTAAGGTCATCTTCCCTAAGCGCAACGCAACCTTCAAACGTCTATATTCGCTCTCTGACACGGAATCCGGAAAAACACATACGTATATAGGCTTTCCAGACACAGCTTTGACTTTAAAGAAGCACAGACCTGGAAACAGATGAGTTTTTTCAATTTCCTCACCCATCAGCCAACCTCTATCCTCACACAAAAGCCTCATTGAAGAGCGGTCTAGATCCCAAACTACTTGTAGAACAGACAACTTTTGAAATAGTAGCGATAATGCTACAGCAGCCCAAATAACAAACACTAAAACAAGCCACATCCCAGTGATACTTGAATAGAGAATAGCAAGCAATGCAGCTACACTACAAAGAGCACAGAAGACGCGAAAGTATCGGGATGGTGTAATATCTAAATTAAGAGGGCTGAACACGATCTAAAATAATACGTACGATTCTATGCAAATCAAGATCATCTGGAACTTCTCTTTCCATTAACCATACAAATAGATCTTGGTCCTCGCAGGCCAACAACCTAACAAAATGATCTTTATCTTCTTCGGACAAATCCCGAAATGCATCTTTAACAAACGGAACAAATAAAACATCAAGTTCCAACATACCACGGCGGCTCTGCCAGGTTAAACGGCGAATATCTTCTTCTGAATACATATCGACTCAAATCTATCTATTTAGGGTGTGGCTATTTAACACCAATATAAAATACTTAAATAGTCCGTTTCGTCATTTTCTACAATTTAGTCACAACAGATCAGCAGAATTATTAAAATACAATTTAATTAAAAACACAAAACTCACAAAGATAGGCTTATAAAACAACCTTACCCGCCCAGCTGCTTA
>JAWUYS010000152.1:0-18513 GCA_034110685.1 Neptunomonas sp.
GTTGAGTTTGACGATGTTGTAAAAAATGTTGATGCGGTTTTTGTAACAACCAATGGTGACGATGTGGTTGCTAGATCGTTACAAATCACTAAAAAAGGAGGGTACGTAGTATCGACTCTAGATGATGTTGATAGCAGTGTAGTTGAGTCGTCTGGTGTGAAGTTCAGCCGTATGTGGGTCCAACCCAACAGTAGCCATCTGGGGGAAATTCGCGGCTTGATTGATAATAAAAAAATCATAGTGAAAATTGATTCAGTCTATTCTTTAGCTCAGGCAAACGAAGCTGTGCTCAAAAGCGAAAGCAACAGAGCTGTAGGTAAAATTATTATTAACATGGAATAAAAGGTTACTGATTCACATACACAAAACCGAGTTGCGTTTGTAGTAACTTTAATCTTCAGGAAGAGGAGTGCCCTATTGCTTGCTCTTCCTGTTTTTAGCTAAGAATTTACGAACCCCATGAGTAGAGAAATATAAAACGCCTCCCACTAAGCCGCTATACAAGCATGCCTTATGCAACGCTTGAACCGAAATTAGCCCTAAATACTGATTACTGTGATCCCAAGGGAAAAATGGTTCAATATCCGAGTGCATAATGCTATCAATAAAAACATGAGAAAAGGTACCAACCAATGCTGACAATAACGAGACCCAGCCACTAATATTGACCTGCCATTGGGCATTGAGACCCAGCAAAAACAAACCAATTTCTGATAGATATTTACCCGTTAATGCAGAGAAAAGGCCAAGTAAGCTTGCGCCGATATATGTATGGGAGAAACCATGGAGATGCCCTTCTCCACTGATCATGACGATGAGGGGCTGGATATCCATAATAATCTGAGCCCAACCAAAAACCATTAAACTAAAGCCACCTTGCAGCAATGATTTAATGAGTATTCCTGGGCCCATATGAAAAGGGGTAAATGGCACGCTTGCTCCTTTAAAACAACTCAGCAACTGATAATTCGGCCAGAATAAGCCCTATAAGAGTTAAAAAGAAGCACGGTAGATGCATTAGCCACTATGTTGGTCGTAATCTTTTAGGTATTCCAACTCTACATTGATGCCATATTTAAGTGACTCATATCCTTTATTGTCCCACGGCTCAATTTCATATTTACCGCTGTTTATGATTTCTTGTACCCAAGGTGTATATAGCTTGTTGGCGACGGGTACATCATCTTGTGGACTGTCAGGCTTGTCGACTTGTACTGGGGCGTGCTTACCTATTCGCTCTAGTACGCTGGCATGGATCACAGGAGTGCCGTGTTTTTCAGTATCCCAAAAACGCATTCTACTAATCTGCTTAAACAATGCTTTGTCAGACCATGTCATACGAGAGTTATGAATCACATCTTCTGCATTTTGCTTAAGCGTTACCCAGTTATATGGGTAAAGCCTTAGTGGGTGTGCGAGCACTTTATCGTCCGTGGCTCTGTCTATCATCCAGCACAGAGGGATATCAGAAACACCACTTTGCTTATAGCCACCGCCTACATCGGTGTGGACGCCGCTGAACCATACCTGCTTAACAGTTTGTTGGCGATTTTTGCCCTTCTGCTCACTGGTGTCACCGTCTCTTGGGTCTGTCATTACGTTACCAAGAATGGACTGACCTTCTTTCATGGTTTGCCACGGTAGTAGCACAAAAGCATCTCGCTCTTCATCAATCGACATGGCGTGATATGCATGCTGGACGCGAGCACTGAGTTTAAAATCATGAAAGGAATTTTTGAAATAAGGAATTTTATCAAAAAATGCGTTTACTGCTTTAATCGGCACGCCCAATGCTGCAACGGTATCCCACACGCCAAGAAAATCGATATTACAAAAAGTTGTATTGTTACGCTTGATAAACTCCAGCGTTTTCTCTTTTCGTTCATCAGGATCAGAGATGCTATAAATATCCTTGTATGCCTGCTTAGCTAGCTCGGGCCTAGATTGTGGGAGGATCCCGAATAAAGAAATAAAGCCCGAAAGACTACGTACGGTTGCTGCCCCTCGGCTAAAGCCAAACAGAAACAGACGATCACCACACTTATAATGGTCAGAGATAAATTGATAACAATCTAAGACGTTTTCATCAAAACCAGCCCCTAGAGCATTACCTGTTAACTTTCTGGTGCCAGTGCCTAATCCGCGGTCATAAAAAGCAATTTGTTCGTTAGTGCGGCTCTCAATCATATTAAATAATTTATATACATTGGTGTTGTGCTTTTTTCCTCCTTCTTGCCCCGTCCCATCAGAAAAAATTACAATGTTCTTCCCTGCACATGCTGCGCTAGTATCTGGCATCGCTTTGCTCCGTTTATTATTTTGTGATGTTGGTAGCAACCGGTGGTTCATCTACAGCAGAAGCGCAACACGTTCTTGCACGCCGCTGTTAATGGTTAACACCTTTAGAGGAGAGTAGCTAGGAATTTAGTTTTACAAATGATGCTTTAGGTGAGTATTGGGCCTTATGAATACAACGCTGAATGCCTCTATTAAAAGGGATTCATTTAGTGCTCTGTAAATGCAAGCTTGGTACCCAGCATGGCAAAACTTACTGAGAAAGTACGTTGGATGTACTTCATGGCTTTAGGTGAGCCAACAACATATCGACTGACTTTACTTGCCAGCAACCCATAACCAATAAAGACAAATAATGTTAATGCCATAAACACCCCGCCTAGAAATATCATGCTGAGTAATGGGGTGTTCGTATTTTCTGGAATAAATTGAGGCAAGAATGCTAAAAAGAACAGAGATAGTTTTGGATTTAAAATATTAATAATAAAGCCTTTAGTGCTTACTTTGAGCATGCGGTCTTCTGCTTTACTTTCATCCAATACAAGTGCGTCTGCGCCCTTCCACATGTTCCATGCTAAGTATAATAAGTAAGCAACTCCAGCAAACTTTATGACTTGGAATACAATAGCGCTCGTATGAAGTATGGCGGCCAAACCTAATATACAAGCCACAAGTGACGGGATAATACCTACGGTACAGCCAATAGCGGCATAAATACTCGCACGTGCACTTTGAAACAATCCCGTCGATATGGTGTAAATAACCCCCGTACCTGGAATAAGGACGACGATTAAAGAGGTAATCAAAAATTCTATACTGATCATGTGAACTCCTTTTGACATGCAGATTAGAGATAAGTAACCCACGTATAGGCCAATCATAATGCGGTGATTGTCATCAGCCAAACAGGGATTCTTCGTGATTATCTAACCATAGCGGGTGTTTAAACATGGCTTGTGCATATAGCCTGCTTTGTAGATGTTTATTGAGCCAGTGCTGTAAATGCACATACGGGCCTTGCAAATACAGTTGCCGATTTACTTTGGAGAACTGTCGAACAAAGGGCACTAACGCATAATCGAGCAAGCTGGGAGTGTCTCCCATTAAGAAATCGTGTTGGCTTAAGCGCAGCTCTAGTGCCTGAACAAAAGGCTCACATGCTAAGCGATACTGCTCTTGCGTATCTTCGTGAAAACGCTTTGCGTGTTTGTACTGCTCTAAGCTTGGCTTAAATTGCTTGTCGTTCTCTTTAATGATTTTTAGCATTTCAGGCAGTGCTAATTCATTGTGAGAATAGAGTAAATCGTGTGGATCATTACGATTAAGTGCCCATAACATGATGTCTAAGCTCTCATCTATAATGTTTTGATTATTATAGTTTAATTCTAAATTATCTTTGTTATTTTCGAGTACTAAAACAGGCACTGTGCCTTTAGGTGAGACTGCTAGCATCTCGGCGGGTTTGTTCTTCATCACGATAGGCCGCAGCCTAACAGGCTGTTGTGCTAATAGTATCGCCAACCTTGCACGCATCGCGTACGGGCAGTTTTGTAATGAGTACAAAATTGGCAGTGTCATAACTATTTTACAACCATGTGATTTACAAGCCTTGGCTGTATTGTGCGTTGGTAGATACAGTAATCATATTACTTAGCTGTTGCTGGGCTAGCACATCACCCTTTAAAAAGTTTTCAAAGTGCGTAACCAATTGCGCTTTGTCTTGTTCTGCTTTTGATCCGGCACCAATGTTGGTGAGATCAATAAAGAACTCATCAAATAGGTCAGCCAGATCATTTACAACATCAAAGTTCAAAAACTGCTCATCGTTGTAGATGCTTGGGTAGCCGCCCTTCTGTTTATCAATAGCAAAGGAAACGCCCTTCACATTGGTAATTGTGGTGGCCTTTTCGCACTTGAGCATACAGCCATCTTCGATGCTTGGTTTTTTACAGCCCACGGTTTGCTGGAAGAAACACTGGCGGCTGGTCATCATCAGGATTGGATGGTAAATACTGTATAGCATTTTGAAGTTATCCGGACGTGCAATATTCTTAATTTGCATGCGGTTAATTTCATTCGAGATAAATGCTCCCGCGCAGTTTAATTCTTCTTTAAATGTTAACAATGCGTAGGAGTTGGTCGTATTCAAAAACGGCCCCGCAATCCACTCGACATCCATCTCAAATGCTTTGTACGCCACGCCTGTATTGTTACTAACGATGCGCGCCGGGCGAATTTCTTCAAGTAGCCTCACCGATTCGTCGTAATCTTTACCGATTAACACTGCAGGGAACCACGGGATCAGGTGCGGGTTGCGCTTAAAAATATCGATATGTTTATTGCAGTCTTTTTTCCAGCTTTCTGGTAGCTTGAAATATACATCAGCAGTTGTCAGGTCGCACAGGTGAAGGTCTTTTTCATCAGCAATTAAGATAGACATAGTCGGCTTGCCGGGCGTTTTTTTGTGCTTCTCTAATGGTGCTACTTCGACCTGAGGAATAATTTTTACGGAATTATTAAGTAATAAGGCTGCTTGGTTTTTGAGCTCAGTCAGTTCTTTAAACGGTAGGCTAAGTGCTTCACCTAATCCATCACAATCAAAAGACTCAACCGTGTAATCACTAATCGCAAAGTTCTTAAAACGCTTTTCTAAAGCCGCTTGGTCAATAGTTAGTTTAGTCGCTGGGCTAAGTGATGATGTGGTTTGTAGCGTATAGACCTTGTCGTTATCGCCAATGGTCATGGTTAAGCATAAAGGCTCATCCAACTTGCCAGAAAAAGCTAACGCCAAAGGTTGCTTAGCAATGCTAAGGTATTTGATTTTATCGGCAAGCTCTACCCCAAGATCATTTCTCTGAGCATATAGCTCTTCTCTTGCTTCTTGGACCTGTACCACAGAAATAGCATTACTTTTTTCAACCGCGTGGTGAACACTGTAATCACGTGGATTGTCGATAAACATATCTTTAGTGAGATTGCCCTTTAAGAACGAATTCGTAAAGTCGCGGTTAAATACACGGTGTAAATTAGAATCATCGGCTAACAGTTTTCCTGTTTCAACAAACTGATCAACTTGCTTGCGCCACGTATCAACGACGGTATAAACATAGTGAGCGCCTTTGATGCGCCCTTCTATTTTCAATGAATCTACTTGCGCATCCACTAACTGTGGCAAATCAAAATAAGCAGAGTTATCTTTCAGGTTGAGCGGGAAGCGATTACCAGCAGCGGTTATCTCATACTCATCACGACACGCCTGGCTACAACGTCCACGGTTACCTGAGTTGCCTACGCTCACCGAGCTGGAATAACACTGTCCAGAAAAGGCAATACATAACGAGCCATGTACGAACACTTCTGTCAGTACATCGTGCTCATGCGCTAGCGCCGTTAGTGTTTTTATTTCAGGTAGGTTTAGCTCGCGCGATAAGTTAACGCGTGAGGCACCTATTTTTGCCAAGAATAAAATTTGGCCTTCGTTATGCGTAGTGACCTGTGTTGATGCGTGGATATCAAGCGTTGGGAAGTGTTTCTTAACGAGGTTAAAAACACCTAAATCCTGAACAATGATGCCATCGATACCGGAATTCACCAGCTTATTAAGCAGCTTGATCATGCCAGGGATTTCGTGTTCAAGGATGACGACATTTAAGGTCAAAAACACTTCGCAATCGTATTTGTGCGCTAAACGTAAGATGCCGGTTAAGTCTTCAAAAGAGAGATTGGTGGCACGGTTACGAGCGTTGAAGGTATCTAAACCGCAATAAACGGCATTGGCGCCTGCAATAACAGCGGCTTTAATGGCTTCAACATCCCCACCGGGTGCTAATAATTCAATCTTTCTACTCATTGTGGCGAACTCACTTTATTCTGGATACTTACGTACAGGCGGGTTTAACGCGGAATTTTAACGGGAACGAATGAGTAATGCTATTGATAACCCATTTATACGAAATGTCACGTTTTTAGTGTGGTTAAGCCGAGTCGATAAGCGGCGCTATCTTATCAACCCGATTTAGTAATTATCTTATTGTTTTAACTATCTATACCTACACCTATATAAGGCCTAGCTCTTCAAACGTTTTATTGAAATCTCTTAGTTGCTCGTCGCCACGGTCGTATTCTGCTTGCCACAGTACGTCTTTATAATCTGTTCTCGCACCTTGTATAGTGTTATTCAATAACGTGATATCGCCTTTAGCTAAGTAAATAATTGAGCGAATCATTTTGTCACTGATGCGCCAATTAGTGGCAGCGTATAAGGCTTCAATCTCATCTTTAGCAAAAGGCATTTCTGATCCAAAATCCAGTGCCAATTTTTGTTGAATATCTATTGCGATTTCCATCATCTAAACCTAGTTATGTAACGCTTTGATTAAGTAATACGGATAGTTTACAGAATTTACTATGTGCCACCTACCCGCAACATTCTCACTCACCTTTTGTGGGATTCGCATAAACAACACACCCAGTAGCCAATGCTGCTGCAACATGCTTAATAGCATGTCCACCCATAAACCCTGTAGCTGACAGTATTTCTGCATCAAAGTGTTCAAGCGCTTTAGCGATAAAGTACAAGCACAGCGTTGCGACTAGCAGCTTATTATTAAGATAGCGCTGAGGAAACATGATAAGAATGAGCGGTATCAAGGCTATTGGCAAAAACTGCACCAACGCGTAAGGGCGAAGGTCTCCCTGCCCTATGGATTCAGACCAAGCCCAATACAATACCGATGCTACACCTACTGCGATAAGCAACCATAATAAATGCGGTTGTGGCTTTTTGTTTACTCGCTCATTTATCAAGAGAGAGATTAGCGCCATAAAAGTCACTGTCATTGGGAGCCTATCCCAAAACAAAGTTTGGTTTGTCGGTTCATAGTGATAATAAGAGGAGCCTAAGCTCACCAAAATGGTTCCTACGCATATCAGTAAATAGCCTTGGCTACTTTCTTTGTGTTGTAGCTGCGGGTAACGGTACAGTCCAAGAATTCCAACTAACAGAAAAGGCAAGTTAGAGGCAACATTCCAAAAATGATTAATGCCCGCAATCTGCTGCGAGTCTGCAAACAGGTGATAATGTGGGTCTTGAGGAATAGGCCCTACAAGAGCAAGAACGCTAACGGCAATAACAGAGATAAGCGCCAGTATTGTGTAGCGCATATTATGAGATAACCTTTGCGCTTTTATCATTGTGATCCACCAAAAAACCTAAGCAGCTCAGTGGATACTTGTTCAGGGGCCTCTTCTGGTAGAAAGTGACCACATTCGACGCCCTTACCTTCAACCTGTACTGCTCTATCACGCCATACATCCAACACATCATAATGACGATGCACAAATCCTTTTGTACCCCATAAGACCAGCAATGGACACTGAAGCTTACTATCTAAATCAGCCTCATCATGTTGCAAGTCTATACTGGCGGCAGCACGGTAATCTTCACAACTGGCATGAATCGACTCTGGAGAACTAAAGCAGCGTATGTATTCGGCCATTGCATCATTATCAAATACAGTGCCTGGCGCACTCCAGCGTTTCATTTTTTCGGTTAGATAGTAAGCGGGATCAGCACCAATCATGTGTTCAGGAAGCCCATCAGGCTGGATCAGGAAAAACCAATGATAATAGCCCGTCGCAAAAGTCTGATCGGTATTTTTAAACATATGATGCGTCGGTGCGATATCCATCACACACGCCTTTTTTACTTTATGAGGGTGATCAAGAGCCATCCGGTGTGCCACTCTGGCTCCGCGGTCATGGCCTGCCACAAAAAACTCCTGATAACCCAAAGCGTCCATCACCTCGACCATATCTTGAGCCATCACGCGTTTTGAATAAGGGAAATGATCATCAGCACTTGGCGGCTTTTCGCTGTCACCGTAGCCACGTAAATCAGGACAGATCACATGGAAGTCATTCATCAGCTGTGTAGCCACCTCTCTCCAGATGACGTGGGTTTGAGGATAACCATGTAAAAGAAGCAATGGAGCCCCTGAGCCGCCTTGTACGAGGTTTATTTCAGCTGAGGTTGTTTGTACGCGTGCTTTAGTAAACCCTTTTCCAAATATCATCTATATTGAGCCTTTAATCATTCATCACTGACTTTAGGCTAATTCTTCCACGTTTAAAATTCCAACCATTTGAAAGGGAAATCATGAAATATGTTTTGTATCTTCGGCATATAACCAGGAATATCAACGCCCTTCGCTCGTGAATCTATTTCACAGAGTCCCCCTTTACCTACTGCTTATTACACTGCAAATAACTCATTATCGAAAGCAAAGCAAAAAATGCTGGGTCGCTCCAACCTAAACCTGTAAAAATGCCTGTTATGCCTGCATACAAAGTAACAACAACACCCAATACATTGGAGATGAGTAGCGCAAAGAACAACTTTTTAGCTAATTGTCCTGCTCCTATATCTCTTAGTTGGTAACTGATTACACCAATCCCACCTAGAAAAATACTGGTATGTTGCGATAAGAAATAAGCATATGGATCATTCAACTCCACACCGTAGATGGGCCATACCGTTTGCGGCACAATAAACAGGGCTAAAGCAAACACAACATAAATTGCACTATGTATGGTTAGAAACGTTTTATTGTTCATCTTTTATCTACCCTCTAATTTAGCCTTTATTAATCGGCCCTTTATTGATGTTTGATAGAGCGGTATTCACATTAAAGATCTGTCCTCTTACCTCTCGCACGCCCATCTCTTTTAATCGTGCGGTATGCATTGCTAAATAAGCATTGGCAGCACTCTTATCTTCAAAAAGATAGATACCACCGCCTAATTTGTCTTGCTCGCTTTCTGTCCAAATTTTCCAAATAATACCAGGCTCATGGTTAATCGACTCTGCCAAGTTAGTGAGCATTCCTGCCATTTCCTCGCCAAACGGGCCGGTGTAATCAAAATCTACTTGCAGTAGTGTGTGCATCGTCTTCTCCAATTATTTCATCTATTCCAAAGCTGAATAAGCAAGCCATATGTTTTGCCTTTGCACTTGGGTATATGCGTTATAATATCTGGATAAAATAAACATAAAAGTTCATAAATTTGCGTTTTACTGTGAGTAAAATAGACACATGAGACTTAAAACAACGTTAGAGCAATGGTTAACTTTATTTGAAATAGATAAAGCCGGCAGTATTCAAGCAGCGGCAACGCAGATGAATAAAAGCCATACCACGTTGATTTATGCGGTAAAAAAGCTAGAGGATCAGCTTGATGTTGCCCTCGTAAGAGTTGAAGGGCGTCGAGCTGTGCTGACTGACGATGGGAAGTCACTATTGCGCAGAGCGCAGTCTATGATTGAACAAGCTAAAGTACTTGAAGAGATCAGTACCCAGTTATCTCAAGGGTTTGAGTCGGAGTTAGTTGTTGCTATTGATCACTTGTGTGACCGAAAGTGGTTATACGAGCCTTTAACTAAATTCCTTGATCAAAACAATACGACATCCATTCAAATTGTTGAGACCTCTCTCTCGAAAACAACACGTATGGTGGTGGAAGAAAGCGCGGATATTTCGATTATTAACCTCCCTATTACTAACCACCCATGTGAAGCCTTTGGCATTGTTAGTATGTTGCCTGTGGCGGTTAGCACTCACCCATTAGCGTGCAAGCTAGAGCCTTGTTTGGCTGATCTGGCTATGGATAGACAAATTGTAGTGAGAGATTTGGGGGAGTCTGACAATAGAGATGTAGGTTGGTTAAAATCAAACCAGCGGGTAACCGTAGATAATTTTGATCATGCTTGGCAAGCGACCAAACAAGGGTTAGGTTACTGTCGTTTACCAAAGCACGTTATTGAAAGTCATAACGACCCTGAAATGCTCATTCTTAATGTTGAGCACTCAAGCTGCTATCAGGTTCCACTTCACTTAACGTTGCCTAAAGGCGCAAAAACTGGACCTGCGGCTAAGCGCTTATATGAGTTGTTACTGGCATCAATAAACGATAGATAGCAGTGTATGATCTATATTCGCTCCTGATAGATTTTCTTGCACAGGTTTATTGCAGCCAATAACGCTGGAGTGACTTGGGCATTATCTTGATAAGCCAAACCGATCCGTTGCTCCAGCTCAACATCTTCGAATGGGCGCAATAGCAGATCAGATCGTGCTTGAGTGCTATCCCAATCAGGCACTAAAGCCGCCCCAACACCAGCGCTAACTAAACCCAAAGCGTATTCCAGGGTGCGGATATTAGCGCGTACTACAACGCTAACCTCTTGCTTTATCATTTGCTGCTTTAACCGTCCGAGCATATTGCAAGGCTCGCGATTGATGAAGGCAACCCCATTAAGATCTTCAACCACTACCCTTGGTTTCAAACTTAACTCATGCCCCTGCGGCAATGCCAGCTGGTAGCGATCAGTCCATAAGGGCTGAAACAACTCATTCATTTGCTGATCCCGAACATCGATGATGCGGGCATCACAAGCCTCTTCTGGATTCACCAACGTCAGCTGCATCGCTTCTTGGCCTACGGTCAGATCTTTAAGCAGCAGACTCATTCGCTCCGCTCCCAAAGATCGCATTAACCCAAGCCGGAAGGGTTGAGGTTGAGGTTTGTCGTTAAATACGTTGCGAATAGCCAGCGCCTTTCCGGTTAAGTTTTTCGATAACGGATAGAGCTTCTCACCGGCTTCAGTTGGGCTTACGCCCTTAGGGTGGCGCACAAACAGCGGCACTCCCAATGTTGATTCGAGCTGCTGAATCGCCGCAGAAATGGAAGGCTGGGCGATAAAACAGTCACGAGCAGCGGCACTAATACTACGAAGCTCGTAAACCGATTCGAAATAACGCAACGAACGAAGATCCATAACAACCTCTTAGACATAGTTTTAAACTATACCGGGTAAAGATGAATAATATTATGACTGTATCTAAAAAATATCTAGACTGCATTAAAGATTGTCTAAGCCTAACTTGCTTAATCCTAACCACTTAACACTTGGATAGCCCTTATGAGCACAAAGCCTGATTTTAACTGGATCGACCCCTTCGAGCTCGATAGCCAGTTGACAGAAGAAGAACGGATGATCCGTGATGCCGCCCGCGCCTATTGTCAGGATAAACTGATGCCACGCATTCTCGATGCCAACCGCCATGAGCATTTTGATCGCGATATCATGACTGAGCTAGGTGAGCTGGGTTTATTGGGCGCGACACTGCCAGAGCAATATGGCTGTGCTGGTGTCAACTACGTAAGTTACGGGCTGGTAGCCAGAGAAGTTGAGCGGGTCGACAGCGGTTATCGTTCAGCCATGAGCGTCCAGTCATCTTTGGTAATGCACCCGGTCTACGCTTACGGCAACGAAGAGCAACGATGTAAGTACCTACCCAAGTTGGCCTCAGGAGAATGGGTGGGATGCTTCGGTTTGACTGAGCCCGATTCAGGTTCTGACCCGGCCAGCATGCGTACCCGCGCCGATAAAGTCAGCGAGGGCTACCGTCTCACCGGTAACAAAATGTGGATCACTAGCAGCCCTATCGCCGATATATTCGTGGTTTGGGCAAAACTCGATGGCAAGATCCGTGGTTTTATTCTGGAAAAAGGAATGCCCGGGCTCAGCGCCCCTAAGATTGAAGGTAAATTTTCATTGCGTGCATCCATCACCGGCGAGATAGTGATGGATGGGGTGATCGTCCCCGAAGCTAATCTACTACCAAACGCCAGCGGTTTATCAGGCCCCTTTGGCTGCCTCAATAAAGCTCGTTTTGGTATTGCTTGGGGAGCATTGGGTGCGGCAGAATTCTGCTGGCAGCAAGCTCGCCAATATACCCTAGATCGTCAACAGTTTGGGCGCCCGCTGGCTGCTAACCAGCTGATCCAAAAGAAGCTAGCCGATATGCAGACCGAAATCAGCTTAGGGCTACAAGGTTGTCTGCAAGCCGGACGCTTGATGGACCAAGACATCTGCGCCCCCGAACTGATATCGCTGATCAAACGTAACTCCTGCGGCAAGGCCCTAGATATTGCACGTGTTGCGCGTGATATGCATGGCGGTAATGGTATCGCCGATGAGTTCCACGTTATCCGTCATGTAATGAACCTTGAAGTGGTTAATACCTACGAAGGTACTCATGATGTCCACGCGCTGATTTTGGGTCGTGCTCAGACCGGAATCCAAGCATTTTATTAATAGCAGCAGAACCCAACTCAGGAGTGTTGTTATGCAGAATCGCGCCGATATCGTTACCACTAATTTTCTTAGCAAGGTTGCTGCGGGCGACCTTCCACAAGCAGCTAGTGATGTGTCGCTGGCGGAGGCGGGATTAAGTCGAACCTCGCTGATACAGTTATTCGAAAGCCAGGTACTAAGCCGCCAACTCGATCTCTGCTCACGGAAACTGCAAGCACGGGGAGAGTCTTTCTATACTATCGGTAGCGCTGGCCACGAGGGCAATGCCGCCATTGCTGCCGCCTTTCGCCACGACGATATGGCGTTTTTACACTATCGAGATGCAGCCTTTTTTATTCAAAGGGCGCGACAGACACATGGCGAGACGCCACTTTGGGATATGCTGCTGAGTTTTACAGCCTCCAGCGACGATCCAATTTCCGGTGGCCGCCATAAGGTACTAGGCAGTAAATCTCTCTATATACCGCCGCAAACCAGCACCATTGCTTCCCATCTACCTAAAGCGTTGGGCGCGGCCTACTCGATCCCACTGGCAAAACGCACCAAGCATACTGGCGAGCTTCGTCATGACGGCGTGGTGTTGTGCAGTTTCGGTGATGCTTCGAGTAACCACAGTACTACTCAGGGTGCGATAAACACGGCCTGCTGGACAGCCTATCAAAAAGTCCCTTTACCGCTGGTGTTTATCTGCGAAGACAACGGGATCGGAATCTCTACCCGCACCCCTGATGGTTGGATCCATGCAAACTATCATCAACGCCCCGGCCTGCATTACCTGTTTTGCGACGGCCTTAACTTGATCGACACTTACAGGGCCGCTCGAGAGGCTGAGCATTTGGCACGGTGCTATCGTCAGCCGGTATTTCTGCATATGGGCTGTGTCCGTTTACTCGGACATGCCGGCTCAGATGCAGAAATCGCTTATCAAAACCGTCGGCAGATCGAAGCTAATGAAGCGCAGGATCCCCTCCTACACTCAGCCCGATTGTTAATCGAGCAGGCAGGAATGAATGCGAGCCAGATTATCGATATTTACCGAGAGACGGGTGAACGGGTCGAACGAACCGCTGAAAGAGTGATTCAGCGGCCCAAACTTAATAACGCCAAATCGGTTATGGCCAGTTTAGTGCCGCCAGCACGGTCCCCTTTGGCTGCCAACTCATGCGATAACAGTACACGCAAATCACTGTTTAGCCGCGAGCTAAGCATGATGGAGCAACCGCAACATATGGCCAGACTGCTAAACTGGACCTTGGCTGACCTGATGCACAATCATGACGAAATCATAATGATGGGAGAAGATATTGGCCCTAAGGGCGGGGTCTATAACGTTACCAGTAAACTCAGCGAAAAATTCGGTAAGTACCGTATAATTAACACACTGCTAGATGAGCAGAGCATTCTTGGCCTGGCCATCGGTGCCGCCCATAATGGTTTTATTCCCATTCCGGAAATTCAGTTCCTAGCCTACGTTCACAACGCTGAAGATCAGATTCGCGGCGAGGCAGCCACTCTCAGCTTCTTCTCCAATGGCCAATACACTAATCCAATGGTGATACGTATCGCAGGACTGGGTTACCAAAAGGGATTCGGAGGGCATTTCCATAACGACAACAGCTTTAATGTGTTTCGCGATATTCCAGGCTTAGTAATCGCCTGCCCTAGCAATGGCAGTGATGCAGTAGAGATGATGCGCGAGGCGGTACGTCTGGCACGTGAAGAACAGCGAATTGTCATTTTTATTGAGCCGATCGCTCTCTATATGAACCGCGACCTACATCAGGAAGGCGACGGTCTGTGGACTAGCCTTTACCGACCTCCCATACAAAACCAAGATGAAAACATGGCGATTCCTGCGGGCCAGTTAAACCAGCACGGGGACGGTAAACAGCTGGCAATTCTTAGCTATGGAAATGGTTATTATCTGAGCAGACAGGCCGCTCAAATATTAGAGCAACAGCACGGTGTGTCATTGCGAGTGATCGACCTGCGTTGGCTGGCACCCTTAAATGAACAAGCTATTTTGCAAGCGGTAGCCCCGTGCGAGCACCTATTGATTGTTGACGAGTGCCGCCAAACGGGTTCGCTCGGCGAAGGGCTTGCTTGTCTTGTAAGCGAACAGCTAGCGCAGCCACCCACGATGAAGCGGCTCAGTGCTGAAGATAGCTTTATCCCGTTAGGGCGAGCGGCGACCTGCACAATGCCTTCACGAGATGCCATCATCAACGCTGCACTGGCACTTATCGCTAATCAATAAGGCCGAAATCACCGGAGTAAGTTCTGTGACTGTTTCTAACCGAGAAAAACAAAAAACACTGGTAATCTGCCCCGGACGCGGCACCTACAACGCTACTGAGCTGGGTTATCTGCATCGTTACCATAGTGACAAGCCGGCTATAACCGAAGCAATCGACCGTGAACGTAGAGTGCTTGGACAAGAACCGGTTTCTGATTTAGACAGTCGCAGCCGTTATCATTTGGCAGAGCATAGCCGCGGCGATAATGCCTCCGCACTCATCTGGGCTTGTGCCTACGGTGACTATCTCGCTATCAATCGTGAACGATTTGATCTCTGCGCCATTACTGGCAACTCAATGGGATGGTATATCGCACTGGGTTGTGCTGGTGCACTAAGTCCTGCAGCGGCATTTAGGGTGATAAACAGTATGGGGGCTTTGATGCAGCAATCACTAATAGGCGGTCAATTGATTTACCCTGAAGTCGATGAAAACTGGCAACCAATAGCCGGGCGTCGCGAGATGCTGGATAAGCTGACCCAACATATCAACGCCCAACCTGATTGCCAACTACACCTGTCGATTCGCCTAGGCGGCCTACGGGTGTTCGGTGGTAATGAGGCGGCCCTTAAGCAGTTGCTGAGCGAATTGCTACCGGAACAAGAACGTTATCCCATGCGGCTGTACAACCATGCTGCCTTCCATACCCCGCTACAGGTAGAGATTGCCAGACAAGGACGTCAGCAGCTACCAGCTGAACTATTCAATGTTCCTCAAATCCCCTTGATTGATGGCCGGGGTGGCCAGTGGTCAGCCCACTCCACCGATACGGATTCGTTGTGGCGCTACACCCTCGATGATCAAGTCTGCACACCTTACAATTTCAGCCATGCTATACAAGTGGCTGTAAAAGAGCATGCACCGGAACGGCTTATTATCCTAGGCCCTGGATCGACACTAGGAGGGGCTGTGGCACAAAGTCTGATTGAGATCGGTTGGCAGGGATGGCGCTCCAAACAGGACTTTATCGACGCACAACGAGAGCATCCCTATATCCTATCGATGGGAATAAGCGAACAGCGTGAGCGGGTTATCTGAGGATATCGAACAATACTGCTCCAAATAGATCAACGCGCTGCGGCTGATTTTCTACTTTGAAAATGATGGTGATGAGTTCGATCATGCATTAAAAAATGGACTCAATAAATATTCTCACATAGTTAAACTGTTTTATTATGATTGGCGTGATTATTGCATTTAAATCGCAATTAAAACTTGTTAGTCCAAGTTAATCATTAAAACTAGGATGCTTAGGAGAAGTAGATATGAGCGGTAATAAATCTCGTTTAAAAGCGATTCAGGAAATCACAAGCGCGAAACCATTTGAAACAGAAATGACAAAACCGCTCAACAAAATATGGGCGTGTGATGTGTTTGGTTTGCAACAAATGGAAGAGTCGTTATCAAAAACCGCTTTTAAATCTATCAAGAAGACCATACAAACCGGTTCCGAGCTAGAGACAAGCACTGCAGATATTGTAGCAGCAGCAATGAAAGACTGGGCTATGTCTAAGGGTGCGAAGTTCTTCTCTCATATCTTTTATCCTATGACCAATGCTACCGCAGAAAAGCACGATGGTTTTATTGTTACTAATTCCGATGGCGGTTGTATTACCGAATTTACGGGTAGCTTGCTGATCAAGGGTGAACCAGACGGCTCATCATTCCCTAACGGTAGCTTACGCATGACCAATGCTGCCCGCGGTTACACTGCTTGGGATCCAAGCAGCCCTGCTTATATGATGCACACCGCTAATGGCGCTGTATTGATGATTCCTAGTGTGTTTATGTCGTTGACAGGCGAAGCATTGGATAAGAAAATTCCTTTGTTGCGCTCCAATTCCGCCATGGATAGCGCCGCTCAAAAAGTATTGAAATTGATGGGTGAAACAGATATCGCCACATTAAATTCAAGCTGCGGTGCTGAGCAAGAATACTTCCTGGTCGATGAAAATTTTGCAAACGCACGTCCAGATTTACTACTCGCTGGTAGAACATTATTTGGTACTCCACTCTCTAAAGGCCAACAGTTTGATGACCATTACTTTGGTGCTATACCTGAACGTGTTCAGGTTTTTATGCAAGATTTCGAAGATAAATTATATCGTTTAGGCATCCCTGCAAAGACTCACCACAATGAAGTAGCTCCAGGACAGTTTGAAATTGCACCCTATTTTGAATCCGCAAATGTTGCAGCAGATCATCAGCAATTATTAATGACGATGATGAAAATCACTGCTAAAAAACATGGATTCCTGTGCTTATTACACGAAAAACCGTTTGCTGGTGTTAACGGTTCTGGTAAACACGTCAACTGGTCAGTGGGTAATGCGACGCAAGGTAACTTGCTTGATCCCGGTCACACTCCAAATGAAAATCTTAATTTCTTGCTCTTTTGTGGTGCAGTAATTCGTGGCGTGCACAAGTTTGGACCATTATTGCGTGCAGTTATTGCTTCTGCCGCGAACGATCACCGCTTAGGTGCGAACGCAGCCCCTCCAGCAATCTTGTCTGTTTATTTGGTAACACAGCTGGAAAAAGTATTTGATGACATTAAAACGGGGGCTCTTGACGTGCCTACCAGCGGTGGTTTAATGGACCTTGGCTTGTCGCAAATCCTAAAATTTGAACGCGATCCTGGTGACCGTAACCGCACATCTCCTTTTGCATTTACAGGTAACCGTTTCGAGTTCCGCGCGGTAGGTTCATCACAATCAGTATCCGGCCCGCTTGTCGCCATGAATACCATGCTGGCTGATTCGCTGGAATGGATTGCGGGTAAATTAGAAATTGCTCTGAGTCACAACAGCAATAAAGCTGAAGCGGTGTTCGCCGTTTTAAAAGAGTTAATGGAGGAGCACGGCAACGTTGTTTTTGGTGGCGATGGCTATTCTTCAGAATGGCATAAAATAGCAGTAGAAGAACGTGGTTTACAGAATACACCAACTACCGCTGATGCTTTACCGGCCTTAAAAACTCAAGAAGTGATAGATCTGTTCTCAAGCACAGGCGTCTTCACACCGTTAGAGCTAGCCAGCCGTTTTGAAGTTTATGCAGAGCAGTATGTTTTATCCATCGAAGTTGAAGCCAAGCTCGTAGTTGAAATGGCAACAACCATCATTTACCCCGCAGCCATAAGCTACTTGTCTAGTATTGCGTCAACGGGCTTAACACTTGCGTACTCACCCGCCGGTGTAATTGCCGAAACCGCTAGCACTATGATGGCCTCAGTAGAGAAATTAAGCGCAGCTCTTGCATCAGAGCATTTTGATACGATAGAAGAACATATGAACTTCTTAGCAAAAGATGTATGTGGTTTGATGCTGGAGGTTCGTGAGTCAGCAGATAAACTAGAAACATTGGTTGCCGATGATTTATGGCCGCTGCCTAAATATCGTGAAATGCTATTTATTAAATAGTATTCATTATATTTCTGGCTAAAACGTTTCACAGAAACACCGACCTAACAGTCGGTGTTTTTATATTTGTGCGATATACGATTACTCGAACAAGCATATTTTGTTTTTGTCTAGGTCTCTTACATAAGCAGAAAACCTACCTGAGCGTATGCCTGGCTTACCATCATCTGTAGCGCCGATGTCTAAAGCCTTTTTGTATAAGCGTTCTACCTCGGATGTTGATCCAAGGTTGAATCCGACCATTGTTCCGTTTCCAAAGGTCGCTTCTTCGCCGTTAAATGGCTCTGCAACAGCAAACATAAAATCCTGCCCCGCCCATAACGTCATACGTCCTTCAGCATGA
>JAWUYS010000153.1:0-13165 GCA_034110685.1 Neptunomonas sp.
GTGTTGGGTATTACTGGTGTCGCGATTGTGCTTTGGCCGTCGTTAATAGGAGCTCACAGCAATTTACTGAGTGGTCTACTGATTTTGTTCGCTACTTTTAGTTATGCGATAAATGCCATTTTGGTGAGGCGATTGCCCTCCTATAACCCTGTTGTAACGGCGGCTGGCGTGATGATTGTTTCCAGCATCGTTATAGTGCCCTTATGGCTGTGGCAAGATTTGCCGTGGCAACAAAGCTACTCTTTAAAGGCCACGTTATCCGTGTTGTGGTTAGGTATCGGCCCGACTGCGTTTGCCACCATTATTTTGTTTGCAGTTATCGCCACGGCAGGTCCTACGTTCCTTTCGTACATTAATTACGTGATTCCTGTAGTGGCGTATTTTACTGGCGCGCTTATTTTGGGCGAGGCAATTGAATGGCACAGCTTAGCGGCGTTGTTATTAATAATTTTAGGGATAGCGCTAACGCGTAAGCGGGTTCCCGCTTAACGTGGCGTTATGCTGCAAAGGATATGTTCGACAATGACATTTAGTGTTGAGAAATCATCTATTCCAAAAGCTAGTACAATATCAAAAGAGCTATCTGATTCTTATTTTTTTGACTCCTATTCTTTTCACACGAAGCAACACACCAGAAAAGCACTCCAAATTTGGTTAGATCATGCATCTAAAACACCCCGCTGTGTGAATTTTTTAATGGCATGTCGCAATAAAATCGTATCTGCCATGGGGTTAAAAAATATTGGTCATTTAGGTGACTTTGATATTAAAAAAACAATAGATGAGTACAGAGTAGGTGATAGCGTTGGAATATTTACTTTACTTTTTTTAAGCGATAACGAAATTATACTGGGCGACTCAGATAAGCATTTAGATGTGAAAGTTTCCGTCTATAAAGAAAGTAGTGAGAGCAGGGTAATTTCAATTTCTACGGTAGTTCATGTTCATAACTCTTTAGGTAAGTTATATATGGTTTTTGTAAAACCTATGCATAAATTAATAATACCGTCATCGATTATAAGAGCAGAGTCAATTGAAGCATAGCAAGCCACTCAAAAGGGCAAATAACAGTTGATTAGCTCCTTCGTCGACTGAGCCATCGATGATGCATAGGTTTTTGCGCTAGCTACGTTGGTTTTCTCGGGAAAAACTCAAACAACAATGTTAACGGTTGCCACTTCACCCAGATCTGTCGGGCGGTACCTCATCAAAACAAATTCAGCCTGCGCGTCAGACATGCGGCGAAACAACGAATCTTTAATGTTCTCCGGATTGTCGGCCTCGTAGAATTGTGTTGTCAGGAGTTCCCGGTTGCTATCAAGTACTTTGACATGGATATGTGGCGTGCGACCGGGATACTTTCCTGGTTTGATAGTCCGAAAACTGTACCGCCCATCTGGCCCAGTAATATCATGCCCGAAACCCTGAAATCCCTGATCATACATAACAGAGCGTGTATCTTCAGTATGTAGATATTTTCCGTTTAGATCACATTGCCAGATTTCGATACGCAGTCCATTACGCGGTGCGCCATCTTGATCCCTGATGGTACCTTCTAGCGTGATTACCTCGCCAATTGCCTTGTGGTTATTCCCCTGAACTTTGACAAGGTCATTATCAATGTCTTTTGTTCGCATTGATACTGTTGGATAGAATGGCCCTTCGGTGGCACCTGGTGTCGAATTTGATGCCTTAGCGCCCCTCAAAAAAATGAGACCGCCAATAGAGACTGCTAATCCAGATAAAATAGCGCGACGTGATTTTGAAATTTTACTCATTTGGTTACACTCCTATTTTATCACTTAGGGTGTGATGATTTATAAGTTACTGCGTGAACTGAATTCACACAATAACTGTTAAGTTCACCAGGTATCAAGTCGTCACATTCTAATGGCTATTTTTTCAGGTTCTTAGTCATCTCTAATGCCGTCGTATTAAATTGATCAACTTGTTTCTCTGTTATTGATTCCAGCATGACTTTCATAATGCCGCTTTCAATATGTAGTAATTGCTTCAAAATCCCTTGCCCAAATTCAGACAATTCAATCAATTGGCTCCTGCTATCCGATGGATTAAGCACTTTATAAATCAGATCCTTCTTAAGCATATCTCTAACGAGCCTAGCTACTTGCCCTTTATCCCTATCTAGCTGTTCTGAGATATATGCAGCCGTACAGCTACCCATGCGGTTAATACAATGAAGCGACTGGATTTCCATTGAGGCAATATCAATTCCAGCTTCACGTATTTCCTTGTTTACACACGACTTGAAAGTGTAGGTAAGCGCTAAAAAAGAATCAGGGATTTTAACAGTCAAAATTGGCTCCTAATAATACGTTGACATTATCAACTATATCACCTAAGATGTTTTCTGTATATAGTTGATAGTATCAACCAATATTGAAAGGTGATTAATATGCAAAAAATGGCAAAGAAAATCCTAGTTGTTGTGCCTTTAGTTTTGACGCTAATCGGCAGTCTTACCTTTGTGATGACTTATCAAAATATTGGTTTTGGCGAATTGTTTCTTTATCAATGGATAGAGTCGACATTATTAGTAGCCACAACTATGGCTCCTTTAGGGTTTTTGATGATTGCTGTCATCAGCAAAATGGTGGTTCTTGTTTTGCCCAAAGCCTCAGAAGCAAAACGTAATGTTATTATTGGTGTCACTATGGCATTAGTGGTGGAAAGCATTATGGCATTAGTAACCACTCTAAATAACATCGGATTTCCGGCAATCTCTGAATTCTTCACTGCCTGGTGGAGTGCACTAATTATCGCTTTGCCATTAGGGCTATTGATTTCTTTGATTATGACCACATTCATTAAGCCGAAGCTTGAGCGATATCTGGCCAGTTAAGACGTTAACACTGGCAATACCAAAAGATAGCATCTTGTCCCAAGGTGAAACTACTTCAATACTTGCATCTGGTGCTCAGGTCTATGAACGGGTTCCCATCTTTAAGCCTCATTCTCAAAAAGACTATCGATTGCCGCACAGTCGGGAAGGTCGCCACCTGAGCATTGGGATGCCATTGACTCTAAGCTGCTTTGTAGTTGAGCCAGTTCGTTAATCTTGGCTTTTACGACCTTGATGTGCTCAAGCACTAGATGTTTAACTTCATTGCATGAATAGTCCCCGTTGATTAACTCCAATAGGTTACGAACTTCTTCCAGAGCAAACCCAAGAGCGCGTGTCTTACAGATAAATATAAGCCTTTTTTGTAAGTCAGTAGAGTATATGCGATGCCCACCTTCTGTTCTTGACGGGGCTGGTAGCAGGGCAATTTTTTCGTAGTAGCGAATGGTTTCGATGTTACAGCCCGTGAGCTTCGACAACCCGCCAATACTCAATCTCTTATCTTGTTTGTTCATCTAATAAATCTCTGGCGCTCTTGAATCTGTAGTTACTACAGGTTTTATACTCAATACTAGCACTGATGAGGGGATTGCTTACATGAGATCTAAGCAGGGAATTAATAACAATAATTGGCGGTTACCCATTAGCTTCTATAGTGCAATTTCCGTATGAGCACTTGTTGTTCAACGAGTACTGATGAAGTTCATAACAATAAGCGACAAGTGGCAATATGCCCTCGTTGTGGCAATGGTATGAAACCCGTCGAGCGGCTCACTGTTGTGCATCACGTAGTTGCGCCACTCAACCAATCGATTCCTTGTGATTCGCTTTTCTTTTGCTCATGTATTTCCTGCCCAGTTGTGTATTTTTCCAATGAGGATTTTGTTATCGAAACCGCTAAAGTGCGCGGCGAGGTTGGGCAGAAATCAGTTCATGAAAATCGGATGATTTGCTACTGCTTTGACATAACCAATAAGCGAGTGATGGCAGAGTTAGCGCAGGCAGGGCATAGCAGCAGCAAAGCTTTTGTTGTTGAGCAGACGAGGCTAAAAAATTGTGCTTGTAACATTAGAAACCCGTCAGGCAAGTGCTGCCTAAAAGAGTTTCCAAAATAAGTAATGAGATCACTTTAAATACTAAACAAGGACTATTTTTCCATGACAAAATCTAGGCCTCTACTCAAGACGGGTATCATTGGAAGTGTGATTGCTGCGCTATGCTGTTTTACGCCCATCCTCGTTATTCTTCTTGGCGCTATCGGTATGTCATCCGTAGTAAGTTATCTTGATTTTATATTGCTTCCAGCGCTTGGGGTTTTTGTTTGTATTACTTTGTACGCGCTCGTGTTGAAGTACAAAGGGTAATGTTTCAAGAGTAATTAACCGGATGGTTTTTTGTTTGTTGAGATAGCGCGATAGCAAGCGCCAATAGAATGTAGATTGGCCAGGTAAAGCCCATTGTGAGAAAAGTCGCCGACACACAAAAGCCAGCTAAGCCTGCCTGAACCGCTTGCGCGCATGCATATAGCGTTGGTGAGTAGTGTTGCTGCGTAGGTATTTGTGGTTTTAGGCGATTAACACTGACGTAGCTAATGCGAGCAATCATAATAATAATGCTAGTAAATAGCATCAGCCCTAGAATGCCTGTTTCGGCTAACACTCCAAACCAGGTGCTATGTACGGCGTGATTTCGGCCGTCCCAGTGAGGGCTGTATTCAAAATAGTTCGAGATGAAATTGTTAATCCCAACACCCAGCAATGGATGGTGTAGAGCCATTCCCATGGCTGCCTGCCAAGCATAAATACGTCCCATGGCGGATTCATCAATGCCTTCTTCTTGAGCACCACCGGAAGCGCGGTCACTGACGCCAGCCAATGCAAAAAGCACCATGAGCGCCACTAGTCCTAAGCTGATTAATAGTGCTTTATTTTTGACTCGACGCCATGCAAAAATTCCGGTGACAGCGCAACTACCTAACAAGCCTCCACGGCTTTGTGTTGCAATAATTGCACATACGATCGTAATAAAACCGACTAGCCCAAACAGTTTCCAAAATTTACTTAAACCAGGTGTTAGAAACATAGCTAATGTGAAGCTGGCAGGAAACAGCAGTACTAACGATAGATCATTAGGATCACCAAGCATCGAACCAATATTGCGGCCAATAGTAACGCGGGTGCCTTCAACTAAACCGATCCCGGCACTTTTATTGTAAAGTGCTACAACCGCAAGGCTAATACCACATACCGCCATACTGACCAAAAGCCCTTTAAACTGACGCTCTTTTTGTAGCAACCAGCTAATAGCCAGCACCATAGTGGCTATTTTTATGTAGGTTCCATTTAACGAACTCATTGCTGCTCCGCGATTTGTCGCAAACAATGCGCCAATAACAACGAGCAAAAAGAAGCAGCTAAATACAGACATTTCACGACACCAGAAAACATTAATGCGTTGTGTGATTAAGTTAACGAGTAAAGAGCCGAGAGTCCCAACAGCTAATAGCTGAGGGATTTTAAGTGAATAAAGTGCCGGAAAGACCTCATGCAAACGAAAAAATGAGAAGGCAATAAAAGCAAGGCAAAGCACAAAGGGCATCTGTAATCCGGCAATTAGCAGCAAAGGTAATAATGCAATTGCTGCAAGCGCAGGGTGTGGTAGTTGGTACCAAGCAAGCCCGATCATCAACACAGATATGAGTGCAATCAGTACTTGCTGCCAGCGATTTATGATAATGAGACTATTCATCAGTCATTGTGCTCAATGTTTACTGAATCGAGCCCGGTTAAAACGTTGTAACCAAGGCAAGGGTAAAGGGTTGAGTAAAGCGGCTACACCGGCAAAACCAATCATGATGACTAGTATTTGAATAGCCGTATCTAGGCTGATAGGGGCTGAAGGTAATAGATAAAGGCAAACAAGCATGCATGCCGTTAGCAGTAGAAGTGATCTTAGTTGATAAGGGAGTTTTAAGGCGTGCTGGCTAATATAGTAGATGGCCGCCAAACGCAGGCTTAGCGCTATAGTTGTCGCCAAAATCGCACCCCATGCGTAAAAGAGTGGAATCAAGACAAGGTAGCCAATTAATGCGATACCTGCCGCTGTTCCATCAACTAGCGCGGGGCGAACGGTTGAGTCTTTGCTCATTGATCCAAAGCCAAGTGTCGATGTGGCGTTGTGCAAAGCGGCAAGGGCAGCCAACCAGGGTATGTATTGAATTGCACCGTGGTATGGGGAAGGCGTTAATAAGCGTACCAAAGTAGGCCCTATTGCAGTGATGATTAATGCTGATGCCATCGCAATAATGACGCCTATGGTGGCGATATCTGCACAGCGCTTAAGTCCATTTGCCTCTTTTAAGCAGCTAAAACGTTTTGCATGCCACCAAAGATCAAATGGTTGTACAAGAACAGCGGTAATTAAGCCGAATTTGGCTGCAATGGCATACTGTGCCATTTCGGCTGTGCCGACCACGCTCGCCAAAATCCAGCGATCAAAGCTACCTAGTACGAACCCGGCGATACCCACAAAAATAAGTGGGCCGCCATAGATCGAATACATTTTAAAACGAGCAAACTCAAAACGAATGCCGGTAGTGTTGATCTGTTTTTTTATCAGCCATGCACATAGAACGATAGCCGAGAGTAGTGTGGCACAAAGAACACCCATGACCCCAAACCCTAAGAATAGGAGAGGGATTGCAATAGCAACTTGCAAGGCAACTCGTCCTGCTGTGCCTGCAAAATAGGTCCACGGGCTTCCTTGCATGCGTAACCAGGCAAGTGGCACCAGAATAGTTCCGACAAGTGATAGGCTAGCAAGAATTAACCGCGCTTCGGTTTCTTGTATATTGCCGGGTAACCATTGGCTTACTTGGGGAGCAATCAACTGACCAATTATTAGTGCGGTAGCACCAACGATAATGGCCATACCAAATATATTAGCCACGGCTTGCTTCTGTTCTTGTTCATTATCTGCGCTGCCAGCAAAGCGGAATAGGGTTTCAGCTAAACCCATACCGATAACAATGCTGAGTAGGTCTGCAAGCGTTTGAAGTACATCAAGCCGTCCATAATCTTCTGGCGTAAGAAAGTGTGTCGCTACGGGCACCATCACCAGTGCAAAGCCTTTAGATAATGCTAGCGCAGAAGCATATATAAGGCTGTGTTGCACCGCTTGAGGAAGCTTTGCAATACGATTAATCATGACACGCAACCTCCTTTATCAGAGCGAGATTGCTGGCGGCGTAAGAATACCAGTGCACCCAGTGTAAGCATGATGCCACCAGGCAGGCCTTTACCCATGCCAGGAGCCGGAGCGGCTTGTAAACTAATAACAGAACCAGAGGTAGGTACATCAGCAAACAACGCCTCTACCGGGTCAGTTCTTATACGAAACACAGCATCATTAAAATCATTATCACCTTGTGGCCTGACTAGATCTTCAAAGCCGAGAATGAGTTCATTCTCCCCAGAAAGAGAGGTCATCATGGCAACATGGCGTGAATTAATATCAACATTATCAATGGTGGCAGACGCGTTGTTTTCTGGATTCAAAAAATCGATAGTGTACATGGCAAGTGGGTCAGCATTATTATCCCAGCCCTTTACCTCACTACCTGTCCATGCGTTCTGCAGTAGAAAGAAACCAACATTGGTGCCTGCGGTAAATACGGAGCCACCTGTCATGTTAAATTCAGTGCCGTTAATATCGGTGATTTCGGTACCTAGTAGACCTACCGTATCCCCCGCAAGTAATGAGCCGCCACCCCAACGTTCGGATACATTATTAAAAATCATTCCTGTTTCAATGCCATCGATGGCTTGTAGCTCGTTGATACCGATGTGCCCTGAACCATTTAGGTCAAGATCACCAAAAGTTGATCCATCAAAGGCATTATCAGTAAAGGTGAAATAACCTAATGAGTTTCTGTATCCGGCTCCCTCATCAAGAAAGGTGACACTCATATGAGCATCACTTTGCAGTGTTATATTGGGATTATATTCAGAGCTCAAATACTCTTTGTTGGCGACAACGCTCTCTGGTAATGCTAGCTGAACCTCCTGCAGCAACGAGGGATCAAGGTCAACATTGACGAGTGTACTTGTTGCATCTGTAGCGGCATGAAGTAGGTCAGCACTAAATAACAAGCTTAAACTCACGAGAATTTTATTATTAATTGGTGTTTTCATAGTAATCTCCCATTCATTACATATAGGGTGAAGCAAGAAGCGAACCAATTTATAAGTTGTTGAATTTAATGAGCTATCTGAATAATTGGAATTCTCATAATGAGAAAAATTTAAGTTTTAATCAGAAATTTTCGCATTTTGAGAAGCACCATTAGTGATGGATGCTGCAATGTTGCAGGTGCCTTTTTCTGCAAAAGCTTGAGGATGCGGTGTGGTGTTTTGTTCACGTTGAGAGGGATAAAGTAATAACAAAAACTTGTCTTTGATGCGCTGGAGGGTGAACTCCCATTGCGGAAAGTGTGAGTAGACTTTGCCATTAAAAATCACACCGTACGACATGTCCTCATCATTAATAATGGCTTTTAAGATATGGCTACCTTCTGCATTGCGGTACAAAGTAAGCAACGCAATACTGCCTGCGCAGAGGCGGTGTTGGTAACCTCGTATCTTATAAGGGCCTTGGTTGGCAGCTTGCATTGAACCAATATTGATCATATTAGGGTAGCTAACATCTAATGCGGAACGTGGCTGATCTATTACTTGGTTGATTGTGGATTGATGTTTATAGATGCGGCTTGCCGGTGCTAGCAACACGGCAGGTATTAATATAATAAGCACTGATATGTATGTTTTCATGACTTTTTCCATTTCACACAAGTAAGTGTCAGTAGCAGTGTAATGGCTTCTATAAAGTCAGCCCCATTACCTTCATGCAGCTGTAGGTACCACTGCTCATCAAGCGCCATTAATGAAAGCCGAATACCGTTAATGCTTAATATCAGAATGACAACGCAGATAACGCGAAGGTAAGCACGAGCCGTGATTGTGTGATGTAAGTAAGTTGTTAAACTGAACCAAAGCAACATTGCCCAGGATAGATTTCCTAAGGCTGAGCAGCCCGTTAGTATGAGTAAGCTATGGCCGCTTTCTTGTGTAATAAGGTTATTTTCAATGACGGCATTAGGCGTGAGTACTTGTAGAAAAATGCCGCTAAACCAAGCATCAAAATTAAGAATCTCATTCGAAAACAAACTGAGCAGTAGCTGACAAACAGGGCTGCGAATTGATACTGCAAGTAAAATGAGAACCGCAGACTTTTCTAAAATATCGCGCTTATCATTTTGACCATTAATCTGTTTAACCCAAACGACACAACAAAGTGAGCATAAAATCCAGCTTAGTGTCGCATTAGGTAACACCATGGTGAGGCTAATAAGCGTTGCAAATAGCAAAACTCGGCGCGGCTGCGCTCTGTATTTAATGTGAGTGTTAGACAGTAATAATGCTGATAGCAGCAGGCTAAACCATAAAACATAACTTTGGCCAAACCCGCTACTGGCCGCCACCAGCAACGGCTCGTTTAAGCTCTTAATGATCGCAGGCAGAAGAGCATTGATGACGGCCATTAATGTGAGAATGGGTAGTAACAAACGCCCTGCGTTAGCTTGCAGCATCATCATAAGGAGTGATGCCTTGTGTGTGGTGATTGCGGGCGTACTGTTGGGAGGGCGATTTGGTAAATATCCACGATTCGTGGGCAAACCACATCATCAGTGTAGTGTTGTCTTATATGCTCACTTGCAGCAACCGATAGTGTTGTTTGCTGTGTTGTATTAAGCGCCAACCACTCAGCAATGGCTTGTTGAAACGCATCCTCATCTGCCGGTGAGATTAGCCAGCCATTTTTCTGATGAGTAATTAGCTGTGGAAGACCACCAATGGCATAGCTAATAACAGGAATGCCTCGGGACATTGCTTCGAGTGCAACCAATGGAAGCCCTTCAGATTCGCTGGTAATGCAAAGCAAACCAACATCTTTCCAGTAGGCGTCCATATTAACCAGGCCATGGCATTGAATATGCGGGTATTGATCGAGTGTGCTTCGTAAAGGTCCGTCGCCGTATAGATGAAAACCATATTGATTAGGTATGTTTTGTGTAATACGAGCAAAGCCCTCCGGGCCTTTTTCTTGAGATAGCCTTCCTACAAATGCAATCTGCTTTCCATGATTAGTAATCTTTGACTGTTCTTTTACGAAGTTGTTTACTTGAATTGATGGGCAGGGAATACGTTTGTCTATTTCAGCACTGACGCTCAACGTTTGGTTGGCCAATCTAGAGGTTTGTAAATCAAGCCAGTTATAAAGACGTACCTTGCCATTTCCAAGATCACCAGAATGGAAAGTAGAGACAACGGGCACCCTCGCCATGCATGACAAACTACGACCTAATAGGCCTGCTTTATAACCATGAGTGGCCACCAGTGACGGCTGCTGCTTAATGATAGATAACAAATCAGAGAGTCTATTTAAGTAACGCCACGGTATTCCTAGCGAAGACAACTGATCAGCCAGAGGGTTTTTTCCATAGCGTTTAAGGAATAAGACTTCGTTATTAAAACCTTTACGATGAAGCCAGCAAGACAACACAAACACGTGTGTTTCAATGCCGCCACTACCGCGACTATCAATAAGTTGATAAATGTTTCTTTGTTGTAATTTCATATTTAGCCTCTGTGCGTGCTGCTGTTCTTGTACAGCAGCAAATATTTAGCCAAATAAATAAAAAATGTTTTAAAACAGTCAATTAAATTAGTTATGTAATCCTAAATGTTATTGAAAAATCCACTTCTGTTACTAAATACTGTTTTTTTAGACAAAACAGCAAAGCGGCTCTCAATATGAGACTCGATATGAAAGAGTAGTTAATGACGTGTTTTTAAAGTATTGATTTTAAACAGATAAAAGTTGGCAGAAGTTTTGCTCTTCCTTATTAAAGGCAAAAACAAGGAGAGCACAATGAAATATCTCGTAACAGGAGGGTGTGGCTTTATAGGATCACATCTGTGTGATGCACTAATAGATGCGGGGCATCAAGTCAGAGTACTTGATAACCTATCTACGGGTGTTGAGGATAATCTTCCATCAGGCGTAGAGCTTTTACTAGGTAGTGTCATGGATAGGGATCTCGTTAAAAGAGCAATGCAAGATATTGATGGTTGCTTCCATTTAGCCGCCGTGTCTTCTGTTACATGCTCGCTTAACGACTGGGTGGGCACCCATTGTAATAATCAACAGGGCACAGTGAATTTATTGGATGCGGCGAGAAGGAATGGTGAAGCACCAACGGTCCCTGTGGTTTATGCGTCATCGGCTGCTGTATATGGCGATAATGCAACAGTACCTTTAAATGAGTCATCTATACCCAGGCCCATTAGCGCATACGGGGAATATAAGCTGGGAAGCGAACATCATGCGCGGGTTGCTTGGCTGGCGCATGGAGTATCAACAGTATGTATGCGGTTTTTTAATGTTTATGGTCCACGACAAAGCCCTGCATCTCCGTATTCTGGCGTTATTTCAATTTTCATTGAACGTCTTTTGAAAGGTCAGCCGTTATCAATCCATGGCGATGGTAAGCAAACTAGGGATTTTATTTATGTGGCTGATGTTGTGCGATTTTTGATAGCGGCCATGCACAATCAAAAGGGCGAAGCTTCCGTTTATAACGTCTGTACAGGGCAGCCCACATCAATTTTGCAGCTAGCGAAAACCTTGTCGATGCTATCGGGTAGTGAACCACAATTGAATAAAATGTCATGCCGACAAGGGGATATTGTTGAGTCTCTGGGAGAGCCTAAAAGAGCAAATAAGCGCTACGGCTTTACAGCACAAGTGACACTGGGAGATGGATTAAAGTTAATGCTCGAGACTATGGCTTAATGAATTAGGTTGACGCATCAAATGCATGCATTGGAGCAACCTCCAGAGAGGTTGTTTGGGGCATCTTTTAGTTAAGCATATTTATGAGTTTTAAAATGATCTTTAGAAAAGGCCTGAACAGCACGTAAAACATCACGGCGGCTAATTTGGCCTACTAATTTTCCTTCGCGAACAACAGGTAAGCGGCGTCGGCGGTTATTTATAAACTCTTCAGCAACTTTAATAATGTCTGCATTGTGTGCAATCGTATAGGTTTCTTCGGTCATGTATTCGCCAACTGTTCCTCCCATCTCTCCTTCATTGTAGGTCAGATTTAAAATTGCTTTAAGGCATTCGATTTCTGTCATTAATCCTATTAGATCGCCTTCACTATTAATGACAGGGGCACCTGTTATACGTTCATTGATCAACGTATCGATGGCAATAAATAGGTCTGTCTCGGGAGAAAAGGTGATCAAACTCTGGCACATATAATCCTGAGCTTTTACTGATTTTAGCATGGGAGGTCTCCATCATAGGCAGGGGCCTTCAACCCAGTAGGATGAAGGAGTGTTGTTATTGTGTGCCTAGTTTCACCTGCTTCTCGATAAAACAAAGGTGGCAATATTAATTACTTATAGGGCCAAGGATGAGTGTTTCTAAAAGCTAAACGAGGTACATATTTTTGATCTGCTTGTTTAGAGCATTGTCAGAAATAGTCAATTTACAGGGAAGTTCTTTTGACATTTATTTATAAATGAGTATGATTCGCATTATCTTTTAAGATTATGAAGTAATCACATGGAACAGATAGATGCTTTGCAGCCTAGAACTGAGGTGATCAATTTACGCCAAGTTTCTAGCCAAGAATTGTTACAAAATCAAAAAGAATTATTGATTATACATAACGGACAACTCTACCACTTACGGGAAACACGTAACGGAAAATTGATACTCACAAAATAGCTTTACCCTCAAAGGCCTTTTGCAAGCCACCTTCGTTTAGATACAGGCAGCCAGCTACCGCCGATTGATTTTGATCACGATTATTTTACAAAACGTAATAGTCGTTCATTAACCAATAGCCGAAGTAGACTGACATGAAAAAAACACTCCCGCTGATCATTGCTGCAATGATTTCTGCGCAAGCTCAAGCCGACACTCCAACTATACAAGACACGGTTGTCATTGCCGCAAAAGCACCGGTTACCGCTAAAAACTTTGCCGGTTCCGTCAACATCGTAACGGCTGCAGACATTGAGCTAAGTGGAGCTAATAACCTACTAGAAGCGATTGAAGGTTTGCCCGGTGTGTCTGCCAGTAATGTGGGTGGCGGCCGTAATGGAATCAGTATGCGTGGTATGGAAACTAACCATACGTTGATTCTTGTTGATGGCCGTCGTGTTAGTG
>JAWUYS010000154.1:0-8703 GCA_034110685.1 Neptunomonas sp.
TGGGTTCAGACCGGTGAAGTCGTAGTTACCATTGGCATCCGTTGTGGTTGTACCCACCAGTGCGCCGGTGCTGCCATCGGGGTTGCAGGCATACAAGTTAACGGTCAGGTTCTCAATGCCGGCTTCGCCTGCATCTTGAATACCGTTAGCGTTGCTGTCTTCAAAGACTTTATCGCCAATGCTGGCTAGCTCTACGAGCCCCGCATCAACGCTTTGATTTGACTCACCTTCAGCTAAGGTAATTGTTGCAGTCATACCCGTAAGTGTATTGGCATCACTGTCAGAATTATCTTGAGAGTTTGCAGCTGCATCGGCAACTGTTAATACCATATTTGCAGGTGTTATAAATTTAACTGAGTAGTCACCTGCATTAAGGCCTGTAAATTGGTAATAGCCCGTTTCAACTTCTACGGTACTGTAATCGTCACCCGTAACAGTACTCGCAATAAGAGTGCCTGCAGCATCGTAAAGCTCAACAACGACACCATCAACACCTAGTTCGCTCGTGTCTTGAACACCGTCTAAATCTGCATCCAACCAAACATAGTCGCCTAATTTAGCAGACTGCAACTGGATAATAAGTGGTTGCTGCACTCCATCCGGATCAACAACCATAGAAAAGAAAGTATCAGAAGGAACAACATTAATGCCGCTATCAACTGCTGACTGCGATTGAGCAACAAGAAAAGCTACATCACTTTGCTCAACAACTTGACGACCATTATCGGACAACACACCTGGGTTAATACCGACATTATATTCGGCAGGAGTAAACCCCATAACTTCCCAAATTGCTGCTTGCATTTCGCCATAGTTAAATTGGCCAGCATATTTCGAATCTGAGGTGAAGTTCTGCGATAATAGCCAGTTTATTTGCGCTATCTGAGTATCAGTTATGCTACTAGTAACATCGGCAGCTAGGTAATTATTAACATCTTGTCCATCACTAGCATCACCTTGGTATTCAGTAGGTGAAAAAGCAATAGGTAGTTCAGGATGCAAACAATAACCGTCATAAGTCCCATTAGCTAAATTTGGGTTCGTGCTATCTGTAATGATTACATCCCAGAAACTGGGAGCTCCCAGATCCGGCTGTTCACCAAAACCAGTCCCTTCTTCATTTACAGCTGAAGAGGTTACTCGGATTGTCATAGTAGACATAACAAAATTCCTTATCTTTAAAGTTTTAGCAAGTCCGATCTGGTGTTAGCGCTAATTGAACACTGCTGCTTCACAAGCCAGTCGCATGCCGTCTGGAATAAGTACCGTTAAACCAGAGCGAAATAATAAAGCGAGATCTGAGAGACCTCGCTTTGTTGTGTACTTTATTTTTTCAAACGACGAGCGATAAGCATTGCTGCTACACCAGCACCCAACAATGGCAACATGCCTGGCTCAGGAACTTGGTTAAAAACAGGAGCAGCAAATACAGAAACAGAAGTAAGCATTAGAGCAGAACCAGCGATCAATTTTTTCATGTTAAAAACACCTTTATTAAGTTGAGTATTTATCACCTACAGTCAAACGGCTGCGAGGTTTGTAACCGAGGTCCAATTTGATATGAACCTGGCTCCTGAAAGTGAACCACCACAAACAAGAATTAAACTATGCAGACTAAAGCAAGTTTCATACCAAACAATACCCTCAACCTTAACACAACATAAATATGCATTATTAACATAACATTAACTTTAATAAACAATAACTTAACAACAAAAACGAACGTTTTATTGAAAAAAAATTTCAAACAAAAAACAATAATCATTCATTGCTTTTCCGTGAAATACAAAGATGTAAAAAAACCTGACAGCACAGTCAAGCCGTCTTGATAAAAATGAAAGCGGAATAATGTTTAAAACAAATGTTTTATTTGTCGGCCTGATTCAGGATGAATATTCAGGCCTTTACGAGAAAGGGGGAAAGAAAGGCTACTCTTCTATAAATGAGCGCGCCAATGTATCTACAAGAGGATCAGACAAGTATTGGAATAAAGTTCGCTCACCCGTTTGCACGAACACCTCAGCCGGCATTCCTGCAATGAGCTTCAAGTCATTACCTATTAAATGCTGCAACCCTTCATCCGTTAGCTCAATAATGGCAAGATAATAAGGCGCCTGAGTTGAATCATTTGGATCTAGTATGCTATCCGCTGAGATATTAATTAACTTCCCATCAATCCGTGGCGTCTCCCTCATTTTAAAGGCAGAGAAGCGAACATCAACAATTTGCCCAATAGATAGTCTATCAATATCAATCGGAGAAACTTTAGCTTCTATTATCAACCTGACACCTTCAGGCACGATATCCATAAGCGTTTCACCTTCACCTATGACTCCACCTACCGTATGTACAGCAAGCTCTAACACTGTTCCCGTTTGAGGAGAGCGAATTTGCGTACGAGACAAAGTATCCACCAAGGCTTGACGCTGCTCAACCAACTGAAATAAGCGCTCTTGCACCTCATCAACCTCTGAAGCCACCTCTCTTTGCAACTCTTTTTGCAACTGTAGAGCCTGCAATTTAGAAGCCACTACTTCAGATTTCGTTGAGGCAATACTTGCAAGCAACTCACCTAGCTCACCACGGCTTTGCGCCACTTCACGATAAATCTCACGCTCCCTACCTTTTTCAGCAAAGCCTTTTTTCTCTAATGACTTCAAATCTTTCAACTGGTTAGAGTAAGAGTACACCAAGCGCTGGCGGCTTTTTCTCTGGGCTTCAAGCCCTGTTAGCTGCGATTCCAGCTGCTCTGCTTGCTGAGCATACAAAGCAAGTTCATTTTCATAGGACTCTTTACGCACGTTAAATATTTGACGCTGCACATCTATGGTTTCTTGAACACGGCGATCCTCTTGAAGATCCATTAAGTCTTGAGGAAATATAACTTCACTCAATTGATCGCGCTGAGCGATCAAGCGAGCCTCACGTGCACGAGAAAGAATATATTGTCCTTGAATAACCTCTAGCTGAGCCTTAGCCTGAGTATCATCAAGCACCATCAACACCTGACCTTTTTCAACATAATCTCCATCCCGCACCAAAACCGACTTAACAATACCGCCTTGCAGGTGCTGAACTGTCTTCTTGTTGTTCTCTACTCGAACTTTACCTTGTGCATGTGCTGCACTGGCAATCGGCGCAACAGCAGCCCATGTACCCATACCCACAAACACGACAGCAATGATAAGAAACCCAATGAAAAGAAAGCGACTATCATCGACAGCTTTCTCTAGATATTGTGTTGTTGCTTCTGTCTGATTTACATCATTCATAATTAATTCTCGAGTACAGCATTTTCAGAAACAGGTTTAGCCAAAACTTTAGCCGCAGGTTGCGGTGTGCTGAGCTTTTCCATAACAACAGCTGCATTATCAAATGCAACTAAGCTACCGTTTGAGAGCACCATCACCTTATCCACCAGTTGTAATAAGTTATTACGATGCGTCACCACAACCAACGTAGAACCAATAGCTTTAAGACTACGAACAGCATTAGCCAAGGCCAAATCACCTTCCGTATCGAGGTTCGAATTAGGCTCATCCAAAACAACTAACTTTGGCTCTCCATACAATGCCCGTGCCAGTGCGATACGCTGACGCTGCCCTGCCGATAATAAATGCGCTGTTATTTTTGTGGCATAGCCATCAGTCAACTGCAAAACCATTTGATGCACACCCGCAGCCATCGCAGCGGCAACTACCTTGTCAGGATCAACCTGGCCAAAACGAGCAATATTCTCGCTAACAGTACCTTCAAGCAGTTCGATATCTTGAGGAAGATAACCAATATGCTCACCTAAAACCTCACGATCCCACTGTTTCATCTCGGCACCATCAAGACGAATCGCGCCTCTTGTTGTTTGGTATATACCCAACATGGCACGAATCAATGTCGACTTTCCGGCCGCACTTGGGCCGATAACAGCAACCGATGTCCCTGGCTCAATTTTGAAACTAATATCCTGCAAAACAGGCTCTGCACTACTGCCAAGCGCAATAACTACCTTCTTAAACTCTACCAACCCTTGAGGAGGAGGAAGCGGCATAGGAGGCTCTGTAACCTTAGAGTTTTCAAGCAAGCTCGTTAAACGTGTATATGCCCCTCTGGCTCCGAGGAAACTTTTCCACGAATTGATAAGCTGATCAATTGGAGCCAAAGCTCGACCTAACAAGATAGAACCCGCAATCACAGTTCCGCTGGATATATCCCCTTGAATAGCCAAATAGGCACCTAAACCAAGCATTAACGATTGCATAGTGGTTCGAAAAGTCTTTGATATTGTTGTGATCAACCCACCCTGACGACTCGCCCGAGTTTGCAACTCAAGTAGTTGGTCCTGCTTTTTCTGCCAACGAGCACGTAGACGCGGCAGCATCCCCATAGCCTCAATTACTTCTGAATTACGCAAGTTCAGCTGTGTTTCTTGTGTGTTCTCAATATTAAGTTTATTAGCATCTTGAATATCACCGCGTGTGATTCGCTCATTGACGACAGCAAGAATAATCAGAAAGATAGCGGCAGCGAGTGCAATACTTCCCATTAAAGGATGAAAAAGATAAACAACACCAAGGTAGATAGGCAACCAAGGCGCATCAAACAGCGTTAAAAGGCTAGCACCACCTAAGAACTGACGCAGTGTTAACAAATCGGACAAAGGCTGCGCAGTAGCAACACTGCCGCCGGACGCCAACGCCTGATGGAAAAGAGAATCAAATACGCGTGGCCCTAAAGTCTTCTCTAACCGATTACCCGTCACTATTAATACCTGCGACCTAACCCATTCAAGCGTTCCCATCACCAAAAACAGAAACACCAATAACAGTGTCAGCATTAACAGTGTCGACTCACTGTTGCTCGTTAAAACACGATCATAAACTTCGAGCATGTAGATAACAGGTGCCAACATCAAAATGTTGATGCAAAAGCTAAAAATCCCTGTTGATATAAAGGAAGTACGAGAAGCCGACAATGCCTGATATAACTCAGACTTTTCCACAGATTCTTTTGGGTTGTGTGACTGTGATTTCATAGCTTAACTGGATTCCATGCTTTGGTCAGGTGAGTACAAATTACTATAAACCTATATTTACTCAGTACTTTTTATAAACAGCTTAGCACCAACAAAAAAACAAACTATATCGAGAGTGGAACTGAATACAAAATATTTCTACATTTACCTATCAAAAATGACATTTCGTAACATTTACATCAGATATCACTAAATTAAGTGACTCGGATCAAAGGATTTGTTCCTAGAGAGAGGATAATTATTAATTATAAACAACCTTCAAAGGAGACAATGATGGATGATCTGGTAAAAGCAACCCCGCAAGAAGCTATTGAAACACTTGAGGCTGCATCTGAGCTGAATGGCTCAGCATCAGCAGAAAAGAAAGAAAAAAAGAACACCGATACTCAAGAGCGAATCTCCCGAAAAGAGTACGAAGCCACTAAAAAAGATCTGCAAATTGAGCTACTCAAAATGCAAAGCTGGGCTCGTGAAACCGGGGAGCGAATTGTCATCCTATTTGAAGGCCGTGATGCTGCAGGTAAAGGGGGAACGATCAAGCGCTTTATGGAGCACCTTAACCCTCGTGGTGCCAGAGTTATCGCTTTAGAAAAACCAACAGAAGAAGAAAAGGGCCAATGGTACTACCAACGCTACGTTAAACACCTCCCAACCAAAGGGGAAATTCTGTTGTTTGACCGCTCTTGGTATAACCGAGCAGGCGTTGAAAGAGTTATGAATTTTTGCTCTCCAGCAGAGTACCTTGAATTTATGCGCCAAACACCTGACTTTGAACGCATGCTGGTTCGTAGCGGCATCAGACTTTATAAGTTCTGGTTTTCAGTTAGCCGAGATGAGCAATTCGAACGATTCCAAGCACGTAAAGTTGCACCACTGAAGCAATGGAAATTATCTCCAATTGATCTTGCATCACTTGATAAGTGGGATGCATACACAGAAGCCAAAGAAGCGATGTTCTTTTACTCTGACACCGCAGATGCGCCTTGGACTGTTATCAAATCAGATGATAAAAAACGCGCACGTATTAATGCCATGCGCTTTGTCTTGAACTCACTTCCTTACCCCAATAAAAATCCGGATATCGAGCTAACACCTGATCCACTTATTGTTGGTAATGCGCGCGACATTCATGAGCAAGATGAACATATTTTCTTGCCTGACAATACATAACACGGAGGTAGTAGCATGTCTCAGAAGCAAACTCAGCACTCACATAATGTTGTTGAATCCTTTAAAGGGAAATTATCAACAGAGCTGCAAAGCCAAATTGGCGAATCGAATTTTTCAGCATTAGAGTTGATTGTAGAATCAGCTATCAGCACCGCTGTACTTTAAGAACTTGAAAAATCAGCCGACCGTGTCGAGAAACTATCACATGATATCCGTAATTTCGCAGAAAGTTATGATAGCTAGACGATAGAAAAAATGGCTGTTCACAAACCATCTGTGTACAGCCTATATGCTCCCCTCTCTATCATTGCATCACAAAAAACCTCCCTGTAAACTTCGCCCCAGCTATCCAGGTGCCTCTAACAAGGTTAAACGGGAAGAACGGTGCGTATACTCTAGCAACAGCGCTAATACAAAGCCGACACTGCCCCCGCAACGGTAATCAATCTACATGAGATTGAGAGTCCGGATACCGGCCTGAATCCTTTCTAACTCTATACGCGGTGGGCGTATCAACAGGTCACTATAATGAACCCTTATCTTATTGCTACTGCAACACTATGTGCAGCAAGCAACGTTTTTGCAGCACAGCCTACATCTACTACTCAACCATTCGATACACTGACAGTTACCGCCACACGTACCGCACAGACCGTTGACGAAACACTAGCCAGCGTTACTGTGATTACTCGTGAACAGATCGAGCGTATGCAGGCAACGGACCTAAGCGATATTTTGCGCTTTGCCACAGGTGTTGAAATAAGCCGTTCAGGTGGCCAAGGGCAGCTCACATCGATATTTACTCGTGGTACAGAAAGTGACCACACATTAGTGCTCATTGATGGAATGAAGATAAATCCGGGCACATTGGGTTCAGCCAATATCAGCTACATACATCCGGATAGCATTGAACGAATAGAGATCGTTAAAGGCCCACGCTCAACTCTCTATGGCTCAGAAGCAATGGGCGGCGTTATTCAAATTTTCACCCGCCAGAAAGGTCCTGCTTTTTCTGCTAAAGCAACGCTAGGCAGTAACGAAACCAAAGAAGCTGGCATTCAAGCCTTTCATACCAGCGCACAAGGCTCTCGATTTGGATTTAATATCAATACATCCAGCACCAAGGGGATTCCAACGCTTCATACTTCAGAGGTTAATTCAGGGCATGACAACGTCAATGCTCGCCTAACATTTGCACATACTCTTAATAATACAGATGTGAAATTTAGCCTGTTACATAGCAACGGAAATACAGAATATCTAGATTTTACCAGTGCTCCCGTTGATCAAGATTTTACACAGCTAGCTATTAATCTAGACTTTGATACTCAAATCACTGATAACTGGTTCTCTCGTATTAAACTAGGGTTATTCAACGACAAGTTAGACCAAAATCAGTCGACTGATTTTGCCCATACGCGACGTAATCAAATTGAATGGCAAAACGATGTTGATTTAGCAGACCACGCATTAACTGCTGGCATCTCCTTACAACGCGAAACGATTGAATCTATATCCTTTGGATCTGGATTTGATAAAAAGCTCGATACTCGCGCCATCTATTTACAAGACAACATACAAATAGGCAAACACAGCCTAGTGTTAGCCGCCAGGTATACAGATCACGAAACATTTGGTAATCACACTACGTGGGAAACTAGCTACGGGTATCAGGCGACACCTGATCTTAACCTATACGCCAGTATCGCTACGGCTTTTCGTGCACCCAATGCTTCTGATTTATATGGATTTGGCGGGAACCTCAACCTGGAACCTGAAACATCTAAGAATTACGAAATTGGCGCAAAATACCAAGTTGATGCTCATAACCATATAAGTGCTGCCGCTTTTTACAATACAATCGATAACTTAATCACTACCGTAGAAGTCGCTCCCTTCACTTACGAGGGACGCAATGTAAATGAAGTACTGATTAAAGGTATCGAGTTAGGCCACCAGCTCAGCGTTAATAACTTGAACTGGAACACTAGCATCGTTATCCAAAGCCCACATGATGAAGTCGCTGATAGCACGCTATTGCGCCGCGCTCACCGCACTTTAAGTAGCTCGGTGAACTACCGCATAGGCAAGTACCAGCTAGGAGCTGACATACTCGCCCAAAGCCAAAAGAAAGATACGCCTAATGATGTGGACGGCTACGGCTTAGTTAACTTAACCGTTAGCAAGCAACTAAACTCGAGCGTAACTATTCAAGGAAAGCTAACCAATGTTACCGACAAAGAGTATGAGCAAGTATCACGCTATAATACTCAAGGGCGTGCTGGCTTTATTACATTGAAAATGGCCCTCTAATACGGGGCTAGGCGAGAGAGTCCCTGATTCTCAAAAATAGAGTACTAGGAAGACACTAATGGCTGACAGAGTAACTCGGATCTACACCCGTACAGGCGACAAAGGCTCAACAGGGTGGGCAGACGGGCGTCGTGTATCTAAAACATCTGAGCGGATTGACACGCTGGGAGACATTGATGAACTCAATTCTG
>JAWUYS010000155.1:0-7721 GCA_034110685.1 Neptunomonas sp.
AAAATCTAATGCAAAACGATCAAATCATAAGGCACTGGGGGAAGTTGAAGGCGACTCGGTTAAATGCTGTGATGATGTTGGAAATAGCCGAAAAGCACGGTAGTTGCGCTCAGTGGATTGCAGATTGGCCGGAAGAAAATATTATTGGTTTGTGGGGTGAGCTTAAGAAAAATGGTTCTCATCTAGGAGGTAACTCCGGGGCTTACTTTTTACGTATGATAGGTAAAGATACCTTTGTGCTTACGGATGATGTGGTTGCAGCCTTAAAGGCGCAGGGTATTGTAGATAAGAGGCCTACGGGTAAAAAAGACCTGCTGGCCGTACAAAATGCTTTTAACGAGTGGCGCACAGAGTCACAAAGGCCTCTGTGTCATATTAGCCGGTTGCTGTCATTTACTGTGGGGTGGTAGTCGCTGTATTAGCGTGGAGTTAACTGATTAAGAAACTCACTAAGACTTTCAGCTATTTTCTTAACGGGTTTTTTTCCCGGATATTCCAACCAAATACTGCCGTCTTCATTGAGTAGGCTTAGCATGCCATCGTCGGGTTCTGTGCATGCAAAAAACAGTGTTAGCGGTAGTTTTTTCTTTACCTTAATCATTGCGTGGCCAATAAGGTTGGCACGCAAGCGCTCTATGTCTTCCTCATTCCATACTTGTAAAAGAGTCAGGTCTCCATCAGGTGCTGTTGCATTGAGGTGATCTGACCATAAGTAAGTATAGTAAGTAACAATATCGGGGTGGATGGCGGTTTCTAGTGCTTCCCCAAGACGGGTAAAGACATCGCTGCTAGATGTTTGTTTTCGTGGTTGCCACGAAACAAGCTCTCCTTCTTGTGGGGATGATGCATTATAACACTGCGAAGGCCATTCAGGATCAAAAGCTATGCTAGGAGGTGTGTTGTCATGAAGTACCAGCCATGCTTTTACAAAGTCGTCTAAGGTATCTGAAATTTGCATTGTGTATTGTGACGCTCTTGTTGTGTCGGTGCTATTGGCACTACTTTAGTGCTTTTTCCTCTATGGGTACACTATTTATAGATTGCTTAGCATATCCACTGAGGTGTCGATTTTTTTGCTATTGATGCTTAAAAGTCTTATGTTTTTTTAGATTGAGTGTTTTTTAAACAAGTCTGGCGTCAAAGGCTGGGTTGGCATGATGAAACGTGATTTTGTAATAAATGGCATCATTTTTCCTTGATGGAGTCATCAGAATGCAAATGTTCCCTTTGTTTTGGTTGATGATAAAAATATATACGTTTTTTTTCTGCAAACGTTTGACAATGCAGGGAAAGTATTTAAAATGCGCACCTCATTCAAGGGGTGTGTAACACTTCAGAATGAAAACGGAGTGGTAGTTCAGCTGGTTAGAATACCTGCCTGTCACGCAGGGGGTCGCGGGTTCGAGTCCCGTCCATTCCGCCACTATTAAAGTCAACGTGCTGATTTTATTAGTATAAAAATTTATAGCCAATGCATTATGGGCGTGTAGCTCAGTTGGGAGAGCGTCGCCCTTACAAGGCGAATGTCGGGAGTTCGAACCTCTCCACGCCCACCATAATCTTTCAAAGTGATATTTTCAGATATTTCCTAAGCCTATCCTTTTTATTTGTCTATAGTCGTCAATTGTCTTTTTAGGTTTCAACAATTATCTTCATTTATTGATCTTATAACCTGTTTAAGTTCTTTTTATTACAATAAGATATGCCTAATTAATTTAACTATTCAGTTTGTCTGTTAGGTGGCGGTTATTAACCTTTTTGATGCCCATGCTCCGCTAGTTATTGAGCCTCTTGAGCTTCCTCTCTTTGTTGAAAAAAAGCTAAAAGTACTTATTGTTCGCGCTGACTTGGTTCACCCTCTCATCAGTGGGAATAAGTGGTTTAAGCTAAAATACAATCTCTTGTCTGCAAGCAAGCAAGGTTATCCTCGTGTTATAAGTTTCGGTGGGGCTTACTCTAACCATATTCATGCACTGGCTTGGTCGGCTCAGCAGCTAGGTTTAAGCTCTGTTGGGGTTATCCGTGGTGAAGAGGTGAGTAATCCGATGCTGGTGGATGCTCAAAAGTGGGGGATGCGGCTGCATTTTGTCGATCGTGCCAACTATCGAAAACGCCATGATCCAGAGTGGCACGATCAGTTGAAGCAAGATGTTGGAAGTGGTTTGATTATTCCCGAAGGTGGCTCTAACGCATTGGCTGTTCGAGGTGTAGCTGAGCTTATGCGAGGTATTCTAACGCAGCGACCGAGCCTTGATTATTTGTTATGCGCTTGTGGAACTGGCGGCACATTGGCCGGTTTAATTAGCGCTGCCCCAGCGAATGTGACACTTGAAGGTTTTCCTGTACTTAAAGGTGCTGGTTTTCTTCAGGATGACGTTCTGAAACTATTAAAGGTTGCAGGTGTCGATACTCATTGTTCTTGGTCGTTAGATCTTGATGCTCACTACGGTGGGTATGGGAAAATTAGAAAAGACCACAAAGAGCATTGGTTGGCTATGGAGGAGCAATTTCAGATACTTTTTGATCCTGTTTATACTTCAAAGTTGCTACGTCGTTTTTTAGAAAAAGTAGAGCAGGATGTATACCCCGCGGGAGCAACGGTGGCGTTATTGCATACGGGGGGAGTGCAAGGGCGACGATCGATAGTGTAAGTGCTTGAAAACTTTTACTAAGCCGGTAATCATGTAAGTACTAATTCGACCTGTTCATATGAGTATAAAGGGTAACGAGATGGATCATTTTCGTAACATCGGCTTAATCGGCCGATTGGGTAGTAAGCCAGTGATCGATACGCTTAAGCACTTGATGCGGTTTTTACAAGATCGAGGCTTGAATACGATTCTTGATGAGCGTAATGCAGAAATGATGCCAGGGCATGGGCAACAAATTTGTAAACAAAAAATGATGGGTGAGATTTGTGACTTGGTTATCGTTGTCGGCGGTGATGGTAGCTTATTAGGCGCTGCACGCGCACTGGCTCAATGTCATGTTCCTGTATTGGGTGTCAATCGCGGTAATTTAGGATTCCTGACAGATATATCCCCTAACGAAATTGAAGAAAAGGTCTCTGAGGTACTCGAAGGAAAATATACGGTAGAGAGTCGCTTTTTGTTGGATATGATTGTTAAGCGGGCAGGAGAGCCTATTGGTGAAGGGACGGCGTTAAATGATTGTGTTCTTCATCCAGGTAAAGCCACACGCATGATTCAGTTTGAACTGTATATTGAAGGGCAGTTTGTTTACACGCAGAAATCTGACGGCTTGATTGTATCTACTCCTACAGGCTCTACTGCCTATGCGCTATCAGGTGGTGGGCCCATTATGCACCCTAAGCTGGATGCTATTGTGCTGGTGCCAATGTTTCCGCATACGCTATCTAGTCGCCCCATTGTTGTTGATGGTAACAGTGAGCTGAAGTTAGTTATTAGCGAAGAAAACGAGACTTACCCTACTGTATCGTGTGATGGTCAAATTAACATCAGTTTGGCTCCAGGTGATGTGATTACTATCCATAAAAAACCGCATAAACTTAAATTACTGCATCCCTTGAACTATGATTTCTACCGTACCTGCCGAGAAAAACTGGGCTGGGGTACAAAGTTGGGGAAGTGATGTGAGCGTGAGACGTTTTGAAGGTTATGACCTGATAGGAGATATCCATGGCTGTGGTCTTAGCTTACGGATGTTACTTGCGCGTCTAGGTTACAGTAAAAAGAATGGCGTTTATTTTCACCCTCGTCGTCAGGTTATCTTTTTAGGCGATATTGTCGATCGTGGACCTCATATTCGTGAAGCGCTGCATATTGTCCGTGACATGGTTGATGCTGGTCATGCCCAGATAGTAATGGGTAATCATGAATATAATCTTCTCTGCTATTGTACGCCTAGTCGAACACCGCAAAAGCAGCCCTATCTTAGGGAGCATACGCAGCGGCATCGACGCATACTTCAGGAAACATTGCAGCAGCTAGACCCCTACCCAGAAGATAAGCGAAGCTTTCTTGAATGGATAAAGGAGATGCCGTTATTTCTAGAGCTGGATGATTTTCGAGTCATTCATGCTTGTTGGCATCATGAGTTGATTGAGCAGTTTAAATCTCAGCTAGGAGGAAATCGGATTAATGATGATTTCTTACATCGATCCGCTATTCCTGATACGTTTGAATGGGTTTTGATGGACCGTTTATTGCGCGGTACGCATCTGAGGTTACCTAATGATGAAGTAATGGTGAGTCGTGATGGCTTTAAGCGGCGTTTCTTTAGAACTAAATTTTGGGCAGTTGAACCCCAGCAATTTATTGATGTTGTGTTTCAGCCCGACCCGTTGCCTGAACATATAGCCAGAATTCAATTATCTGAAGGCAATCGCCAAGACCTTGTGCATTACGGTGAGAATGAAAAACCACTTTTCATTGGTCATTACTGGTGTGAAGGAGAGCCGCATCCGGTCAGTAGTAATATAGCGTGTCTTGATTACTCGGCTGTTAAATACGGAAAATTGGTGGCGTATCGATACGATTTTGAGGCTCAATTAAGCTCAGATAAATTTGTTTGGGTCGATGTTCGTGCCGAAATTAAAAAGCCTGATTAATAAATGGCCATATAAGTAAAATTTATGATTAAAGTGTTCGAAGTTGCGTTAGCTGATGATTTAAAAGAGTTTGCAGAGTTTCTTTGGCAGCACGAAATTCCTCATCGTATTCTTGAAGATGACGAGAGCCAATCCCTTTGGGTTCCTCGCCACGTTAATGTGGAGCGGGTTCGGTTTATCTATGAGCAGTGGCGTAATGGCGGCGACTTATCAAGCATAAAAGTACAGAGGCCGTTGCGACAGCGCCTTAATCCTTTATCTTTTCCTTTGACCATTGGTTTATTGATTTTGAGTGCTGTAATAACCTTTGGAATAGGGTTTGGTAATCAAAATAGTCTGATGCACTGGCTAACAATTACTGATTATCGCCTTGAAGGGCAGAACCTGATCTATACACATTTACTGGAGTCGCTTCGATCATTTGAAATATGGCGTTTTGTTACGCCTATTTTTATGCATTTTAACTTGCCGCATATTTTATTTAACGCGTTGTGGATATGGGTGATAGGAAGGCGTATCGAGCAGCTGCAGGGTGCCAGGATATTTTTTGTTGTCATCCTGTGGTCTGCGGTTGTTTCAAACATAGCGCAATTTTGGATTTCAGGGCCTTTGTTCGGTGGTCTGTCAGGTGTGGTTTTTGCTATTCTTGCGTATACATGGTTGTGGGATAAGAAGGCGCGCGTTCCGTTCTTTGGCTTTCCTCCACCGCTTATGATTTTTATGGTTTTTTGGCTAGTTATTGGTTATACCGGGCTATTAGAAGCTATTGGCTTTGGTTCGATAGCAAATACTGCCCATTTGGCAGGGTTGCTTGCCGGCTTGATGGCAGTCCCTCTGGTTCAGGGGGTATTTAAGCGTGAAACTGAACTTTAAGAATAACAGCTTTCTACGAGGGCATTACTGTGAAATATGAAGAGCTTATCGCTAACATGACACCAGAAATTCATCAGTCGCTTAAGCGTGCAATTGAGCTGGGCAAGTGGCCTACCGGCCAAAAACTGTCTGCAGAGCAGCGCGAAACGTGTATGCGTGCTGTCATTACTTACGATCAGAAACACCTTCCTGAAGATCAGCGAACGGGTTATATCGATCGAACGAAGAACAACGGCGCTACGCATGGATCTGATCCGTTGGCAGCTGATGTTTTAAAAATCATTAATACTCATTAATTAAGACGGTTAAATGCAGATATTAGGTATCGGTGCATTAAGTAAAATGCACACAGAACTAGCAGATAAAGTCGTATATTCGCTGACATTAGGCGATAGCCACATTACGATGAATCAGCTGTTAGAAAAGAAAATTCAAATACGTTCTTTAGGGGAAATTAACTGCCTGAATTGCGGTAAAAAAACCAAGAAAAGTTTTAGCCAAGGTTTTTGTTACCCTTGCTTTAAGCGTCTTCCGCAATGCGATGTATGTATTATGAGCCCTGAAAAATGCCATTTTCAGGAAGGAACATGCCGGGATTCAGACTGGGGTGAACGTAACTGCTTTGTTCCACACACCGTTTACCTTGCGAACTCTTCTGGTGTGAAAGTTGGTATTACACGAGGAACACAGGTTCCTACGCGTTGGATTGATCAGGGTGCAATTCAAGCCTTACCTATCTTCAATGTACAAACACGTCTGCAGTCTGGCTTAGTTGAGCGTATTTATGGCGAGCATATTTCCGATCGTACCAACTGGAGAGCAATGCTAAAGGGCGAAGTTGCTTTGCTCGACCTTGAATTGAAACGTGATGAAATGTTAGAACAATGCATGGCTGAGATTACAGCATTACAAGATGTTCATGGAATACAGGCTATTCAGCCACTGCACGATAGCAAGGTGCTTGCCATTGAGTATCCGGTTATTCAGTACCCAACGAAAGTTGTGTCACATAACCTTGATAAGACGCCTGAAGTAGAAGGGGTGTTGCTCGGTATTAAAGGCCAGTACTTGATTTTGGACACCGGTGTAATTAACTTGCGTAAATTTACGTCCTATCAGATAGAACTCAGCTCAGAATAGTAAGCTTAGTTTAGAGAGTGTTTATATGACCCAGCAGCCCGAAGTTATCTACCTGAAAGATTATAAAGTTCCTGTTTTTCTGATAGATCATACAGAGTTACGTTTTGAACTTAAGCCTGAAAAAACCTTAGTCAAAGCGCGCTTGAAAATGCGTCGTAACCCCGAATCACAGGATGCTACACGTGAATTGGTATTACAGGGAGATAAGTCATTATTGCTTTGTAGAATCTCTGTTGATGAGCATGTGTTGAATGAAAGTGACTTTCAGCGTAATGAGCAGGGCTTAGTTGTTTCAGGTGTACCTGATGAGTTTATGCTGGAAACGGTGACAGAGATCCATCCTGATCAAAATACGGCCCTTGAAGGCTTATACCGGTCTGATGGTGTGTATTGTACCCAATGCGAGGCTGAAGGCTTTAGGCGCATCACGTTTTACCTTGATCGGCCAGATGTCATGTCTGTTTTCTCAACCACCATTGAAGCAGATAAAGATGCTTATCCCGTTTTACTCTCCAATGGTAACCCGGTAGCTGAAGGTGAAGCTGATGAGGGTCGTCACTGGATCACGTGGGAAGACCCGCATCCAAAACCTGCTTATTTGTTTGCTTTAGTAGCAGGCGATCTGAAACTTATTGAAGATCAGTATCAAACCCTCGGTGGGCGTGATGTTGCACTACGCATTTATGCAGTGGATAAAGATCTAGATAAGCTTGATTACGCGATGCAGTCACTGGTCAACGCAATGCGCTGGGATGAGCAGGTATACGGTCGTGAGTATGACCTAGATATCTATATGATTGTTGCCGTCGACTTTTTCAATATGGGGGCGATGGAAAATAAAGGCTTAAACGTTTTTAATACTTCTTGTGTGCTTGCCAGCCCTGAAACCACGACAGATTTGGGTTTTCAGCGTGTTGAAGGGGTCGTTGCTCATGAGTATTTTCATAACTGGTCGGGCAACAGAGTGACATGTCGTGATTGGTTCCAGTTAAGCTTAAAAGAAGGTTTCACCGTTTATCGTGATTCTCAATTTACAGCCGACATGAATTCTGCAGCGGTTAAGCGTATTGAAGATGCTTCTATTATGCGAACGGTTCAGTTTGCAGAAGATGCTGGC
>JAWUYS010000156.1:0-10840 GCA_034110685.1 Neptunomonas sp.
GATAGCAGCTAATGGTGCTGATTTTTCTACGGCAACGAACCTTTCTACATCCTCCGTTTCTACAAGTGGGCGCGATGTGGCTGGTACTATTAATGGTGAAGCTGCTTTTGGGGCTGGTGAGGTTCTCCTGCCTGCGATTGATACTGATCCATATGGACTAAACTTAAGTGTGCGTGAAGGCGCATCAGGTGTTTTCGACTTTACCTTTTCACAAGGTTTTGCTGGTGAACTGACCAAGCTTATCGATTCTTTTCTGTCTTCTTCAGGGACTATAAAAGCCCGAGAAACAAGCCTTAATAAGGATTTAGAAGGAATTGATGTTGCGCAAGAAACACTTGATCGGAAAATGACAAAATATGAAAGTCGACTTTCTCTACAGTTCCTAGCTATGGAGCGGATTGTTGCAAGCTTTAAAACAACCGGTGATTCATTAACAGGCATCGTTGATCGATTACCGTTTACTGCGAAAAAATAAATATCAGCTTTATAATAATTACGCGTCGGAGTGAGAATGAGTATTAACCTGAATGCCATGAAGCAGTATCAAAGTGTGGATCTACGTGCGGCGATTGAGACTGCTTCACCTAAAGAGCTGATCTCCATGTTGGTGGATGGCGCTTTAACGGCAATGGCAAAAGCAAAAGGCGCGATTGAACGAAAAGATATCAGTATGCGTACAGAGCAGCTAAATAAAGCCAATGATATTATTTTGGGCCTGAAAGACTTTTTAGACCATGAAAAAGGTGGAGATATTGCCACTAATCTTGATGCCTTGTATGACTATATGGTGCGCACGCTCATGCAGGCAAACAGGAGTAACGATGGTATAAAAGTTCAGGAAGTAATGAACCTGATGCTACAGGTTAAGACTGGCTGGAATGGAATGGAAGTACCTGCATAAAACGGGTAATAAGTATTAAGTTTTACGCAGACTAGATGGTCTAAGCGCTTTTATGAAAACATGAAAGCGCTTTTTTATGCCCTTTCGCCAATTGTTTGGCAGTAACCCATAGCTAATGCTTGGTTAGTTGCGATTAATCCCGCGCATTTCTTGTTAATCTGCATTCTTCTGCTAAGCTGTCAAAAAAATGGCATTTTATCAGTGATCTATGAAAGAACCTTCTAAAATGAATGTGCTGCTGGTTGATGATGATGATCAGCGTCGGCAATCTGTCAGTACTATCTTTAGCTTCCTTGGCGTAGCGCATCAAATGATGACCTTCGTTGAGTGGTTTCAGAACAATCATGTAAGCTCTGATTTGAGCATGGCGTTTATTGGACGCTGCTTGTTGCCCGTATCACTTGAAAAGTTAACCGCGTCATTTCGTCATAAAGATGCGCAGACATCATTATGTCTTTTGGAACCATGGGATGACATAGAGCAGCTGAGTGTGCGTTCTAAAGTTCAGTTGTTGCGAGTGCTGGATGGCCCACTGACTGAGCATGTTTTGACGGATCTACTGCACGAAGCGCAAGTGCTTAAGGGAGGGGATGAGGCTTTTGATCAATCTCTTTTTCCGCAGTTGATTGGCCAAAGCCAGCCAATGCAGAGCTTGAAGCAATCGATGATGCGTGTTGTTGATCGTGATGTGAATGTCATGATTACGGGGGAGTCGGGTACCGGAAAAGAGCTCATTGCTCGCAGTTTGCACGATTACTCAAAAAGAGCGTCAGGGCCGTTTGTTCCGGTAAATTGCGGTGCTATTGCTCCAGAATTGCTCGAGAGCGAGCTTTTCGGTCATGAAAAAGGTGCATACACGGGTGCCATCAGTGCACGTGCAGGCCGGTTTGAAATGGCGGATGGCGGAACCTTGTTTCTGGATGAAATTGGCGATATGCCTTTAGCCATGCAGGTGAAGTTATTACGGGTTCTGCAAGAGCGGTGTTTTGAGCGTGTAGGGGGAAGTAAAACTATAGAAGTCGATGTGCGTATTATTGCTGCCACACATAAAAACCTGGAGGAGATGATCCTCAGCGGTGATTTTCGCGAAGATTTGTATTATCGGCTCAATGTGTACCCTATCGAAACCCCGCCTTTGCGTGAAAGAAAAGATGATGTAGTGATGTTGCTGCATACATTGGCGCAGCGTGCTGAGAAGCAGGGGCTGGGACGTTTACGCTTTCATATGTCAGCACTGGAGTCGTTGCAAAGGCACCCGTGGCCGGGAAATGTGCGTGAGCTTTCTAACTTGATAGAGCGCCTTGCTATTATGCATCCTGACGGTGTTGTTGGTGTGTCAGAACTTCCTGCTAAGTGCCGGCATATCTCTGAGCCTGAACCGACTCGTTATCAAGCGCAAAACTCCCTACATCTAGTGACAGGTGAAGCGGGCCCCGCTAGTTTTGTGTCTAATGATAGCCTTGTATCCACTGAAAATTCTGATGTTGTGGATGAGTCGCCCGTGTTTACCATTACAGCCCCATCAATGGTTGTTCCTGCACAAGGAATCGATCTTAAGCAATATATCGAGTCGATAGAGAAAGCATTAATAGCAGATGCCTTAGATAGAACAGGATTTGTGGTAGCACGTGCGGCGGCTTTGTTAATGATAAGACGAACCACGCTAGTAGAAAAAATGCGTAAGTTTGGTATTCAGCGGGTATCAGATAAATGAATGAAATCGACCGTTTAAAGCAAGAGCTTGAAAACACTAAGAAAGAGCTGGAAAGTATAAAGCGCGTAAGAGATCGTGAAATGGCGCATGGTGACTTACTTGCTGTGCGTATGCGTCAATTGCTTGATTTGTTACCTGCGGGCGTCATTTTAATTGATAACCAAGGTATGGTATCGGACTGTAACCCCGCTGCAGAAGATTTCTTAGGCAAACCGTTATTGGGTGAGCTTTGGATGCACATTATTCAACGCAGTTTTGCGCCCAAGAATGATGATGGTCATGAGATATCGTTGAAAGATGGCCGGCGTGTCAGTCTTTTAACCAGAGCAATGAAAGATGAGCCGGGTCAGCTGGTTTTATTGACGGACCAGACGGGCACTAGGCTGCTGCAATCACGTTTGTCGCAGTATCAGCGGCTCTCTGAAATGGGACGGATGATGGCATCACTTGCTCATCAAATAAGGACGCCTCTCTCTGCGGCCCTGCTGTACACCAGTCATCTTGCTGCTGAGAGCATTACTGATCAACAGCGTATTAAGTTCTCTTTAAAAGTTAAGTCAAGGCTCTTACATTTGGAACACCAAGTGCAGGATATGCTGCTGTTTGCTCGAGGAGAAACCAAACTAGATAATCGAGTTTCCACTGAAGAGTTGTTTCAAGCGATTGATGATGTGCTGGATGTACCATTGGCGCAATATGATGCGGATTGCGAACTGTCCAATAATGCCAAAGGCTACTGGTTACAGTGCAATCAGGAAACGCTCATTGGTGCTATTCTGAATTTAGTTAACAATGCATTACAGGCGGCGGGCAATGAACACCCTTTAGTTATAGAAGCGCATATAGCAGAGCAAAATATTAACATCAGTGTGATTGATAGAGGGCCGGGAATGGATCCTAACACTGTAGCGCAAGCGCTAGAGCCTTTTTTCACGACTAAGTCTCATGGGACAGGTCTAGGCCTTGCGGTCGCTCAGGTGGTTGCTAAGGCGCATCATGGTAGCTTTACACTACTATCTCAACCGAGCCGCGGTACTGTGGCGCAGTTTTGTTTGCCGTTTATTAAGCACGACGTATAACTCACTTTTCACATGCAGCTTGAATTTATAATAACTAGGAAGCAATAATGTCGTTAACGGTATTGGTTGTCGAAGATGATTTTGACTTGAGAGAAGCGCTGGTTGACACCCTTGAGCTTGCTGGAATAAATGCTGTTGAGGCTGAAGATGGTGAGTCAGCTATTTTACGTTTAAAAAATAGCGCAGTTGATATGGTTGTTTCTGACGTCAATATGCCGGGTATCGATGGTCATGCCTTGCTTAAATATGTGAAACAAAATTTACCTGGCATTCCTATGTTACTCATGACGGCATTCGGTCAGGTGGATAAAGCGGTTGATGCTATTCGTGAGGGCGCTGTTGACTATCTGTTGAAACCTTTTGAACCGGATGCACTGATTAACATTATTAATCAATATGCCGGTGGTGTTTCTAAGCAATCTTCTGAGCCGGTGGCAGAAGAGGTGTCTAGCCAGCAATTACTGCAATTAGCCCGTCGTGTAGCTGATACTGCTTCAACTGTTCTTATTACTGGCGAGTCAGGTACTGGAAAAGAGGTGCTGGCTCGTTATATTCATGATCATTCCGAACGTTCTGATAAGCCTTTTATCGCGATTAATTGTGCGGCTATTCCAGAAAATATGCTCGAAGCTATGTTATTTGGGCATGAGAAAGGAGCATTTACGGGTGCAGTCGCTAGCCAGCCAGGAAAGTTTGAACAAGCCAACGGCGGCACGTTACTGTTAGATGAAGTAACAGAGATGGATTTGGGGTTGCAGGCTAAATTACTTCGCGTTCTGCAGGAGCAAGAGGTAGAGCGCGTGGGTGGGCGAGCTGTTATTAAACTCGATGTTCGTGTACTTGCAACCACCAATCGGCAGTTAGAAACGGCAGTGTCTGAAGGTCAGTTTAGGGAAGATTTGTACTATCGCTTGAATGTATTCCCTTTGCAGTGGTTACCTTTGCGTGAGCGCCGGGCTGATATCGTACCTTTGGCAAAAGGTTTATTTGAAAAGCATTGTCAAAAGATGAAGCGCCCGCTGGTTTGTTTGAGTAATGAAACAGAAATAGCACTATCGCAGCATTCCTGGCCGGGAAATGTCCGGGAGTTGGATAATGTTGTGCAGCGAGCGCTCATTTTACAGGCAGGTAATATGATTACCCCCTCTGATCTACATATGGTCACTGGCGCTATTTCCTTACAAGAAAACCTATCTTCTATGGATGCTGATGAGTCATGTGTTCAGGAAGAAGATGATTCCGGTAAATTGGGCAGTGATTTGCGTCAGCATGAGTTCCAGTTAATTATTGATGCATTGAAAACATCGGGTGGAAGTCGAAAGGAAGCAGCAGAACGATTAGCAATTAGTCCTAGGACATTACGCTATAAGCTGGCTAAAATTCGTGAATCTGGTTTGGATCTGGATAAGTTGTTGGCAAAGTGACTAGTCTGTCGTTAATGTTATAATCTGTTAAATATCAATGAGTTAATTTGCAATTAGACTATTGCGCGAACCAAAATAGACCAATGTCTAATTCAGGGATAAGCTCGTGGTTGGGTATAAAACTAGACTCTAATTCCGTATGTGGATCCCTTAGAGAACTATAATAAATGGGTAAGCATGCGGATATATAATTAAAACAAGCAAGCTAAGGGCATCACCATGAGCGAAAAGGTATATCCAGTCAGTCCTGATGTGGCGATTGATAATGCAACATATGAAGCAATGTATGAGCAGTCCATCAATGATCCGGATACATTCTGGGGCAAAGAAGGTAAGCGCCTCGATTGGTTCAAGCCATATACTAAAGTTAAGAACACATCTTTTGATCCACATAATGTCAATATTCGTTGGTTCGAAGATGGTACCTTGAACGCATCATATAACTGCTTAGATCGTCATCTTGAAACACGTGGTGATCAAGTCGCTATTATTTGGGAAGGCGACGACCCTAGCGATTCAGAAAGTATTACCTATCGTGAACTGCACGAGCGTGTTTGCCGTTTTTCCAATGCATTAAAAAGTCAGGGCGTTGTAAAGGGCGATGTAGTCACATTATATTTGCCGATGATTTCTGAAGCGGCAGTCGCTATGCTGGCTTGTACGCGAATTGGTGCAGTTCACTCTATCGTTTTTGGTGGTTTCTCCCCGGAAGCGCTAGCTGCTCGTATTGAAGGCTCTAAGTCTAAAGTGGTCGTTACTTCTAACTACTCTTTGCGTGGTGGTAAGGTTGTTCCGCTAAAAGCTAATGTTGATAAAGCGTTGGAACATCCTGCAGCAGGGGCTCTTGTTGAGAGCGTTATTGTTGTTAAGCGTGTTGATCAGGACGTTGCTTGGAACGAGAAAGTCGACGTTTGGTATGAAGGCTTAGTCGCTGCCGCGTCTACAGAATGTGCCCCAGAAGAGATGGAAGCAGAAGCGCCAATGTTTATTCTGTATACATCGGGTTCTACTGGCGCGCCTAAAGGACTGGAACATACGACTGGCGGGTACATGGTATATGCAGCCATGACACATGAATATGCTTTTGACTACAAAGATGGCGACATCTACTGGTGTACAGCCGATGTAGGCTGGGTAACAGGTCATAGCTATATTGTTTACGGGCCGTTAGCAAACGGCGGCACTACTGTGATGTTTGAAGGTGTGCCTAACTATCCTGATAACAGCCGTTTTGGCCGTGTTATTGAAAAGCACAAAGTAAATCAGCTCTACACAGCGCCAACGGCTATTCGCTCTTTGATGCAGCAGGGTGAAGATGTATTGGGTGATTCTGATCTATCTTCTCTGCGTATTCTTGGATCGGTTGGTGAGCCAATTAACCCAGAAGCATGGAATTGGTATCACCGTATTGTTGGTCAAGGTCGTTGCCCTATCGTGGATACGTGGTGGCAGACTGAAACGGGTGGGATGATGATTCTACCTCTGCCAGGAGCAACACCGCAAAAGCCTGGTTCTGCAACGCGTCCTTTCTTTGGTGTGCAGCCTGCGCTACTTGATGCAGACGGCAAAGAACTAGAAGGTGCGGCTGACGGAAACCTTGTGATTAAAGATTCATGGCCTGGCCAGAGTCGTTCTATCTGGGGTGACCATGAGCGTTTCACTCAAACGTATTTCACAACCTATAAAGGCTATTACACAACAGGTGATGGTGCGCGTCGTGATGAAGATGGCTACTTCTGGATCACCGGCCGTGTTGATGATGTTATCAATGTATCTGGTCACCGTATGGGTACGGCTGAGGTTGAGTCTGCACTAGTGGCGCATCCAGCGGTTGCTGAAGCGGCTGTAGTGGGTTACCCGCATGAGCTTAAAGGTCAGGGTATATACGTTTATGTAACGTTACAGTCTGGTTATGAGCAATCCGATGAGTTGATGAAAGAGCTGAGACTGCACGTTCGTAAAGAGATTGGTCCAATTGCCTCACCTGATTTGATTCAATTTTCACCAGGCATGCCGAAAACGCGTTCAGGTAAGATTATGCGTCGTATTTTGCGTAAAATTGCTGAAGATGACTTCGATGCTCTAGGTGATACCTCTACTTTGTCAGACCCAACTGTTGTTGATGATCTGATCGAAAACAGAATGAACCGTAAATAAGGTTGTTTCTTATTTACGTGTTAATTTAGTGAAAACTCCCTCTTCGGTTGATCTGTAGGGGGAGTTTTTCGTTTATAGATGTTATTATTCATGCTATCTAAGATTGAATAATATGGATTTGGACGCGTCTGTGTCCGGGGGATAAAGCATGCAGCTAGCCAGTAAAATCATTATTGCAGATGACCATCCGTTGTTTCGTGCAGCATTACGCCAAGCAGTAACTCAGGCGATTGAGGGTGTTGAAATTGTAGAAGCCGATTCACTGGCGGCGGTGCAAGAGGCTGTTGTTCAGCACAGTGATGCTGATTTGGTGTTGCTCGATCTCCATATGCCGGGTACCCATGGGTTTACTGGCTTGGTGTTTCTACGTGGGCAAAACCCAGGTATGCCAGTGGTAGTGGTTTCAGGAAGTGAAGAGGTCAGTGTTTTAAGGCGTGCCATGGACTACGGTGCTTCTGGTTTTATTCCTAAATCAGCGCCGCTGGAAACTATCTCTGAAGCAATCGTTGCCGTTCTTAAGGGTGAAGAGTGGTTGCCGCGTGATATTACAGAGAATGGCACTGTTGATGTTAGTGAGGAAGAGCGTAAGTTTGCAGCTGCTCTTGTTTCGTTAACACCGCAGCAGTTTAGAGTACTGACCATGCTGACAGAGGGTTTGCTGAATAAGCAGATTGCTTATGAGCTGAATGTGTCAGAAGCAACCATTAAAGCGCATGTGACTGCTATTTTACGCAAACTGCGTGTGCATAGCCGTACACAGGCTGTTATTGCTGCTCAACGCTTAAGTGTTGATCCTGCGCGTACAGAAATGGAATAGTCATTTAGTTCGCGAAAACGAAGCACCCTACTAGGGTGCTTTTTTTATGCCGATTTATTGGCAGAGACAAGCTTATTAATCATGGCGCGTAAGGCCGCAGGTTTAATTGGTTTGGTCAGTAGTTGGGCACCAAAATTGCCTATCTCATCTTTCACTTCATCTGTCCTGTCTGCTGTGATGACGAGAGCAGGAATCTCTTTTCCCCATAGTTTATAAAGCTCGTTGAGCGCCATAATTCCGGTGTCTAGCTCATTTAAATGGTAGTCAACAAGGGTAATGTCGGGAAGAGGTGTTTCTTCGCTGCTGTATAGTTTTATTGCCGCCTCAATAGACGCTGCTGTATAAGTTTCACAGCCCCATCCTTGAAGTAGCGCTGACATGCCTTCTAGAATTTTAGGTTCATTATCAATAATGAGTGCGGTTGTGCCATTAAGCGTTTTGCTTCTTATCCAGCCGCGCTGCTCTGGTTTTGATTGCACTTCTTTGGCTGGGTCTCCAAGAGGTATCGTTATACTGAAAACAGTTCCTTGACCAGGCCAGGAGCGTACATTGATTTTATGTTTTAGCATCTTAGCGATACGGTCAGTGATGGCTAACCCTAAGCCAAGACCTTGTACTTTTGAGTGTTTAGGGTTGTTGATGCGTTTGAATTCTTCAAATACCTCATGAAGCTTTTCTTTAGGTATACCAACACCGGTATCCCAGACTTCAATGCGTAGCTGTTGGCCTATACGTCGACACCCTAAAAGTACTTTGCCGTCTTGTGTATAGCGCAGAGCATTTGAAAGGAAATTTTGCAGAATTCTTCTTAATAGCTTTTGATCAGAAGCAACGATTTGGTAGCAATGAACATAGCGAAAAGCTAAGGCTTTTTCTTGAGTGAGCGCTGCAAACTCTGTACTTAAATTACTAAACAACGAGTCTAATGAGAAGTGAGTGATGACTGGTTCAAGAGCGCCTGCATCAAGCTTTGATATGTCAAGAATAGTAGTGATAAGCTCCTCAGCGGCTTTTAGAGAGCCGTCTAAGTTATCTACCAGTTGTGTTGTACTTGGCGATGAGTGGCTTTGCTGAGCTAAGGCTGAAGTGAACAGTCGTGCAGCATTTAATGGCTGCAGTAGATCATGGCTGGCAGCTGCGAGGAATCGGGTTTTACCTAGGTTAGCGGCTTCAGCGTCGCTTTTAGCTTGGCGTAACTCGTCTTCCATTAACGCTCGAATAGTGTTTTCTTTGCGTAGCTCTTTATTTACAACCGAGAGGGCGTGGGTACGCTCTTTTACGCGCTGCTCCAGTGTCTCGTTTGTTATCTGTAGGGCTATTTCAGCATCGCGGCGTTCAGTGATGTCTTGATAGAGGGTGAAATAACCTAGTACATCGCCATATTCGCCGACATGAGGGATGTATGTAACCTCAGCAAAACGTTTAGCACTGTTTTGTGAGGGAAGATCTGTTTCAAATTTTTGTCGATTGCCATTTAATGCCTGTTGAATGAAGTCCTTTCTTTTGGCGTATTCGGTTGCATCAAGTATTTTGTAGGCAGGCATTCCGATCATGGTGTCGCGTTCCATGCCAAATGCTTCAGCGTATGCTTTGTTGACAAACAGGTAGCGCCGCTCCGTATCTAAGTAGGCAATTAATACAGGGACATTGTCAGTGTATATTCGAATATTGTGTTCACTTTCCCGTAATGCTTCTTCAACACGTTTGTGTTGAGTGATATCCATATAGGTGTTTACGTACCCTCCGTTGGGGGTCGGGTTGTCGCGTACTTCTAAAACGGTTCCATCAGGTCGGTATCTTTCGTAACGGTGCGGACGGCCTGATTTGATGCTATCAAGTCGTTTGTTTATCTGCTCTTCGATGTTTCCAGGGCCGTACTCTCCTTTGAGAGCGTTATATCGGAATATCTCTTCGATAGAGCGGCCCACACAAATCAGCCCCTCAGGGTAATTAAACATTTGTAAATAGGGGCGGTTCCAGGCCACTAAACGCAGTTGTTGATCGACTACGCTGATTCCTAACCCTATATTTTCAATGGTCGATTGCAGTAGTGATCGATTGAATCTCAATGCTTGGGAAGCTTCATCTACGATGGAAACAACATCGCCTATCTGCATGTCTTTACCGCGAAGAGTGGAAGCAATGACTATGCGTGCAGAAGACGCACCAATAACACCCGCTAAAAGACGTTCAGTAAAGTTGTTGAGCTCAGGTGTGGCTTTTTCGCCGGACAATGGAGGGTCTTCGTTTCGTTGTAAGGCATAACCTGTGAAGGCGTGCTGGGTGCGGCTGAGTCCAAGAAAGCGCTCAGTAAGCATCTGTAAATCGCCGACAGTCACTGTGCTGTGTTGGCGAGAGGGAATGGTCATGTCTTTATTATAAACATCAACAAATGCGCTAGCTTGAATGCGATCCGTGAGTCTCTGCGAGGTGTATTGAGATACGATAACGTAGAGGATGATGTTAGTGAGGAGGCTCCACAGTACACCATGGGTTAGCGGATCGAGGTTGTTTATGCCAAATAAAGCAGTGGGTGTGAGGATCAGGTAATCAAATAAGCCGTTTTGTAAAAAGTGAGGAGAAATAACATTAGCGTCGATAAGGGTGGGAATAACTAACGTATAGATCCATAAGATTAGCCCTGCTGACATACCGGCAAGAGCGCCTTGGCGGGAGCCTTTTTTCCAGAAAATACCGCCAAGTAATGACGGCATAAATTGCGCTATTGCTACAAACGCGAGTAATCCG
>JAWUYS010000157.1:0-7705 GCA_034110685.1 Neptunomonas sp.
GAAAAACACCGGCGCGCTTTAATAGACGGGCTTTGCGTAAAGCGATATCACCGCCACCAATGAGTAACACTTGGCGCGACTTAAGATTAAAAAAGAGAGGTAAAAAATCCACAATGAGCCCTCAGTCAGTTCATGAGCCCAGATTAACATAATCCGGTCAAAAACCACTGATTAGATCGGGCCCACTGCTGGAATTCTTATATTAACAAAGCAATTTATAGCTGAGTGTGCAAACCGCATTCACGTGTTTCTAACGCTTTGGTAGGATCAAAATAGTCATGCTCATTTGGTAAGTTATGCTCAAGCAAATATGCCTCTAGATCGGCCTCACTCCAATTGAACAGCGGTGCAACCTTAATAATGCCATCTTTACTAGCAGACACAATTTCCAGTGACTGGCGAAACTCGGTCTGATCTTTACGAATCGCATTCAACCATAAATCAGGGCTCATCTGCGCTAATGCACGTTGAAACGGCTCTAACTTAACTTGGCGGGTAAACTCATCATGCAAAGGATCATCGATATCAGGAATACCCTTCATCAACACATTTCGACGAGCAGATGTCTGTTGAGGGATATACGTTTCGACGTTGAGGTTAAAGTCCTGAATCATTTTTTCTGCAAACCGATAAGTCGCAGAAGTGTTGTAACCTGAATCCACCCACAAGACTTTAATATCCGGCTTAGCTTGCACCGCCATATGTAAAATGACAGATTCGTAAGGGCGAAAGTTAGTCGTCACTAGAGGGTTATCAGACTGAGCAATAGCCCATGCAACAATCTCTTGTGGTGACTTACCTTCTAACGCCTTATTAGCAGCAACCAAATCAATACTCATCGTTATTCTCTCTCCTTTGTGAGCTAAAACCCGCAGGTTTTAGCTCTGACAATAGAATTAGCGGCGAAAAATAGGCCGTGGGTCAGCCGCCGTTCCTTGATAGTTCACACTTACTTCAGTAAATGCGCTTAGATCGTCTTCTGAAAAGCGATCTTCAGGGATTAAAAATGCATTAAAACCTGAGCTTTGCATCAATGCTAAACGGTCACGCGCCACATCACCTACTGCACGAATTTCACCGCTAAAGCCCGTTCTAACGAGATGCTTAGCGATACTAAATCCACGCCCATCGCGAAAGATTGGAAACTCAACGGCAACCAAAGCAACATTATCTTGTTCAGCATACAAAGCTTGAAGATCATCATCTCCGTTCACTTGTATACCTAGCTGGCCATCACGGCTCAGAAGATCGCCTCGGTTCTCAAGGTAAAAAGATAACGGTACGATAATATCGCCACTAGGAAGCGCCTGCTCTAGGCTTTCTGCGTCAATCGACTGCCAGCTATCGTTAGCAACGATCTTTTTATTAATGAGCAAGGGCATAAACATTCTCCTTAAACGGGTCCATACCGATACGCTTATAGGTATCGCGGAACAATTCTTCTTCTTGGCGGTGCTCTACAAACACGTCCAGAATTTTTTCAATCGTATTAGCAACATCATCAGCAGCAACTGACTTACCTAATACTTTGCCTAATGCAGCATCTTCACGTGAAGAACCACCCAGAGTAATCTGGTACCAATCTTCACCTTTCTTATCGACACCTAAAATACCGATATCTGCAACATGGTGATGGCCACAAGCATTAATACAACCCGACATGTTCAACTGAATATCACCCAAATCATAGAGGTGATCTAGATCGTCAAAACGCTCATTAATCTGATCTGCAATGTTCAATGTTTTGGCATTTGCTAATGCACAGAAATCAAAACCCGGGCAAACAATCATATCAGCCAATGTGCCAATATTTGGACGAGCCAGATTACTAGCCTCCAGTCCTTGCCACACGTTATACAAGTCTGCTTTTTTCACATCAGCCAGTACCAAGTTCTGATCATGAGTGGAGCGAATTTCACCAAAGCTGTATTTTTCAGCCAGATCAGCCACAAGGTCCATTTGTGCATCAGTGATATCGCCAGCCGGTTTTAGATGCGGCTTTAAAGATACAATCGCAATACGATACCCTTCAACACGATGGTCGACTGTATTACGCTCATACCAGGTTTTAAAGGCACGATCTTCAGCAAGTTTTTGATCAAACGACGTATCTGCGGCTGCATTCACATCATAATCAAACGGTGTAAAGAAACCTTTAGCACGTTCAATTTCAGCAGTGGTTAACGTTAGCTCACCGTCGCGAGAGTATTCCCACTCCTCTTCAACCAAACGGCTGAACTCTTCCACACCCAAAGCGTTAACTAAAATTTTGATACGCGCTTTGTATTTGTTGTCTCGACGGCCGTTAAGGTTATAAACACGTAAGATCGCATCTAAATACGACAGCAAATGCTCTTTAGGCAAGAAGTCACGAACCACCTTACCAATAACAGGTGTACGACCTAAACCACCGCCAACAAGTACTTCAAAACCAATCTCGCCGGCATCGTTCTGCACTAAATGCAAACCAATATCATGCACCTGAGATGCGGCACGGTCTTCAGTACTACCGGTTACTGCGATTTTGAATTTACGAGGTAAATAAGCAAACTCAGGATGTAGTGTTGACCATTGACGGATGATTTCACAGTACGCACGCGGATCTTCTAATTCATTAGCATAGACACCGGAATATGGATCCGTTGTGGTGTTACGAATACAGTTACCTGACGTCTGAATAGCGTGCATTTGCACTTGAGCCAATTCAGCCAAAATATCAGGTACTTCTTCAAGCTTCGGCCAGTTAAACTGAAGGTTTGTACGGGTTGTAAAATGCCCATAGCCTTTATCATATGTACGAGCAATATGAGCTAATTTGCGTAACTGTTCCGATGACATCAAACCATAAGGGATCGCCACACGCAGCATCGGTGCAAACCGTTGAATATAAAGACCATTCATCAATCGCAATACAAGAAATTCATCCTCTGGCAGATCTCCTGCCAAGTAGCGACGTGTCTGATCACGGTATTGTTCGACGCGCTCGTCAACCAGGGTTTGGTCGACTTCATTATACTGATACATGTTTCACCCGTTTAGCAGCTCAACTGCTCTTTTACGATTCTAGAAAAATTAAAATTGTTCGTTAATAATTATTATTTCAACCAGCCAGTACGAAACGTACACCGATAACTAGCAATATTGAGCCCATTATCGGTTGCATCACCTTAGGTGACAATTTCGCACCTATATGACTTCCTATAAACACACCTGGCAATGACCCCAGAAGTAAATAGGCAAGCAAAGACAAATCCACACTTCCCATACCATAATGCCCAGCACCGGCAATTCCGGTTAGCACCACGGCATGCACAAGATCAGTACCAACAATTGCTGGCATGCTCATACGCGGATAAAGCGTAATTAACATCGCTGTACCTAACGCACCTGCACCAACAGAGGACAGCGTAACTAAACCACCCAATACAACACCGGTTAACAAGGTGACTGCAGGGCGAATTTTCTTCGCTTTCGCCACCCAAGGACGCCCTTCTACTTTCAGGGCGAACTCACGAATTTTGTTACGACCAAACACCGCTACAGAGGTCAGTATCAGTGAAATACCTAACGTCAGATTCATTAGATGCTCAATATCATCTAAAGCAGCAAGGCCTTTAAGGTATTCCAGCGTCAACAAACTGCCGGGGATACTACCAGACAACAGTAAAATAACGATTCGCCATTCAATTAATTTTTTGCGAGCATACGCAAAAACCCCACCAAACTTGGTAACTGAGGCGTAAAGAAGGTCAGTACTCACGGCAATAATGGGAGGGATACCAAAAACAACAATCAGAATCGGCGTCATTAATGCACCACCACCAATTCCTGTGAGCCCTACAATAAACCCTACAACCAGCCCAGCAAAGCTGTAAGCAAATTCCATACAATTAGTACCCATTACCCTAAACGAATCAGAACGCTATCATACTCACTTTTTTATATAACAGAAAATAATAATTTATCACTTTGTTATTCTTTTTTGAAATATACAGAAACACTCTCTTATTCCAAAAACGAATAAACAGATTTCTATTTATTACTTTTAATAGCAAAAACTCTCTGTAATAATGCACCGCAACATATGACAGATGGGCAACTTCAAGCTGCCTGTCTGCTTAACCAAGCTATAAATCGAGCAGGCATAAACAGATGACATCTATACCAGAGCGCCGTCTTACCCATTTAAAACAGCTGGAAGCTGAAAGCATCCAGATAATTCGCGAAGTGGCTGCTGAGTTTGATAACCCAGTAATGCTTTACTCCATTGGGAAGGACTCCGCGGTGATGCTTCACCTAGCTCGTAAAGCTTTCTACCCAGGCAAGCCTCCTTTTCCCTTGATGCATGTAGACACCACATGGAAATTCAAGGAGATGATCTCTTTTCGCGACAAAATGGCAGAAGAAGCCGGTATGGATTTGATTGTTCATGTCAACAAAGAAGGCGTAGACATGGGCGTTGGGCCATTTACACATGGCTCTTCCAAGCATACGGATATAATGAAAACCCAGGGGCTAAAACAAGCCCTAAACAAATACAAATTTGATGCTGCTTTTGGTGGCGCACGCCGTGACGAAGAAAAATCACGCGCAAAACAACGTGTATTTTCGTACCGTGAAAAATTTCACCGTTGGGATCCAAAAAATCAGCGACCGGAGCTGTGGAATATTTTCAATACCCGCGTTGATCAAGGCGAGAGTATTCGTGTATTTCCATTATCTAACTGGACTGAGCTGGATATCTGGCAGTACATCTATTTAGAAAGCATCCCAATTGTACCACTGTACCTTGCTGCAGAACGCCCAGTGGTTGAGCGTAATGGTATGACGATCATGGTTGATGATGAGCGCTTACCACTAGAAGAAGGCGAGCACCCAGTGATGCGTAAGGTTCGTTTTAGAACATTAGGCTGCTACCCACTAACGGGAGCGGTAGAGTCTGAAGCAAGCACTTTGCAAGAAATCATTCAGGAGATGCTGCTAACCACAACATCTGAACGTCAGGGTCGCGCCATCGATCATGACTCTTCTGGCTCAATGGAGAAAAAGAAAATGGAAGGTTACTTCTAACATCTATTTTTAACCATTTTCTAATACTGAATTGAGAGACCAATACCATGAGCCACCAGTCTGAACTGATTTCGACCGACATTGAAGCCTACCTTCACCAGCACGAAAACAAAGAGCTATTGCGTTTTTTAACATGTGGAAGCGTTGATGATGGGAAGTCCACTCTCATCGGGCGCCTACTGCACGACTCAAAAATGATTTATGAAGATCAGCTTGCCGCCATTCAAAGTGAAAACGCACGTGTAGGTAACGCCGGTGAAGAGCTTGATCTTGCATTGCTAGTTGATGGCCTGCAAGCAGAACGTGAACAAGGCATTACCATTGATGTCGCTTATCGCTACTTCTCTACTGCTGAACGTAAGTTTATTATTGCTGACACCCCGGGGCATGAACAATACACCCGTAATATGGCAACAGGCGCATCCACGTGTGATCTTGCGATCATCCTGATTGATGCGCGCCATGGCGTGCAAGTCCAAACCAAACGACATAGCTTTATTGTGTCTCTGCTAGGGCTTAAACACACTATTGTCGCTATCAATAAAATGGACTTGGTAGACTTCAGAGAAGAACGCTATGAACAGATCAAAGCAAACTACCTAGAATTTACTGCAGACCTCAATCTGCCAGATATTCAGTTCGTGCCATTATCAGCACTTAAGGGTGACAATGTTGTAAACCCTTCTGAGCACATGCCTTGGTACAAAGGTCTTCCTTTAATGGAAACGCTGAATACGGTTAAAATTGCACGTGATAAAAATTTCGACGAGCTACGCTTCCCAGTGCAGTACGTCAATCGCCCTAACCTCGACTTTCGAGGATATTGCGGCACGCTAACATCGGGTATCGTCAAACCCGGTGATGCGGTTACCGTATTACCTTCTGGTAAGTCTTCACGCGTTAAGTCTATTGTCACTTTTGATGGAGAGCTTCAGGAAGCATTTCCGCCGATGTCCATTACACTGACATTGGAAGATGAGATTGATATTTCCCGTGGCGATATCATCGTTCACAGCGACAACATCCCTAAAGCAACTAATCGCTTTGATGCAACGCTGGTTTGGATGGATGAGCAACCGCTGACACAAGGTAAAACATATGACATCAAGCTGCTAACAAGCCGTACAGCAGGGTCTGTTACCGCCATTCGCCACCAGATTGATGTCAACACGCTTGAAAAATCAGATGCTAACACACTTGAACTGAATGAAATTGGCCAGTGCGAAATCACACTAGAGCGCCCTATTCTTGCGGATAACTACACAGCATTTCGCGGAACAGGCTCTTTTATTGTTGTTGATCGCTTGAGTAATGCAACGGTTGCTGCCGGTATGATCATAGATGCCGAAACAGAGTCCAAGCAAACACTGTCTAACTCACCACAAGTAAGTGCATTACAAAAAGCGCGCCGCTTTGGTCAACAACCGGCAATCGTTAAAGTAGAAGGCTCTGCAGAGTCTGCACAGACGCTAATCTTTTCTCTAGAACAAGCACTGTTTAAAGCAGGACGTAACGTAGCAACACTGACCAACAATGCGTTACCTGCCGCTTTACTACAAAACTCAAGCGCTGTTGCCGAGCTGTTAAAACAGAATGGTTTGTTGGTACTTACCGATACTGACCTTAAAGCTGCTGACCTTACTATTCAAACGGATAAATTGCCGCAAGGTAACGAACAGATCTCTGTGGTAATGCAGCAATTAAAGGAACTGAAGCTAATATAATGCTAACCAACGAGAGCGGTCGCTAAGACGGCCCTCTCATTGAGTTAAATCAAGCCTTAAACTGTGCCTAACATCGCAGTTTAAGGTACACTTCAGCTTTTGTTAATTTCGAAGATCTATCAGGGAAACCTAGATGGATTTTCGCATTTTGATGCAGTGATCATGACAGATTTTCTTCTCATTTTAATCAGCACCGTGTTGGTGAATAACTTTGTACTGGTTCAGTTTCTTGGCCTGTGTCCGTTTATGGGCGTTTCCAACAAACTCGAAACAGCCATGGGAATGTCACTAGCAACTACCTTTGTACTGACATTGTCTTCAGTATGTAGTTATTTGGTTTATACCTACCTGCTCTTACCATTTGAGCTGGGCTATTTAAGGACCATCTCATTTATCTTAGTGATTGCTGTTGTCGTACAGTTCACTGAAATGGTTGTTAAGAAAACCAGCCCCTTATTACATAAAGTACTGGGGATATTTCTACCGCTTATTACTACAAATTGCGCGGTACTGGGTGTTGCTCTGTTAAATATCAAAAAACAGAACGGCTTTATGGAGTCAATTTTTTATGGCTTTGGTGGCGCTGTCGGTTTCTCATTGGCATTGATACTCTTTTCCGCTATCCGTGAACGTATCGCTGTTGCTGATGTTCCAACACCCTTTCGCGGTGCTGCGATAGGCATGGTTACCGCCGGCCTTATGTCTCTAGCTTTTATGGGCTTTACCGGCCTGGTTAAATTTTGAGCAGGTTGTATTGATGAGCGCTGTATTAATTGCCATTCTAGTTCTTCTCAGTCTAGCCGTTGTTTTTGGCCTAGTACTAGGTTTTGCTGCTGTAAAATTCAAAGTTGAAGGCAATCCCATTGTCGATCAAATAGACGACCTTTTACCGCAAACACAGTGTGGCCAAT
>JAWUYS010000158.1:0-9111 GCA_034110685.1 Neptunomonas sp.
CTAAATTGACCATCAATAAAACTTGGGAATAAAGCTCCGTTTTTACAACTCGTACAATTCATACATTTCCTTATAAGATCACTATTATTCTAAATTCTAATCTCAACATACACTCTCGTTGACGGTAAAATATCAAACACAGGCACTCCGCGACATTTATAGCCATCAGACACTAACTTGGATCCAATAATTTTAGAACGGGCACTCACACCTTGCCAAGACACGTTCACCTGTTATGGGGTGATCAAAGTCCAAGGTTAACGCATGCAACAAAAGCCGATTAGACATAGCGTGAGTTTGCGGCGTGCCATAAAGATCACAACCTAAAATAGGATGCCCCATCTCACGGCTATGGATACGTAACTGATGAGTTCGGCCAGTTTCTGGCGTAAACAACACGCGGCTCGTTGCCGGATTACTCGATGTAGATAACACCTTAAAGTGGCTTAGTGCTTGCTTGCCTTTTTCATAACAGATTTTTTGATAAGGGAAGTTAGGAGGGTCTTTCGCAATAGGCGCATCAATACTGCCTTGCTCGCAATTTAAAAGACCACTTAAAATACTGATATAGGTTTTTTGGACCGTTCTATTTTGAAACTGCTTAGTAAGGCTTGCATTAACCGCCTTACTAAAAGCCAGCACCATAATACCCGACGTACCAAAATCAAGACGATGCACCATAATGATACCCGGAAATATCTGCGCTAAACGAAAATGCACTGAATCCTTATTCAAAGGATTTTTACCCGACAAACTCAATAAGCCACTGGGCTTATTGATCAATAGAATATGTTCATCTTGAAAAAGTATGCTTATCTGCTCTTCACACAAAGGCGCAATAAAATCATCTCCAGGAGTACTCATGATGTCTTCTTTCTCCTGCGTTTTTTAGCAGGTGCTTTTCCCTGCCCTCGTAGCCCTTGAAATTGAACCGAACTAACCTCCTCTATCAACTGGTGCAAACTGTAGGTCATCGGCTCCATAAAATGAGCGTATTTCATTTCGCGCTGGCTTATGGCTTCTAGTTGAGATTCCCAATGCGCGGTCATATCGGGATGCGCCATATTCTCAGGCAAACTAGTGATTAATTGAATGCCCACTTCTGTTGCACGAATATCTTTGCCGATTCTTGTTAAGAACTGCCGCGTAAATAACAATTCAATAATCCCTGCCCGCGTTGCCTCTGTCCCTAAGCCGTCCGTGTCTCTTAACACTTTTTTAATAGTGGGATCTTGTACATAACGCGCTATACCTGTCATCGCAGATAATAAAGTAGCATCAGTAAAATACTTCGGTGGACTCGTTTGTTTCTCAGCCAAGTTTGCTTCAGAACATAAGACTGTATCACCCTCCTGTACGTCAGGAAGGCTTACGCTTGAAAAACCATCGCCAGAATCACCTTCCGCAGCTAACGCACTTGACTGCCTAGCGGCTGGGAACAATATTTTCCAGCCTTGCGCTAATACATCTTTTTGTTTAGCGACAAACAACCCTCCTGCCACTTCAGTATCAATCTGCTTGTCTAAATACTCAAAAGGCGGATAAAACTGGATTAAATATTGCCGAGCAATTAATTCGTAAACATTTGCCTCCCCAGACGATAAACGATTCGCTTCCATTGCTTTCGCCGTAGGGATAATCGCATGGTGGGCACTAATTTTAGCGTCATTCCATGCCTTACTTTTTAATTTAAGGTCAGTGTTAGTAACCGCTTTCTCTAGGTTAGGACACGTTTTTGCAATAGCACTGGCGACATGCCCCGCACCACCGAAGTGCTCTAATGGTAAATAACGACAATCAGATCTGGGATAGGTAATGAGCTTATGTTTTTCATACAACTGCTGACAAATATCGAGCACTTGCTTAGCACTTAAACCATATCGTTTGGCGGCATCAATTTGTAAAGAAGATAAATTGTAAGGTAGTGGCGCGGTTTGTTTTTTCTTGTTCTGCTGCACTTTTACAACAGCACCACTGTGACCATAGACACGTGCTACAACGTTCTCGGCTAATTTTTTAGAAAGTACTCGCCCCTCTTCATCCATATAGGGCTCACAAGCTGCGCTGGGCTTCCATTTAGCTTTATATAACTCATCTTTCGTCGTTTTTAAAGTAGCAAACACTTCATAAAAAGGCTTAGAGACAAAGTCCTTAATCTCCAAGTCTCTGTGCACGACCAATCCTAACAAAGGAGTTTGCACCCGCCCTATCGACAACACGCCGTTAAAACCCGCTTTCTGCCCTTGCAGAGTGCATAAACGTGTCATATTAATGCCATAAAGCCAATCGGCGCGCGCTCTTGCAAGCGCAGATGTCGCCAAAGGAACAAATTCAGCATTACTGCGCAAGTTGCTCAAAGACTTTTTGACCGAATTTATATTCAAATCACTGATTAGGCAGCGCTTTACCGATTCTCGTTTTGCTTTAGAAACACCACTAAAACTAATGACCTCATCGACCAGTATCTGCCCTTCTCGATCGGGGTCACCCGCATTTACTAGCAGGTCTGCTTGCTTGATCAGCTTTTTTAGTACCGTAAACTGCTTGCGTGTTTTGGATTTAACTTCGAGCTTCCACTCTCCCGGCACAATAGGAAGGTGCTGAATTGTCCATTTTTTAAATGCAGGGTCATAAGCTTCTGGTTGGGCTTGCTCTAATAGATGGCCAATGCACCAGCTCACTACATCCCCATTACCGACATGGATGCAACCATCACCTTTCTTATGTGGCTTTGGCAATGCATCAGCAATAGCACGCCCAAGGCTGGGCTTTTCAGCTATGTATAAAATCATGGAAGGACTTACTCTAGGTTACTTAACCTGCTTGGTAGGAATAATACTATCCGCTGCAGGCTGCTTAGCAGCCGATACTTTTGAGCTAGCGACTTTATACGCCATCACACAGTTTCGGCCACGCTTCTTAGCCGCATACAATGCCAAATCTGCCGATTTAATCAATGCTTCTTCACTATTTTTATCCTGTGGACAGGTTGCAATTCCCGCAGACAAAGTAATTGCACGTTTACAATCAGGACTAATTTCTGAATCCTTAGCCACTGTCTCAATCAGCATTTTAAGTTTTTTATAAGCGATTATTTTACTGGTGTTAGGCAGTACGAGAATAAACTCTTCACCGCCGTATCTGGCGACAACATCACGGGCTCTCATGTTTTTAGCCAGGGTTTCAGCAACAAACTTTAATGCTTTATCGCCTTCTTGATGACCAAATGAATCATTATAACTTTTGAAATGATCGATATCGATCATAGCAACGGTTACTTCATAACCCTGCTGGCCTGAAGTGGTAATCTCCCGCTTTAAGGTATTACCCAAACCTCTACGATTTAATAGCCCGGTTAGCTCATCGCGGTTAGAAGCCATACTTAATTCAGTTCGCAGTTGCGCGTTATTAAAATGCAAACCGATGGTGTTACAAACCGCAATAATTCGTTGCTCATCTTCTTTAGATAATAACGACTCTGTTAGCCGCTCTGAGCGAATATGCAAAACGCCAAACTGCATGTCATGACAAGCAATAGGATAGCAAGCAACACTCTTTATTGTGGTTAAATTGGCATTATCACAGAGCATATTTTGCGTATTTGAAGAATCAATATAAGGCTTCCCTTGCTGTAAAACCTGACACTCTTCCAACTTAACATTGGGGTAGACTTTATCTTTATGCTCGCCCCACGCACCTGCCAAGGCCCAGTTTTCAAAGGCTTTATTGGCAAATAACACAGCAACCGTATGATCTGGGATTAGATTCTTTAAATACCTTACTGATATCTCCTGTAGCTCATCTAAGGAGCTTGCAGCGGCCAAGGCATCACTCATCATACGTACCTGCTGCAGCTTCTTGCTGCGAAGGTACTCGTATTCCAGCATCTCATTCTTAGTATAAGAAAGTACTTGTGCCTGCTCCACGGCAAGCTTTCTTTCTTCTACTTGCTTACTAAGCTGCTCTACTGTTTTGGATAACTCCTGATGACTTGCATTGGCATCTTGCAGACGCCGCCAAGCATACCAAGCCAACGCCAAAGAGAGGAACGCCAAAGCGACTGGTAGCTCGTTAAGCCCCACTGAAGAGTAATCCGAAGCCCATGAAACCCAATGCTCATTGAACCCTGATAAGACAGCAACTAGGTAAGAAACAAGAAAAACACTAATAGCGATCAGAAAGTCGGAAACACTTCTTTTCATGTATTCATCCTGAAGAGACGGGCAATCATCCTATAGACACCCAAAAGGCTATAAACAATGCTTTCAGCATAGATCATTACGAGCAATTTTCATTTTATTTGAAAAATTTATGGATAAAAAAGACAGAGCATCCTGCCTTTTACATTTCTAAACAGACAACACAGATAACCGCTAATTCCGTGGTGTTTGTTTTAATTTTTTGAAAATCACTTTAAGACTTTTCTGCATACGGCCAATAGCATCGGCAAGCTCACCTATTTCATCTTTTGAATTAACTGTAATAACCGTATCCATTTTACCCAAACTCATTTGACGAGCACTCTCTGCTAACTCACGAATAGGCTGAACTAACGCACGGTTTGAGAACCATAAATTAACGATAATAATCAAAATCAAAATTGCGAAACCGACTGAAAGCGACAAGATCATCATCGTTTGGATTTTCTCATCCACTTCTTGCTGCTTTAACAAAACAGCATCATCTATGTCATCGATATAAAAGCCTGTTCCAAGCATCCAACCAAATTCTTTAAGTGCAATAGCATAACTAAGCTTAGGAACTTCACGCCCTTTAGAAGGCTTATCCCATAAGTAGCTCACATAACCACCACCATTTTGGGCAGCGTTTATAAGGTCTTCAATTAACCTCACGCCATTCACATCTACTAGATTAATTAAGTTTTTGCCTTCTAGTTCAGGCTTTGCTGGATGAACCTTAGTGACACCCTCATAATCAAAAGCAAAAATATAACCATCATCATCACCATAGGAGATTGATCGCAGTGCAGTTTTTACTTTTTGACGCGCTGTAAAAATATCACTTTCTGTTTCTAAAATAGGACGAATCGACGTTGCTGTGATTTCCATATAATTGCGCAACGACTCTTGCTTAGAGGCCATCATTGTATAGCGAATTTGTTCAACCTCCTGCATGCCCAAAGTACGCATCTGGTAGGTCGATACTGCCATAATAGCGGCAACCGTTAAGATCAACGGAATTGCCGTTAGAATTAGAATCTTTTGCTTTATTTTAAGGTTTTTCACTTTGGCGCTCCAAGGCTGGCGGCTGCACAAACCACCTATTTTTATTCTTTTTAGACATGCCGTTTTTTACAATGGCCTTGGGACTATAGTAGACAAATTGATGAATTAACAAATTATACAAAAGGAAACAACTGTGGGTTACATTTCAAAAGTAAACCGAATGGAACTTGCGAATGGCATATTTCATAGAATCCCACTTAATTCAAGTATCGAAAAATAATTGAACAATGATTTCAGAATTTCAGATAGCGGCATGAAAGACGGTTACTGGAAGGGCTGTAAATAGTGCGCGAGTGATATGCTATTATTATAAATAATAGATAATATTTTTCATCACCTGACCAGCAGTCAGTTAAAGGTTTTAATTCTTGCTGTTATAAGTTGTGGAAAAAGGAATTCTTATAAATGGTAAATTTCTACTGTAAGTGCATGAGTACTATTCTCGCTATTTTTTGTCTGAGCTCTCTTGTGGTTGCTCAAGAAGAGGGGCTAAAAAAAGAAATTATCTTGGGTACATTTATTTACCCACCTCTCATGTATGAAAAAACCGACATGCAAGGAAGGCAAGGTAACGGTCTTGATATTATCAAAAAGGCTTTTCTCTCTTCAGATAAATTCACACTTAAAATAGAAATCCTACCTATTAAACGCTCAATGGAAGAAATTAAAAAAGGACGAATCGACTTATTCCTGGGGAGCCGACTAGACCTTCCACTTTTAAAAAACGACATTACTGCCATTCAATTAACCTCCTTAAAGTCAGTTTTATTTTGCCTCCCTAAGCAATGTGACATTGCCAATAAGCAAGAGCTTGCTAAAGATTTAGGGACTGTTGCTTCGATTCCTGGCAGTCCAGTGAATGCATATCTTGAAAATTTAGGCAATAAAATCGTTCCATTACAATCGTTACAAAAGTCATTTGATTTTTTATTAATGAAAAGAGCGAACTATGTTGCTGCCATAAATTTTTCTGGGCTGTATACGCTTCAAAAGATGGAGATAGCTGAAGCCAATAATATTGAACAAGCAAAATTTACCCTACTCGATATACCGTATGACGTGGTCATTAAAAAAAATCACGCTCATGCAGAAGAAATTTCTCATTTAATAAGAAAAAGCTTACAAAGCCTTGGTCCAAAAATTGATCCTGAGAATTTAGTAGAAGACTACCTAAATGGGAAAACTCTATTTAAATAGCGGCTCGAATTACGCAGCCTTCTCGCAGAAAAATAACCTTTCTTCATAGTGATGGACATGCATCACATACTACGATTCTATAGTGGATAATTTGTTGAGATAAACAGCTAGATATAGGGAAACAACTGAGGTTCCATTTCTAACTTTACTTGAAAAGTAGCCTGTATTGATGATTGAATATCATTCGCTAATTGAAGCAACTCTGCCCGTTCGCCACCACCAAAATGCACCAATACCAAGGCTTGTTTTTCATAAACACCAACATGCCCTACACGCTTACCTTTCCAATCACACTGGTCAATCAACCAGCCAGCAGCAAGCTTCATAAAACCTTTGTTTTCGGGGTAAGCAACCATATCTGGCCATTGCTGTTTAAGTTGTTCAAACTGCACTTGAGTAATCACCGGGTTTTTAAAAAAGCTCCCTGCATTACCCAGTACTTCTGGGTCGGGTAACTTACTACGACGTACCGCACAAACCGCATCAAAAATTTGCTTAGTATCAGGCTGACTAATTCCCTGCTGAACAAAATAGCTTTGTAGTGCTGCATATCGAGTGTTCTCGCCCTGATAGCAAGAAAGCCTGAGCACCACTTCAGTAATAATGTATTGCCCTGGAGACTGCTTAAACACACTATCACGGTATGCAAAACCACAATCAGCATTAAACAACTCAACAAAACAGCGCGTTTCTAACTGGTATGCGCGTACCTTAAAGACAATATCTTTCATCTCCTGCCCGTACGCGCCAATATTCTGAACAGGAGCAGCGCCAACACGACCAGGGATAAGAGCCATCGACTCCATGCCAGACAGACCCTGAGCAACGCTCCACTCAACAGTTTCGTGCCAATTCTCGCCACCTCCTACAACAATATCAACAGCCTCTTTTGAAAGAACTCCATACGCAACATCTTCTTGAGCAGCTTTTTTACCCATAATATCGATACGGATAACAAGGCCATCAATCTGCGGAGCCATTAATACATTGCTTCCGCCACCAAGAACTCGTATTGCAAGGTCATTTTGCTGAGCATAATCGATAGCAGCGACTAACTCTGCTTCACTCTCAACTGCCAAAAAGTATTCGGCACACGCAGGAAAACCTAATGAGTTACTAGCTTGAAGCGAATAATTTTTTTGTAACTTTTGCTCAATACTCATCAGCGCGGCACTTGCTGAAGTTTTAGCAACAACCCCATTGAGGCATTTTCAACCAGATCCAGTACATGAGAAAAGCCTGTTTCGCCGCCGTAATAAGGATCAGGTACTTCACGCTCAACACACTGAGCAAAATCTAAAAACAAACCTAAATGCCCAGTATAATCCGAAGGCGCTATCGCCCTAAGGTTGCGCAGGTTCTCCTCGTCCATTGCAAGGACATGTGTAAATTCTGAAAAGTCTTGTGAGATAGCCTGGCGAGCACGAAGTTGATCTAACGGGTAACCACGCTCCGCGGCAGCGCTGATAGCGCGCGAATCAGGCGGATTACCTACGTGATATGCCGCCGTCCCTGCAGAATCCACATCTATTAAACCTGCTAAACCATGCTGAGCAACCAGGGTTTCAAACACACCATGCGCAGTTGGCGAACGACAAATATTACCCAAACAGACAAAAAGAACACGAGCTTTTTTCATTTAAAACAACCAATTAAATAAATATTTCAAACCAGACAAAGACTATTAAACCTATCTGAGAGGGTTATTATAAATCAATTAGTTAGCAAATGGTTTTACAAATCTTACTAGCGAGTAAGCGCAACCGGCTTTTCAATTTCATAGATGGCGTCCGCTATGCTTTCAAGTTGTTTTTCAATCATGGCTTGTGCGTCATGCAAACCTTGATTGTAGTAATACGCACCCACCTCTTTTGAAAAGAAATCCATTAAAAACTCGGCATCAAATTGGCCCATATCCTGATCCAGTTCTTCTTGAAAGTAGCGTTGAATCTTTTGAACAATCACATTTTTTTGCTCGTTCGAGAACTCAATTTTAGACATGAATGACGATTTCCTTGTGTATTAACCACGACCTAAAGGGAAAACAATAGTAACCTGCAGACCATGCTCTTTTCCATTCACTATCGTCAGCGAACCTTCGTAGTTCTCTACTATATCCTGACAAATAGAGAGCCCTAAACCCGCTCCTTGTTTACTTTCATCCAACCTCTCACCTCGCTGCATCAGGCGTTCGATACTTTCTGACGGTAAACCAACCCCATCATCCGTCACCGATATAACAATATTTTCTTCTTTAAAACGTATCTGCAGATCTACTGTACGCACAGCGAATTTGCAGGCGTTATCCAATAAATTGCCCAACAACTCGAGCATATCATCGCGGTCTTGATACAAGATAAGTTCGCTCGGATAATCACTATTAATAACGATCTCAGGATAGAGTTTAACCAACACACTAACTAAAGGCGGAATATCCTCTGCAAGATGCGTTTGCCTGCCGGGTGAAGAGACACCGACAATACGTGAGCGTTTTAATTCGCGCTGAATCAACCACTGAATATCGCCTAGTAACCGGCTTATCTCCTCTGAATGCAAGGCTGTAACCTCTTCTAAGAGCTGTTGCACACGTTGTAATGGCCGCTTAATTTCATGCGCCAAATTACCTAATGAATTTCTCGAGCGACTAACTCGCTTTTGTAACTGAACT
>JAWUYS010000159.1:0-13704 GCA_034110685.1 Neptunomonas sp.
GGGGCATGATATAGACGAGCTTACCAAACGGTCTTACCCACACCCCTTTATCTACAAACATCGTTAGTATTCTGGCTGAGTCCACGGCGTGTTGTAGCTCAAAACCCCCAATACCGCCTAACCCGCGTACTTCTGCGACCCCATTCATTGCTGCTGCGGGCCCAAGGCCTTGTTTAAGGGCCGCTTCAATGCGCTGCATGTTAGGTTGCCAATCAGATTCGGTTAGCAGCTGTAAGCTTGTGTTGGCGACAGCACATGCCAATGGGTTGCCCATAAAAGTAGGGCCGTGCATAAAGCAGCCAGCACCACCCGCAGAGATAGTTTCGGCAATCTGCGTTGTTGTAAGGGTGGCCGCTAATGACATATAGCCCCCAGTTATTGCCTTTCCTAAGCAGATAATATCGGGTATTACGTCTGCATGCTGGCAAGCAAACATCTTTCCTGTTCTGGCAAATCCAGTAGCGATTTCGTCAGCAATTAAAAGAAGCTCATACTCATCACACAAGGCTTTAGCTGCTTTTAGATAATGTGGAGAGTAAAAGCGCATACCGCCAGCGCCTTGCACAATCGGCTCAAGTATTAAAGCTGCAAGCTCTTGATGGTGCTGTTCGATGATGCTTTTTAGAGAAGAGATATCAGCGTCATCCCACGCTTGGTGAAAACCTATTTGCGGTGCTTCGGCAAAGTGGTGTTTAGGTAAAACGGCCGTAAATATTTCATGCATCCCGTTGATTGGATCGCATACGGACATCGCACCAAAAGTGTCGCCATGATAGCCATTTTTTATAGTGACCAGTTTATGCTTTTCAGGTTTTTCCAGTGCATGCCAGTACTGTATTGCCATCTTAATAGCGACTTCGACAGCGACTGATCCTGAGTCTGCAATAAAGACTTTATCTAAAGACTCTGGTGTCAGGTCGACTAGCTTTCTAGCCAGCTCTATAGCAGGGGCGTGAGTTATGCCCCCGAACATCACGTGTGACATTTGGTCAATCTGGTTATGCGCAGCAGCATTAAGGTCAGGATGGTTATAGCCATGAATAGTCGACCACCAAGATGCCATGCCATCAATGAGTTCCCGCCCATCGGCCATTTTGAGGCGAACTCCTTTGGCAGAAACAATAGGATAAGCCGGTGGAGGGTTGATCATTGATGAGTAGGGGTGCCAGATGTGATCCTGATCATAACGGATCTGTTCGGCGCTAATGGTTGTCATCCTGAGGGCCTCTGCGATAAAAAAAAACGGGCTTTATTAGAGCCCGATATAGAGAGGAGTGCAAGAGTGCGAGTTGTTTAGGCGCTGAGATTAATCAGGCTTAAATACATTTCCACTGATAATAGCTTTGGCTGTTTTGTAGAGAAGAATAGTTACCACCAATGAAACAATAGCAAGCATCAGGTAGCTTATTGTTGCAAATCCCGGGCTGCCTGTTCTTTCATACATGACGAGTGAAGCTATTGTGAAAGCTGCCAGAGGAAATGAATAGGCCCACCATGACATGAAGAATTGAATACGCAAAAATCGGCTAAATTGGGTCATTAGCAACAGCACTAAAAAGGCCGCTGTGTAATACAAGATGCGTGCAAAGCCATCGACAACCTCATGGTTAAGCTTCATGTAGGAAAGGAAGCCAACAGCAGGAGGGGCTATGAGAATAAATAAGGTGGGTAGTAGTTTTTCAGGTAGTGGATCATGAAAAATAATGCGATTAAAAATGAGTGTCTTCAAAATGATCCAGTAGATAATACCAATACTGAAGAAGAACCATGATATTTCATAAAAGCCGTGCTCCACACCTGATATGGGTACCAGAATATTTCCTACAACAGGAATGAACCATGCGGGGGTGCTATGTGCTACCTGAAAATGCTGGTGGTGAATCCAGCGTGTTAGAACATTCAGAGTGAAAATTAATTGCAGTGTGCTGCCTAGTACCCATAGAAATCGAGATAACTCACTTGAAACTTCCAGTGTTGCGATGCTGGTTAAAATGATACCGATAGAAAACGCAGGGAAAAAGCTCATCTTAATTGGGTGGTTAAACTCAGCAATGACTTCGGGGGCATGGCGTATTATTTTTAGCAGGTAAGTGCTCACAATTACAGCAAATATCGTAGCGGATACAATAAGCAGTACATGCGAGATAACAGCTGGTAGTGCTAAAACATGAGCTGATTTTTGCCATGCCAGTGTTAAACCGAGCGTCCCCATAACCATAGCGAAAAAAGCCACGGGGAAATGTTGTAAGCGTCTGCTGGCAGTTGTATTTGCAGAAGATGAATCTGACATATGCTTTCCAGTTATTAATTTAGAATATTCTAATATATTAATATTTTTGCGCTCTCGGGCCAAGCTGAATTGTATTAATTATTCAAAACATCTGTAGCCATTTCTATCGAGTGTACATAGATCGCTTCTTCGTCGGTAATTGACCAGCGGATATTGTAGTCGTGTAAGCGGATTCCATATTCGCGTTCTGCTGAGCGTTGATAAGCAGGACGAGGGTCACAGCGTAAAATCTCTGTGATCTGCTGCTCTATAGGCAGTTTTGTTTTTTGCTTAATAATATCGCACTGTTGTTTGGCGTCATTATGAAATATGACAGGAATCTCTAAAGCGTGATAACTCTCCGCCAAAGAAAATTCTGCTGTTGGGATCTGATCTGAGTAGGGTAGATAAGGTTTAATATCTAAAATGGGCGTTTGGTCCATTAAGTCAGCTCCGCTTACTTGCAACTGAACCTTGCCGTGGCAGCAAATAATAGCGTCTAGTTTTACAGCAGAAAGGCCAATTGGATTTGGCCGAAAGGGAGAGCGTGTCGCTAAAACACCTACGCGACGGTTTCCTCCAAGTCTTGGAGGGCGAACAGTTGGGGTCCAGCCTTTATCAGCGCAAGCACTGAAGATAAATATAAGCCAAATGTGTGAGCAGCCTTCTAGTCCTCTGACGATCTCTTCTGAGGCGTACTCCGGTAGTAGTTCAATGGTTGCCTGCATTGAGTCAGCAAGCCCTGGTTGGCGTGGAATACCAAATTTTTCTTTAAACCCAGAATGGATTATACCTATTGGTTCAAAATTCATTGATCTAGTCGCTATTGGTTAGGTAGTAGTGAAGTGGCGTTGCTAATTAACAGTTAGGTACTAAAACGCATCAAAGAGTAATTTTAGGCCCATTATAAACAGGAATGCATAGCAGAGCTGGTAGAACCACTTATCTGGTATTTTATGATGTAAACGCACACCTAAGAGTACGCCTATTGGCGCGAAAATGGCTAAGGCGGCCGCTGTACTTAAAGTCTCATAAGTGAATTGCCCTAAAAAGGTGTAGGGGAGTAACTTAATAAAATTGATAGTACTGAAAAAAATAATACTGGTGCCGACATAATCATATTTTTCTAGCTTTAGCGGTAGCAGATAAGCGTTAAGTGGTGCACCGCCAGCGTGTACGCCAAAACTAGTGAAGCCTGCAATGGTTCCCCAAAAACTACCACGCAATCGGCTAGGTTTCTTAGGCATACTGTTTTTAGGTTTTAACCAGAAGTTGAGTGAAAAAGTGACGGCAATGAGCCCAACAATAATGCGGATGCTATCAGCTGAAAAATATCTAAAGGTCAGAGCGCCAATGATAATGCCGATGCAAGCAGAGGGTAGTAGTGTTTGCAGAGCATGACGATTGGCTTTACCTCGAAAGCTCCATATACCGACGATGTCCATTAAGCACAGGATAGGTAGCAGAATGGCCGCTGCCTGTTGAGGAGCTATGATCAGCGCCATAATAGGAACACCGAGTAAGCCGAGCCCACCACCGAAGCCACCTTTAGAAATGGCGGTGATTAATACTGCGGGTATGGCGACAGCATAAAACCATGGGTCAGAGATCATGTGGTTCTCAATTGAGATAATTAAGCATTATGCTGGAGTAGCAGAAGATGTGCCGCGAGAATGTATAGGTAACATGCTACTCCAATATGATGAAGATTTTTCGGCTTGTTCGGCTAGACGACGCAGATGACTTAGAGCGTCCAGTAAGGTAACACTTTCTGTTGCATCTAGTTTTCCTGAGGTGGCAGCGTTGAGAATTTCTGTTTTTAGCGCTTGGTAATTATATTCTAACTTGTGCAAAATTTTACGTGCTGGTTCGCTTTGAGTATCGCTCTCTTTTTCGATACGGCTAGCTTGTAGTAGTTTGCTAATATCCTTTTTAAAGATGAATACGTTTTGCTTGATGCTGGTATCAGAGATGTTTTCAAGCGTTTCGTGGTAATCCACCAAGCGAGTGGATAGCCGAGCGACTTCATTAAGGTAGCGAGCGATACGTAATGACGAAGGTAAAATATCACTAATGTCGGGATCAAGGTTTTGTTGTGCAATCTTCTGGTTAAACTTTCCAACAGCAGATACCAGCGTCATCACGCTGCTGAGTTCTTTCTCAAGCTGAGGTGGGTTTGGGCCCTCTTCACTCACCGCGGCAAGCGCCATTGAAGAGCATAGTCGGCTGACTCTTCCTAGCTCCATTGTCATTGCTTCAACGGCTAAATATGGAGTCGATAGGATATTTTTGTCCAGATATTGAGGTTTACTGATGTTTTCTTCTTGAGAGAGGAAGCACCGTTTCAATAGTTTTACCATCACATCAGTTAAGGGCCACATGATCGCAACCCCGAGCACATTGAAGACTGTATGAAACAGTGCAAGTAAGGTGACGGTGCTGATGATGTCTTGATTGTGTAGGTTATTCACTTGTGAGGAGAAGAGTATTAAAAGAGCGAAGCCTACTGCACCCGTAATTACGTTAAAAATAACATGAGCAGCCGCTATTCTCTTGGCGTTAGGTGTTGCCCCAATAACAGCCAACATAGCGGTTGATGTTGTTCCTAAGTTAGCCCCGATGACAAGCGCTGCAGCTGCGGTAATGCTAATGGATCCAGTGGCCGCTAATGATAAGGTGATGGCCATTGAGGCTGCTGATGCTTGCATTAAAAAAGTGAGTATAAAACCTGCGACTAAAAACAACAGTAAGCTGAACGGTAGGGCGCTAATCACGGTAAGATCAATATTTTGTTCTAGGTCTTCAAAGCTTCCTTTGAGAAAGTCTAGACCAATAAAAAACACCCCAAAACCTGCTAAAGCAAAACCAATTTGGCGAAAACGTTCCTTGGCTGCCGCAATATGCATCAGCATGCCTAAAGCGATAATAGGCAGAGCGAATGCGCTTATTTTAAATTTAAAGCCGATTAAAGCGACGAGCCAGCTAGTCATCGTGGTGCCAATGTTGCAACCATAAATAACAGCAACTGACTGTGGGATGGTTAACAAGCCTGCATTGACAAAACCGATAGTGGCTACGGTGACCGCACTTGAGGATTGTACGATAGCGGTAATCAGTGTGCCTGACAGCAACCCTTTTAAGCGACTTTGTGTAGCTGCATGGAGAACGTTTTTTAATGATTTACCTGCTGCTTGGCGCAGCCCTTGTGTCATTAAATGCATGCCTAATAAGAAAAGACCAATACCGCCCGCCAGGCTGCCTAAAATCGTAATATCCAATTACGAGCTCCTTTTAATCAACACTTTATATAATCATAGTCTTAATAAATAAGAGGATCTATTTATTAAGAAAAACTTTGTAAATCAACTATAAACGGCATGATTCTATTGCTCATTGGTTAACGTTTAGTCCGGTGCGGGTGTGCGAGCGATCACCCAGACATCAATGCGTTGGATACCGGCCAGTCGTAGGACATTACTGATTTCTTTTATTGTTGTGCCTGTGGTCACTACATCATCAACGAGTGCAACATGCCTGAGATTAGGGCCATTATAAGTAAATGCATGTTGTAAATTTGTTTTTCTCTGGCGCGCCGATAAAGTTGATTGAGATTTTGTGCGCTTTATCTTTTGTAGATTGTTCAGTAGTAAAGGGATTTTCAAGTGCTTACTTAGGTAGCGTGCAATCAGTGAGGATTGATTAAACCCGCGACTAATGAGTCGTAGCGAGTGGATGGGGACTGGAATAATGGCTTGTGGCCAGGCTTGAGGTTGTTCTAATAAACGACTAAGCAAACAGCTGGCTAACCATGTTGTGTGATGTAATCCATGGTGGTGTTTAATTTTGGGGATAATGGCATTAATCGGAAAACGGTAAAGGAACACTGCTTGTGTGCTGGAAAATGAGGGTGGATTTTTTAGGCATTCTCCGCAGATGCGAGGAGCGCCTGTTGCTGTGAGAGGCAGGGCGCAAATATGACAAGCAGAGGTCAGCCAAGGAAGGTCTTCATGGCAATTTTTGCAAAGGGCTATGTCAGAAGTGGCTTTGGAGTGACATAATGCGCAATTTTGGTTTATTTTTGTACAGATGTTTTTAAATAATGCAAACATAAGTTGACAGTTCCTTCTGTCGAATTATCATAAGTGGCTATTAGCAGCATTTTTATACTGAAAGCCAGATTAAAAGGGGAAAGCACGCATGACCGGTAAAGCGCCTGTTCGTAATGATTGGACTGTAGAAGAGGTGCAAGCCCTTTTTGATCTTCCCTTTAATGATCTTATGTTTAATGCACAAACAGTGCATAGGCAATACTTTAATCCTAATGAAGTGCAAGTAAGTACTCTGCTGTCTATCAAGACCGGTGCATGTCCTGAAGATTGTAAATATTGTCCGCAAAGTGGGCATTACAACACAGGCCTTGAAAAAGAGCGCTTGATGAAAGTAGATAAAGTACTTGAGAAAGCGCGCCAGGCAAAAGCCTCAGGCTCAACGCGTTTCTGTATGGGAGCGGCTTGGAAGCACCCTGCTGATAAAGATATGCCTTATGTTGTTGATATGGTGAAACAGGTTAAAGCACTCGGATTAGAGACCTGCATGACGTTAGGTATGCTGGATGAAGGTAAAGCAGATCAGCTTGCCGGTGCAGGCTTAGATTACTATACCCACAATCTAGACACCTCTCCTGAGTTTTACGACAAGATTATCACGACTCGTACCTTCCAGGACCGTTTGGATACATTGCAGAATGTACGCGATTCAGGAATGAAAATTTGCAGTGGTGGTATTTTGGGTATGGGTGAAACAGCGACTGATCGCATCGGCTTGTTACGTCAACTGGCAAATATGTCAGTGCAACCAGAAAGCGTGCCAATTAATATGCTGGTGAAAGTCAAAGGTACGCCAATGGAAAATGTTGAAGACCTTGATCATCTGGTCTTTATTCGTACCATTGCTGTTGCTCGTATTATGATGCCAGCTTCTCATGTTCGCTTATCCGCAGGTCGCGAGAGTATGAGTGATGAGATGCAAGCGATGACTTTCTTTGCAGGGGCAAACTCGATCTTTTACGGAGACTGCCTGCTGACAACGCCGAACCCGGAAACAAACCGTGATTTACAGTTGTTTAAGCGTTTGGGCATTAATCCTGAGCAGCGTATCTCTGTGGATGATGATGTGCAGGAAGCCGCTATCATCAACGATTTGCAAAAGCAGCAAGATAGTAAACACTTCTACGAAGCTTAATGCGCCATCAGGCAGCCTGTTATGTGATACGGCTGCCTTCTCTTATTCTTATCTAGATACTCTCAGGTGAATAAACATGTCATTTGATCAGTTAGCATCTGAGTTGCAAGCACGTAAACAAGCATCCTTGTATCGTGAGCGTAGGGTCTTGCAAAGCCCGCAACAACCCGATGTGATTGTTGATGGTAAGGGCTACCTGGCTTTTTGTTCAAATGATTATCTTGGTCTTGCGAATCACCCAGCTATTGTTGCTTCATTTAAGCAGGCTGCTGATGAATATGGTGTAGGTGGTGGAGCCTCACACTTAGTGAATGGTCATAGCTTTCACCACCATGCGCTCGAGGAAGAGCTGGCTGAATTTACGGGTAGATCACGAGCACTGCTTTTTTCAAACGGTTATATGGCTAACATTGGAACGATTAATGCGCTGTTAAATAAGCAAGATGCGGTGTTTGAAGATCGTCTTAATCATGCATCGTTACTTGATGCCGGTTTACTCAGTGGAGCACGCTTTCAACGTTATTTACATAATGATATTCATAGTCTGTCGCAACGCTTGAGCAAAGCGAGTGCAAGGCGCTTATTAGTAGTGACGGACGGTGTGTTTAGCATGGATGGTGATATAGCTGATCTGCCCGCTATTTGTAACACTGCTAATGAGCATAATGCTTGGGTAATGGTAGATGATGCTCATGGCATTGGCTGTTTAGGTGATAAGGGTGCAGGTTGTGCTGAATATTTTGGACTGTCTCAACAGCAATTACCCGTGTTGATGGGGACTCTAGGAAAAGCGTTTGGTACCTCTGGTGCGTTTGTCGCTGGCAGTGAAGAGCTAATTGAAACCTTAATTCAACACGCTAGAACTTATATTTACACGACGAGTATGCCTCCAGCTGTTGCTGCCGCTACAAGAGCTAGCCTTAAGTTAGTGCAAACTGATAGCTGGCGACGCGGGCATTTAAGTGCTCTCATTAAACGTTTTCGTGTTGGTTGCGAGCAGCTAGGTCTAAATCTTATGGACTCGCCAACGCCTATACAGCCTATTCTTATTGGAGATGCCGATAAGGCGATGGCTATGAGTGAAGCGTTACGTGATAAAGGAATGTTTGTTACGGCTATTCGTCCACCAACTGTCCCTCATGGCAGTGCACGGCTTCGTGTAACTCTCAGTGCTAGCCATTCATTGGAGCATGTTGATCGTCTGCTAGATGCTTTGGATCAGGTGAAGTAATGGGCTTATACCATGAGTCTTTTGGCAGTAAAGAGAACCCTGCACTGATTTTATTACATGGTTGGGGGATGAACTCTTCCATTTGGAGCCCTCTCCTTCCCATACTAATTCCACATTTTTATGTGACCGTTGTTGATCTTCCTGGGTTGGGTCGTTCAACGAGCACCGACACTGCCATGACATTAGAGAAGGTCGCCTCCTCTATTGTCAGTAAGCTAGAAAGCAGCGCTGCTGAGCCGTTAGTGCAGCCGGCCTATTGGCTAGGCTGGTCTCTGGGGGGGATGGTTGCTCTGCAAATTGCCAGCCAATACCCTGAAAAAGTACAGGCTTTAATGACTGTCGCTTCTAATCCTTGTTTTGTACAAAAAGAGGATTGGGAGCATGGAATGAACCCCGTGATGTATCGCCAGTTTAAAGCGGCGATAGAGTCTTCACCACAGAAAACATTATCACGCTTTGCGATGCTGCAAATACAAGGTGGTGAAGCAGCTAAACCTATTCTAAAACAGATCAAGGCAGTTCTGGCTGATAGCCAGCCTACGCAGCTGTTAGCAACCTTAGCTCTATTGGAAAATGACCTTAGAGAGTCCTTGTCTACATTGAATTGTCCTGTTCTGCATATGTATGGAAGTGAAGATCACTTAGTACCTAGCAGTACGATTGATGCTATCCAAGCGCTGGCTACGGCGCAGCAGCAAACGGTGTGCTTTCCCGGCGCTGGCCATTTGCCTTTTTTATCATCCCCTGAGGCTTTTTTACAGGCGGTTCTGGTATTTATTGATTCGATAAAAGAACATGGGTGAATTGATAAATAAGCAGCGTGTAGCTGAGTCTTTTAGTAAAGCGGCTTCTACCTATGATAGCGCGGCTGCTTTGCAGCGAGATATCGGCCACCAGTTGTTACTTAAGTTACCTACTGATATGGAGGTTACTAAGTCTTCTAGCCTCTTAGATCTAGGGTGTGGCACTGGCTATTTTACTTCGCAATTACACAGCATATTCCCTGAGAGCCGTTTAGTAGGATTGGATATTGCTTCAGGTATGCTGGCTCATGCTCGTAGCCATCGTAAGTTAGGTGATGAAGTTTCCTGGGTGTGTGGTGATGCTGAGAGTCTTCCTTTAAAAAGCCAATTATCTTCAGTGGTATTCTCAAGTTTGGCGATTCAGTGGTGTGAGAATAGCGCTGCGCTTTTTTCTGAGATCTCTCGTATATTGCAGTCAGGCGGTGTTGCGTGCCTTGCGACCCTTGGCCCTAAAACCTTATTTGAGCTGCGTGAGGCATGGTCAACCGTAGACGATTATCGACATGTTAATCAGTTCCAATCTATGCAAAAGCTTGTTGAAGCGCTGCCTAGCGATCTTGAGATAGTGGAAAGCGAGAGTGAGATGCGAGTCTTGCATTACTCACACTTAAAAGAACTGACTCATGAGCTCAAAGGGATCGGGGCACATAATATGAATGCGGGGCAAGCCAAAGGCTTAACGGGCCCTGCTAGAGTGAAAGCCTTTAAAAAGGCGTATGAGTCGTTTCGTGACCCGCAAGGGCGCCTGCCGGCAAGTTATGAAGTGTTCTATCTGATTTTGAGGAAGCGTTAATGGCCAAGCGACAGTTTTTTGTAGCAGGAACTGATACTGACGTAGGTAAGACGGTGGTGACCGCGGGTTTGCTTGAAAAAGCCAATCAGCAAGGTTTACGAACTATTGGCTTGAAGCCTGTTGCCGCTGGTTGTGTGCAGACAGAAGAAGGATTGCGAAACAGTGATGCGCTGTTATTACAAAAAACTGCCAGTGTTAAATTGAGTTATAGCGAAGTAAACCCTATTGCTTTTGAGGCACCGATTGCTCCGCATATTGCTGCAGAACAAACGGGTAGGCGTTTATCAGCAGATCGAATTGCGGCATTGTGTAAAGGTTCGATGATGAACCCTTCAGATTTTCTGTTAATAGAAGGGGCGGGGGGCTGGCGAGTTCCTTTTAGTCGAAAAGAAACTTTTGCTGATGTACCAAAATTGTTGGGCACTCCTGTGATTCTCGTTGTTGGAGTAAAGCTGGGATGTATTAATCATGCACTATTAACGGCAGAGGCTATTGTGAGAGATGGATTGCAGCTTGTTGGTTGGGTGGCTAATCGCATTGATCCAGATATGAGCTGCTATGAAGATAATGTTGCGACGATAGACACTATGTTTCATGCGCCTTTATTGGGTGAAATCCCTTTTCTGGATGATTTATCGCCAAGCTCTGTTGCAGAGTTTTTGGATATTAGTAGTTTAATAGTATAAAGCTGTACAAAAAACAGCCAGATTTATAATGTTGTCCTATACTGTGGATGCAGTACATTTATTTTGCATTTTAAACTTAGTATGTAGGTTAGTATTATGAACGTGACTGGGGCCTTACAAACGGGCGTTATTGGTTTAAACCGCACGTTAGACAATACGCTCAAATCTTCTAGTGACCAGGTTGGCAGTGGTAAACCTGAAGTCCCTGAGCTCGCTTCTGGAAAAGCATTGAATAGTGCGGTAACGGAAACAACATTAGATGCTAATGCACAGGCACCATCAACCAAGGTGGTGACAGATGCTGGTGAAGTGTTAGGTACGAATATTGATACGCGAGCTTAATTCTTAAAAGGATGAAGTTTAGCTCGCTATTAAATTGGGTTAAATAAAGAAAGGATAGCAGGGTGATTATTAGCAATTACTCTTCAGTAATGGCCATATCAGCGCAGAACGAGAGTGCTTCTGCGGCCAAAGCTATTACGTCAGATCAATCTAAAACCCATCTGTCTTCTTCTGGTTCTCAAACGCAGGCCGCGATAGCTGATCCAGCAAAAAATGTAGACAAGCTCTCCTCGCAAGGCGCGTCTGTTAGCCAAACAAGTGTCTCTGCCAGCCAAGCAACCACTCATCAATCATCGGATAAGTCTTCTCAGCAGGTAGAGGCAGATAAAGCTGTTACTCAGAATCTTGCCCAGCGGGATCGTGAAGTTAAAAACCATGAGCGAATACATGCCTCAATTGGTGGTGCTTTCGCATCAGCTCCCAACTTTAGTTATCAAAAAGGTCCGGATGGGCAGCTTTATGCAGTAGGGGGGGATGTTAGTATTGATACCTCTGCGGTGGCTGGTGATCCACGTGCTACTCTGGAAAAGGCTCAAGTTATTATTCGTGCAGCACTTTCTGTACCTGAGCCCTCTGTTCAAGATCGCCGGGTTGCCGCTCAAGCGCGTGTTATGGCAACAGAGGCCCAAGCAGAAATGGCGCTGCTTGAATCGCCAAATGAAAAAGTTACACAAACCGATGAGCTTGATGCGGCAGATAAATCGAGTCGTATTAATGATGATGTTAAAAATGAAAAAGAGATAAATAGTTCAAAAGATTCTGACAAAGACGAACAAGAATCGGGTGATAAGAATAAAGACAGAAAAACTCTTGCACAGATAAATGCAGAAACAACAGCGTCGGCACAAGCTGTGACAGAATCTTTGCAAGAGTTTAATAGTCGCTTGAACGATATCAATAAAACCCTGCATGATATTAATCTACGCTTGGTTGATGCAGGCGTGTTTCAAAAGCTTTTCCCTGAAGGCACCATCATTGATAAGAATGTGTAGTGTGCTTGTTCACTAAAATCGCTAGTGTTTGAGTCCCACTCTTTTTTAAAAATCGTCTTAAAAACTATGTGATGTCGTAAGCTAAAGGTTTCTATTGCTGAGGCTTGAAGCATGCCATCAAGCTTGCAAAAAGTTGAGTAGCAGCTTAGTGAAGATGGCAGGTTTTTCCGCATGAGGCCAGTGTCCTGCACCCTGTATTAGCTTGTATGTTGCTTGAGGGAATAGCGCTAATATTGAATCACGATGTTCTGCTTGAATATAGTCAGATTCGATACCTTTAATGAATAATGTATTACCAGTAAAAGCCGTTCCTGAAGGTGCTTCGCTGATATTGCTATATGCCTTGCTGAGTGCAGCTAAGTTCATTCGCCATTGGAATTGCTTATTGTTATCTCGATAGAGGTTTTTCAATAAAAAAGCTCTAACGCCTGGTTCGCTAATGTAAGCGCCAAGTTGCTTGTCTGCTTCAGTACGCGATTTGATTTGTTCAAGATCTATCGAGAACAGCCCTTTTAAAACATCTTTATGATGGTGAGGATAAGTGACAGGCGATATATCAACAACAATCAGTTTCTGTATACGTTCTGGGTAGGTGAGTGCCAATTGCATGGCGACTTTTCCACCCATCGAGTGTCCCATTAAATCGACTGAGTCCTGCCCTAGTTCATCGAGAAGCTCGATAATATCTTCAACCATTACGGTGTAGTTCATGGTGTCGGAATGAGGGCTGCGTCCATGGTTGCGTATGTCTACTGCAATGACTTGGAAGTGCTCAGACAGTGTTTTAATTTGGCTACCCCAGTTCTCCAGCGTACCAAATAAGCCATGAAGGATAACCAGAGGTGTACCTGTGCCATGTTGTTGGTAGTGAAGTTTCATGAAGGCCTCGGGTAAAAATGGGAAATAAAACCGGGCATGTGTATTGCCCGGTTTCTGCAACTGCTTACAGAATGTCGAGTAGTTCTACATCAAACCCTAGCGTAGCAAATGGTGGGATGCCGCCTGGTGAACCTTGTTCGCCATAAGCAAGGTGGTAAGGAACAGTTAAGCGCCATTTTGCACCCGTGTTCATTAGCTGTAGAGCTTCAGTCCAGCCTGCAATAACGCCGTTCACTGGGAACTCAGCTGGTTGTCCGCGATCATACGAACTATCAAAAATCTTACCATCAGGGAAGGTGCCGTGATAATTCACACGAACAGTAGAGGCCGCTGTCGGTTTATCGCTTTCAGGATTGCCTGCTTCAGTGATTTCGTATTGAAGACCAGATTCAAGTACGAAAACGCCTTCACGCTTAGCATTTTCAGCTAAAAGAGCTTCGCCAGCAGCACCAGCTTCTTTAGCTGCAG